>JAKATW010000053.1 GCA_021827945.1 Thermoplasmata archaeon
ACCCGTTCCCCGTGAGTGCGATGGCCTCTTTACCATCGGTGATGGGTGAATATCTTCATACTAGCGATAAACCTGATATTGCGGGAGAAGGAAGGACCGAGATGGTATACGCTTCGAACGAGGTTGTGCATAATAATGCATAATGTTTTGAGAACGATCCAATGAACTCAGAATCGCCGAAACTTTTTATATTCTCATAAAATACCTAAAGACCAATGACTGAAAAGGTGAAGGAGGTAAGATAATGGCAGAAACTAGTTATGTTAGATTCCAGACGCCGGATGACCTAAGAACAAAAGCACTGCAACTTGTAGAGGTTTCTTCGGAAACTGGAAAGATAAGGAAGGGAACAAATGAAGTTACTAAGGTAGTAGAGAGAGGGGAGGCTAAGATAGTGGTCATAGCAGAGGACATACAGCCACCCGAAGTTGTTCTCCACATACCCTTACTGTGCGAAGAGAAAGGAATTCCCTACTTCTATGTTCAAAAGAAAGAAGACCTTGGACAGAAAGTCAAGTTAAAGAGTTCTGCCACGGTGGCGATTATCGAACCTGGCAATGGAAAACAGCTGCTGACTGAACTCACTGACAAATTCAAGGAAATAAAGAAATAAAGAGTGATAGAAAATGGCAGAGAATGACGCCATTCCATGCGAAGTTGTGGAGCTTGTCGGTAGGACTGGAATGGCAGGCGAAGCCACGCAGGTCAAGATAAAGGTACTGGCAGGAGGAGATCAGGGTAGGGTTCTTACTAGAAACGTCATGGGACCCATAAGGATAGGCGATATCCTCATGCTTAAGGAAACGGCCAGAGAAGCAAGGAAACTTTCGGTGAGGTGATCGCTATGGAAACCAGATACTGTTCATTCTGTGGAAGCAAGATAGAATTCGGAACTGGTAAGATGTACATAAAGAGAGACGGGTCTATCTTGTATTTTGACACATCT
This sequence comes from Thermoplasmata archaeon, assembly GCA_021827945.1. GTDB lineage: Archaea > Thermoplasmatota > Thermoplasmata > Thermoplasmatales. The sequence goes on from JAKATW010000053.1 coordinate 947, forward strand.
AAGTGCGAAAAGAATTTCCTGAAGCTTCACAGAGAGCCCAGAAGGGTAAGATGGACAGAAGAGGGAAGAGAGGAAAAGGCACAGAGGATTAAATTCTCCAAAGAAGCCATCCAGAAACAAACTACTGCAACTGCTGAAGAGAGGAAAGAAATAAAGCAGGAAGTGGCCGAACCCTCAAAAGAAAGCTGAGGAGGATGAACTCTTGAGAACTCTAGTTTTAATAAAACCAGATGGTGTCGCCAGATCCAAAGTCGGAGAGATTATTTCTAGGTTCGAAGACAAGGGGCTCAAGGTGACCGCTCTTAAGCTGATGAGACTCGATAAAGATAGGGCAGAAAGACATTACGCTGTTCATAAAGGTAAACCATTCTACGACTCGCTCTTGAACTATATAACGTCAGCACCACTGGTCGCTATTGTCATTGAGGGAAATAACTGCATAGATATTGTGAGGAAGCTAGTTGGTGCCACAAACGGTGCAAAGGCAGAACCCGGCACCATCAGGGGAGATTTTTCAACAGGTATTGACTTCAACCTGATCCATGCCAGCGATTCAGAAGATTCTGCGAAGTACGAAATTCCTATATTCTTCGAGGATAGAGAAATCCTGAGCTTAGAGAGGGCGGATAAAGATTGGCTGTGATGGTTTATGTGGGTCAGGCAACCAATTGTAGGAGTTCTTGGCCATGTGGATCATGGCAAGACTTCACTTCTCGATAACATACGAGGGGGAGTGGTTGCAGCCCGTGAGGCGGGGGGGATCACCCAACACATTGGAGCCACAGAGGTACCCATACAGGAAATAGTAAGAATCTGTGCGGACATTATTGGTAGCAGGAGCTTCAAGATCCCGGGTTTACTCTTCATAGATACTCCCGGACATGAATCGTTTTCTAGCCTCAGGATAAGGGGAGGATCGATCGCGGACATAGCAGTTTTGGTCATTGATGTCAGAGAAGGCATAATGCCCCAGACGAGAGAATCACTGGAGGTGTTAAAGAAGTTCAAGACACCGTTTGTCGTGGCAGCGAACAAGGTCGATCTCATCGAAGGATTTTCAGGCATGAAAGGAGCATTCATCCCGTCAATCAAGAACACAGATCAATCAAAATTGGAGGAGCTGGACAACAAGCTCTTCCAGCTGTCTTCTCAACTATACAGGGAAGGATTCAGCGCAGACAGGTACGACAGGATATCTGATTTTACGAGAAACGTCGCTATCGTACCGCTTTCTGCCAAGTCTGGTTACGGAGTCCCAGATCTACTGATGGTTCTTTCGGGATTAGCGCAGACATTCTTGGAATCTCAGCTGAGGAACGAAGAAGAGACTGCGGAAGGGACAATCCTAGAAGTAAGAGAAGAGAAGGGCATGGGAGAGGTCTCGGATGCAATACTCTACAGTGGTGTCATCAAGAGAGGAGAAACCGTACTCACAGGGACGGTAGGTGGGATAAAGGCACTGAGGGTGAAGGGTATATTCAAGCCAAAGCCCCTTGACGAAATAAGGGATCCGAGAGATAGGTTTTTGCCGGTGTCTGAGGTTAGGGCTGCATCCGGTATCAGAATACTGTTCCAGGGAGAGGGAGGCGTCATACCGGGAAGTCCTTTCAAGGAAGCAACCGGTGATCTCATAACACTCAAAAAGTCCATTGAGGATGCAATCAAGGGCTCCTTCCGGCCTTCTTCGGAGGGTATAGTTGCAAAGGCAGATACTGTTGGAGGACTGGAAGCACTGGTCTACGAGCTTAGCAGGATCAACGTACCGATAAAGAAGGCGGAAGTCGGACCGGTCTCAAAGAGAGATTTTACCGACGCTGGAACCAACTCGGTTCCGGAAAACAGGATAATCATAGCATTCAACGTACCTGTAGAGGTCAAAGACTTTCAGGATGTCCGCATAATTGAGAACAAAATCATCTATTCAATAAAGGACGACCTTGTAAAGACTAGAGAAGAGATAAAACAGAGAGAATTAGAACAGAAGAGAAAGGCAATGACGTTCCCCTGCAAGCTACTGGTAATGGAGGGGAATGTATTCAGGGTCTCCAAGCCCGCAATCTTCGGTGTCAGGATCATAGGAGGGAAACTGAGGGTCAGGACACAGTTGATGAAAATCGATGGTTCCAATGTAGGGCCGGTCAAGAGCATAAGAACGGGGGAACAGTCGCTTGATGAGGCAAATCAGGGAGATGAAGTTGCTATTGCAATGGATAACATAACCGTAGGGCGACAGATAAGGGAAGGAGACATATTGTATTCAGATATCAATGAAAGGGATTTCAGACTACTCAAGGAAGAGAATTTAAACATCGATGAGAACATGATAATGGACGACATCAAGAATCTTAGAAGGAAAACGAGTCCGTTCTGGGGAAGTTAGGATAGAAACCGACAGACTTTTTATGTCTGAAGGTATACGCATGCCTCATGGAAGTCAATGCACTTGAGTTCTGTACATCGTGCAGATCGGATCTGCAGGAAAGGGGAGCAACTACGTTCAAGTGTCCCTCCTGTGGCCAGGAGACTATCAGCAGATGCAGCAACTGCAGGGAACTGTCTGTTCAATACCAATGCCCGAAATGCGGATTTAGGGGGCCATAATTTTGGGGAAAGTTGCAGTCTCATTTAAAGTCATGCCTTTGGATGAGAGCAAGGATCTTTCTTCCATAGAGAAGGGACTCAAAGAGGATCTCTCAAAGAGTTATGCTCTCGGAAGGAGCAGCATTGAGGAACTTGCGTACGGAATAAAAGTCTTGAAGGTCATTGTCATAATGGGCGATGAGGGTGGGCTCGTCGACAACGTCGAGCAGAAGATACGTTCTTTTCCAAACGTTGGAGAGGTAGAAGTAGACGAAGTATCACTTATCTCCTGATTCTTTAACACTGAATATAAATATATGATTTTCTAACATACCACCATAGAAAGAAAAGATGGTTCTAGTTAAAACTACAACCAGAAATGTAGTGGTCAGGGCGTTTCTGGGAGATTTGCTAATAGCAATCACAAAGTACATTGCTGCAATATTTAGCGGAAGCGCAGCAATGCTGGCAGAAGCAATTCACTCCTCGTCAGACACTGTTAACCAGTTCCTCCTACTGCTTGGGTACAATCTGAGTACAAAGAAGGATGCATCGAAATTCCCATTCGGGAGAGGGAGAGAACAATTCTTTTGGTCTTTCGTGGTTGCAATACTCGTCTTCGGCATTTCCGGAGTGCTGACATTTTTCGAGGGTGTGTTAAAACTCACGACCCCCTATAAGATAAGGGATCCGATATCCGCGTACTTGGTTCTGGCATTTTCATTCGCAGTTGATGGTTACGTTCTCTTCATATCATCTCGCTTCTTTCTTTCCAAATACAGAAAACAGGGTTATGCAGATCCAGTATCTTTCATGAAGGACTTCAAAGATCCCGTCTTGCTGACAGCGCTGGTCGAAGACACTGCAGCACTTGCTGGAGTCGGAACAGCGTTTGTAGGGATCACTCTATCCCTTATAACTAAGAATAACGTATTCGATGCTGCCTCATCGATAGTGATCGGAATCATAATGATGGTATCGGGTCTCTATCTCTCCAAGAAGAGTAAGGACCTGTTGATTGGGGAGGGTATCTCTGCAAGAGACCAGAAAAAAATAGAAGAGATACTTAAATCTAACAGCTCGGTTAACAAGATCTTGGATATAAAGGCCATTTACCAGGGTCCAGAGAAGATTTTGCTTGCAATGGATCTCAACTTCAAGGACGGTTTGAGTACTGGTGAAATTGAGAGGGCGATTGACGAGATTGAGCTATCGATCAAGTCTTCAATCCCATTTGTCGATAGAATATACGTCGAGGCGGAGGAGAAGATTCCAGATCTCAAGCCCCAGGAGCGGTTATATCCCTAGTTCACGCAGTTTTCTGATTCTAGTGTCTAATGGCGGATGTGTTGAAAACAGATTTCTGACATTTGCTCCTCCCAACGGGTTTACGATGAATAGACTAGAGGTAGCGGGGTTTGCCCTTAGCATAGGTTTCTTGCTGTTCCATGCCTCCAGTTTCATAAGTGCGCTGATCAGACCCTCCGAGGAGTTATTGATCCTTGCTCCGTGCTCATCTGCAAAGAGCTCTCTCTGTCTTGAGATGGCAAGTTGGAGCATTAGTGCCCCTACTGCAGCCACCAGTAAAACGACCATTAAAATGACGTCTTGACCGCTCTTCCTTCCTCCAAACAGGGCATTAAATCCAAAGATCCTTGCACCTATCATTAGTGCTGAAGCTATCGTCGCAGCAACCGTCACTACTAGGATATCGTTATGTTTTACATGGCCAAGTTCGTGACCGATGACCCCCCTGAGTTCTCTCTCATTAAGCATGCTAAGTATCGTTCTGGTGAAGACTATGTAAGCATTCTTCTTGCTCCGTCCCGTCGCAAATGCATTGGGGACAGGAATATCTGCAATAGCAATCTTTGGCATTGGTAAGCCTGCATTCTGCGATATATCTCTCACCGTCGCAAACAGTTTTGGTTCGTCGCTCTCTTGAATGGTCTTCGCGTGGTAACTCCACATGACGATTCTGTGAGAGAAGAAGTAAGAAATCAGGTTCATTAGTGCAGCAAACGCGACGAAGATGATTATCCAGTCAAGTGCATTACCGACCAAATATCCTATGATCAGACCAACTACTGTGAAGATGACGAAAAGGAAGAGAAATGCTATCACAATCCTTAACTTACTCACGGTATTCGGTAACGAAATTAGAAATTTAACTGTTATTGACATATTTTGGACGAAAAACATAATAAATAGTAAATATAAATTTTCCAGCAAGGAAAAATCATAACAACTGTTTAATAGTAATTATAATTACCAGACATCTTTAGGGGGTAATACCAAGATGCTTAAGAAATCTGGAAAAACAGCAGCTCTGTTCGTCATCACCATTATGGTGATGGGGGGACTCTTGGGAGCGGCACTCGGCCAAGTACAGGGAGCGGAAAAGGTAACATTTAGTTTTACGGTGCTGGGGAACGGACAATCTCCAGCAAGTGGAGTTAACGTCCAGCTGGAGAGCGCGAATGGAGTTGTTCTAGCAAGCAGCGTCTCAAATCCGAACGTTGCATTCCAGGTTTATCCCGGAAACTATGTAATTTATGTTCCAAGCCAAATCTCTACATCATCAATAGTGTATGATGCATATCATGCTAGTATAAGTGTAAAGAGCAACGGTACAGCTTACGTAGGAAATTCTGTATTGAAAAGCATAAGTGTCGGTTATTCTACTGCATCATCCTACGTGTATGTTACAGTAAAGGGAGTCGCGCAGTCGCAGATTGCATCCGTATATCTTACTCTCCCGAATGGACTGGAACTCAAAGCTACAAAAGTCAATGTATCCAATCCGAACTCGGGTTTCGAAGTTACATCCGTCTCTGGATCTCAGATGCTAACAGTAGAGTACAATTCAACTTCAAGAGCATTCTACTCATTGTACCTTACGAATATTTCATCAGGTAAGAATAACACCGTAGTTGCTAATGTCACAACCTCAGAAAATGTTCAGGGAACTGTGTCTTCAACTACAGGCGCTTCAGTAAACAGAGTTGAGGTCTCTATATATCAGGGAGGTGCCCTACTTTCTTCGGATGATTTCACGAATGGCTACTACTACCTTTCACTAGCGGCAGGTACGTACAGCCTTGTGGTCTCCTCTCCGGGCTTCCTACCGGCCGTTTTGCCTGTAACAACGACCGCTGGAGGAGCAGCAATGTACCAGACAGTAGCTCTGACACCGTCTAGCGTTGAACAAACGCAGACGATCTCTTTTGGCTCAAGTTTCCAGAACGTCACAATCAGTGGAGGGGTAACTCTTACAAACGCAACAGTACTTCCGTTCCTTCCATATTCCAATGCGGGATCTCTCTACAATCAGCTGAAGCTTAATGGTCTCAGCACAGGCGACTTGTGGGCAATCCTGAACGTGACAGTTCCTTACACGACAGCAAACACGGTTCTTTACAACAATTATTCATACAACTCAACTGGCGTGCACACTACATTCAGTGCATCTGGCGGTACTTACAAATTCAGCTATACTGCGACGTATTCCCAGTCTAACGTGAAGGTACAGAGTTATAGCAGTATCAGAGTGTATCTGAACCAGAATGACAATAACACCACAGCGCTTACCTATGTGACTCAACTAAGCATTCCTTCTCCATACCAGAGAGCAAATGTTGTGAATTCAGGCGTAGCTACGGTTTCTGGTTTCTCTGGAACGATAACGATTACCAACAGCAGCATGAATGGATTCCTCACAATCAAGATAGCACCCCAGGCAAAGCCTCTCCTGAAACTGAGTCAGATTTCTGCGACATGGAGCGGTTCATTTGAATCGACAATAGCGTCAAACACTACATCGAATTTCACTCTTCTAGTCCCTGTTGGAAAAATTGTCACAATCAATACGAGCAAAGTACCCTACGACACTGTTCTTGGGATGGACAACTATCAGGAAATGAATTTTACGTGGCAGCTGGGTGGTTCAACCATGTACGGATACAACATCACGTACAATTTCACTAGCGGATCGCACACAGTTTCTCTAACCGTGACAAGTTCTAGTGGCGTCACGAATCAGACAAACTTTACAATAATAGGAGACTCTCTGAATCCTCAGTTCAATCTAAGAGTGATCCAGAATGGCCAGCTTAGGCTTAACGCAACAACTTCATCTTCCGATTCGTACGTACTTTATGTGGACCAAACTCAAACGGTATACTTTAACTCTATAAATTCCAAAGATTTACTGCCTTCGGGACAGTCCAGCGGGGTTCCTATTTCAGTTAACTGGGTCATAGCCGGGTCATCTGAAACTGGAACTAACGTCTCCTACTCCTTTTCGACTCCGACATTCAATACCACTGTAGAGCATGCATATGCGACAGTCAAGAATGGAGTCGGGAATAGCTTCAATGTCAGCATAACGATTCATGTTAACGATACGACTCCTCCAGTGGTTGCTTTCCAGATATACAACGTAACATCTGGAAAGGTTATCACATCAACCAAGCAGTATCAGAATGTATCGTTAAACGGATCCAAGACAACTGCACCGAACGGAGGACACATCGTTTCCTACACCTGGTACTTTACATTCTCTAACGGTACCGTCGCAAAACCGAATGTTGATTACAAGGTAAACGGCGCTTCATCGAACAACTCAACTTTGACAGTCGCTTTCCTAGAATACGGAACATTTTCCATAAAGCTCAAGGCTACGGATCAGTCAAACAACACCAATACGAATTCACAGAGCCTTAGTGTGAATGCGGTTGGTCCTGAAGTCGAGATAATGAACGTAACATATCCAAGCACCTATGTCGAAGGTTCTTCATCGGTTCTGAAGCTCGACCTTAAGAACGTTGGATTGGAGACAGCATCAAGCTATTACGTGACGATCAAGATTGGGAGCAAGATCGTAAAGAATCAGACATTCGCTAACCTTTCTTCGAACCAGTCTGCAAACGCTTCAATGACATTCGTTCCACCTAGTTCCGGCAGCTATTCCATGATCATCACAGTTCATGCGGTAAACCAACCGACTTTCTTCAACACTAACACATCCGTAACGAAAGCAGTATCAGTCGCACAAGCGGCTTGGAAGCTACCGGCACTGGTTGGCGGTATAGTAGTTGCAATAGGAGTGTTGTCATTCATCTACTATGACGTCACTGTCAGAAGGAAGAGGCCCAAGGAGAACAAGCCACCAAAGAAGCAGTTAAAGGTCTAAACTCTTCTTTTTTCTTTTATATTTTATCGGATGCTTGTATACCAAGCATCTGAAACAATTCTTCCATAGTTTTTGTAAAAGTTCTCACTATCTCTATTCTTTTCTGGAAGTGTTCACCGCTGTCAAGTACCGGACAATCTCTGTAGAACTGATTGAACGCACTTGCAAGTTCATAAGAATACCTCGCAATCTTGTCAGGTCTGGAATGCCTAACTGCATCCTCTACAACTTCAGGGAAGCGTGCAATCTCCTTAAGCAGGGCACCCTCAGGCTCGTTGAACTTCCATACCAACTCAGTTTCCTTATCAAGTTTTGAAAGGATGGATTTGGACCTTGCATAGGAATACATCACAAACGGTGCAGCATCTCCCTCAAAGTTTAGCGCCTCTTGCCAGTCAAATGTGACCGGTTTGTCCGGAGAGTACTTGATGATGTGATATCTTACGGCAGCAATACCTATTCTGTTTGATATTTCGCTCACCTCATCCTCGGAGAGATCCGTTCTTCTCTTGAGGACCTCCTCTCTTGCTCTTTCGATGGCTTCATCGATGAAGTCCCTGACGTATACCACGTTTCCCCGCCTTGTGCTCATCTTGCCTTCTTTCGTAGAGATGTACGAATAGAAAAGGGCATGAACGTTGTGAACACCAAGTATTTCCATCGCTGTATCTATCTTCTTGAAGTAAGACTTGTGGTCTTCTCCAAGTACCGTTATGGAGTTATCATATTCTGAAGACTTCTTCAGATGATGTGCAATGTCTCTGGTAAAGTAAACGGAAGTTCCATTAGATCTTATGAGGTACATCTTATCCTTGCCTGATTCGATGTATTTTGCACCGTTGTCGTCCTTCAAGAGCGGAGTGAGTTTTGTAATAATTTCCCTGACAGACCCATTTAGAATGAATTCGCTCTCCCATATGAAAAAGTCGAACCTAATCGAAAGCCTCTCAAGGTCAGTTAGAACATCTCTCAGGAAGACCTCAAGCCTTTCTCTTGAGGTCTCAAGGAATTGAGAGTCACCGGACTCCGCCCTGATCATGTATTCTTCGACCTTGGCTTTGTATGAATCAAAATCTTCGTAGATCCTGCGATACGATTCCGTGTAATTCTCCTTTCCAAAAATCTCGGTACCAAGTAGCAGTGCCTCCACCTGAGTCCCAATGTCGTTTACATAATATTCGGTGGTAACTCTGTATCCGTATTTCGATAGTATTCTTGAGAGAGTATCGCCGATGATTGAATTCCTAACCCTTCCAATGTGCAATGGTCCAGTCGGATTTGCGCTAGTGTGTTCGATGAGAATCTTATCTTTCCTACCTTCGAATCTATAGAGCTCCCCACTTATGCCATTCTCCAGTACGGTCTTTGAAAATTCTTGGTTGTTATAACTTATATTTATGAACTTACCAACAGCAGAGAAGGTCATGTACTGGTCGCTGAGGGCAGCTATTTCATTCTCATCAAGCTCGAGGTTGCTTCTCTGAAAATCGAATGAAAGGTCGCCGAAGTTCTTCTGGGGTCTGTATGTCCTGTAGTTTTTATCTATATTGTGTCTCGTCACGAATGCATCAATCTTCCCATTTGCGAGAGCGTCGAACTTCTGGTAGGGTTTCATTCGAAAGTGATAATCAAGGGCTATTAAAATGCATTCAGGTTAGTCTGGCTCTCTTTCCTAACTATTTTTATGCCCAAAAGCTTCTGGAATTCCGCAGCGTTTACGGCTGCTTTGGCTTGAGCATGATTGTTGAAGTAGATGAAGATCTCATCTCCCATTCCACGTACTCTATCGACCCACGGCTTTAGTTCCTCTTCAGAGTAAAGGTAGTCGTATTTGTTCAATCGCCCTTTTAGGTCTCCCTTCCCGTACCAGAGGTCATAATTGCGTCCATGGAACCTGATGTAGGAAAAAGAAGCGGTGGGATAGTAGAAATAGGGGAGACCAGGCGAATCAACACTTACGAGGGCTATATTGAACTTCTTCAGTATGTTCAGGAAAGCGGGTAACACGCTGTTGTCTAAGAAATTCTTGTTTCTGATCTCAACCGATAGCCTATAGGTCGAGTAAACGGATGAGAAAAGGTCTTCTAATCTCCCTAAGACTTGTCCATCCTTCACTGGATCTACGAAAGGAGACAACTGCAGCAGTGCAGATCCAAGGAATCCTGAAGACTTAATCGGTAGTATCACCTTGCTCACGAAGCTTCTTGCCACTTCAATGGACTTTTCTGTGATCCCTTCTGGATCGTGGGTGACCTCCCTCGGGAACTTCAGTGAGTATACGAAATCCTCCTTTCCCTGAATCTTGGATATCCAGGAGTTCACGGTCTTTTCACCAGGGAACGAGTAGTACGTTGAATCTATCTCGACCGAGTTAAAGAATTTGTAGTAGTACATGAGGTACTTGTTCTCTTCCATTCCCTTAGGATAGAAAGACTCCTTCCAATCCGTATACTGGAACCCAGAACATCCCAAATACAACATTTCTTTTTAATAATGAAACTTGAAATAAAATCTTTCCACAGGAATTTAGGAAAACTATTATTGCAACCAGTTGTTGTTAAATTATGAACAGGGTTGACCTAAGCAGCCTGGATTCCGACACGTCATTCAAGATCAAGATGGAGGCCTACCTGTACGTAGATGCCGGAAGGATGCTTGAGGTTGGAAAAGGCGATCCAAGAAAACTTAAAGCGTACATGGAAAAGAGGATCGGTATCATCGAACAACTGTTGAATATAAGCAGACCGTTTAGGCTGGTTGAAGGCGATGACACGCTGTTAGAGGTAGGTCAATGAATTTCATACAGGTATCTGAAGTAATGTCAAGAAATCCGATAAAGGTCAAATCTTCGCTAACGGTAGAGGAAGGTGCTAAGATAATGGCACAGAAGGGTATCAGCTCACTGCTGGTCGAAGACCAGGGGCAGATCGTGGGAATTGTCACCGAGAGGGATATAGTCACTAAGATTGCCGCAAATGGAATGTCCTCAAGTGAGAAGAAACTCAGTGATGTAATGAGCTCTCCTCTCATTCACGTGGAGGGCGGCATGCCACTCGAAACTGCCGCAGAAATGATGTGGAAGAAGAGAATTAGAAGACTTCCAGTAATGATCAATAACGAGATCGTTGGAATTCTGACTGAGAACGATATAGTCAGAATATCTCCGGGGTTGATAGAGATCACTCGCGGAATTCTTGACAGCAAGAATCAGGGCATTGTGAAGGGGATACACGGCGTGTGCGACTCTTGCAACGAGTTCTCAGAAAACCTGATCTACAAGGCAGGAAGCTATTATTGTGAGCGCTGCTACTCTGAAAATGCGCAAATGTAAAGGTATTTTATCAAGACAGGATAGCGAATAAGTGCAATTCAGCGAGGAGTTGGATCTGTCTCGGGGGAAAGTTGAACTCCCTCTGTTTCTACCAGTCGCAACTAGAGGATTTGTCAAGGCAGTGCCAATGCAGAAGGTCAACCAGATGAACATCAAGGCACTAATCTCGAACTCTGTTCACCTGACAATATCACCTGGTTTGGAAACTCTGGAAAGAACCAAAGGAATCAACGGATATACAGGATTCAACGGTAGTTACTTTACAGACTCCGGTGGATTTCAGATTCTGAGAGAGGAACTTGTCAAGATTGAAAAGGATGGCATCTTGTTCAGAGACAGGAAATCTGGAAAGTCTGTAAAGGTAACTCCTGAGATAAGTTCAGAGATACAGAGAAAGATTGGGTCTGACGTTGCCATGATGCTTGATGATTGCCCTCCCTATGGAGCTGATGAAAAGAGGTACTCCCAGTCTGTCATGAGAACTTTCGAATGGGGAAGGGTTTTCTCTACTCTCAAGGCACCAGGACAGAAACGATTCGGCATCATACAGGGTGGATTTGATGCTGATTTGAGGAAAGAAAGTGCAACGCTAATGACGTCGCTGGAGTTTGACGGTTTTGCAATTGGAGGATTGAAGATTGGAGAACCGAAAGAATTAACAGATCTGGTG
>JAKATW010000005.1 GCA_021827945.1 Thermoplasmata archaeon
CGTTAGGAGCAATTGCTCTTTCATATTCAATCAGAAAAAGGTACAATCGATTCTTCATTTTTTCAACGGCCCTATCTCTTGTATCCCTTGTCATCATAATGACGGGAGTTCTCGCTGATCTGGGCCCATTGAAAATTAACAATGTTGGTTTATCCGTATATGAAATGTCGGAGGCGATTCTTCTATCGATTTGGAGCATATATCTGGCACTCGGATATTACTTTCAGAAAATCAAATTCGGCTGAATCCACTACCAGAATGCAAAGGTCTATCTGGGTTCACAAGCTTGACACTCTATTAACCGTGGCTCCATTCACGTTATAAAATGTTCTATTCATGACCCGAATTGTAACACTTTTGCGAATTTCGACCATGACCCTAATTTGCAACAGTACCCTGTACTGTTTATAGCAGTTTGAGACAAATGGCGAGTTAAATTAGTGTGTGACTACCTGCCATTTCACCTCCTTTCCTTTTGTTCATATTCGTTTCCTTCCTCATTATTCTTGCCATCTCTAATTTCCCTTCCCTGATATTCAGCAGATCACCTGGATTTCCCCTGTAATACTGGCTTGGAGTGAGATAGTTCAATGATGAATGCATCCTCTCGTAGTTGTACCAGTGTATGATCCTAGATATCTCGTTCTGGGCATTCTGGTAGTCTGTTATTATTAGAGGGGACAGCTCCTCCCTCATCGTCTTGTTTGCCCTTTCAACTATCCCATTCTGCTTGGGAGTGTGAGGGTGAATCTTCTTGTGAGTAAGGCCATTGTTGTTTAGCACAATCTTGAAATCCAGTGAGATGAAAGCGGATCCGTTGTCCGACTGTATTATTGGAATGGCCAGGGAATCTCTTCTCAGATTCTCTATGGCCTTCTGCGCTTCGATGCTCACGGAGTCAGAATCCATTGATGTCATCAGGGAGTGATGTGTTATGTACCTGCTGTATTCATCTATGAAGATGATGAGGTAGAAAAACCTGTCCTTTATTTTCACGTACATGATATCCACCTGCCATCTCTCATCTGGTGATTTGGCCCTTTCTGGTTTTGAAGATTCCCAGATCGGTCTCTTCCAGGGTGTTATAAGATCAAATTTCTTGAGTATTTTATAGACTTCAGAGGGTGAAAGGTAAGCTATGTCATGGTCGATCATAGAGTATGCTAGAAGACGGAAGCTCATCTTCGGATGGTTGTATCTATACTGCAGTACCCTCAACTCTTCATCCCTCACTTCAAAGGGATTGAACCTCTTGTCTATTATAGGCGAAGGATCCAGCTGCCTGTAGTACCATGCCCTGGATATCCCCAGTATCTTGAGTATACCGGATATGGGGAGCATTGATCTGGCAGCAGTCTTTTCAACAGTCCTCTGTACATCGTAGAAGAGGGAAGTCATCTTCTCACCCCGTAGTTCCCAATCTTTTTTTTGAGCTGTAGATTTTCAGTAGTTATCTCTGCTATGGTGTCCTTGAGCATTGCATTCTCATGCTGAAGTTCCTCGTTCTTCCTCTCCGTAGCTGGCTTCCTCCCTCTGCTGTCACTGAATATTGAAGGGGAATTCTTCAGAAGCTTCTCCTTCCACATGTAAAACAAGGTCGTGGTTATTTCATACTTCCTGCAGAGCTCTGATACTTGTATCGTACCGCTGAGTCCCTCAAGGACTATCTTCATCTTCTCTTCGGGTGTAAATCTTCTTCTCTCATTCATTTCCTAGGCATGGAGTCAACCCACACACTAATTACTTTCTCGATTTGTCTCAAAGTGCCATGAACAATCCAAAATAGGTAAAGAATCAAACAATCTTGGGGAAACATCGGTATCTGGCTTAGATGACGATTCCTGTGTCGAATGCTAGAATCTGATTGATTTCTATAACTGGATTCTCTCATTGAAGCCTAAAGACGTAAAGGATATCAAAAAGAAAATTGAAAATAACGAACCTTTCAAACACAAAGACTATGTCACAAATCGAGACCATTAAGGGTTTTCAGAAAGCAATACTTATCTAAGTTGCGCAATTAAATTAAAAGGTCAAAAGTACAAGCTCTTGTATATATCACCCCTTAATAGGTGGGCCTCCCCTCACTATATTGAACACTCCTCATTTCATAACTGGAAAGAGAAAAATATCCTTCCTTTCTGCATTGTAAATAAATATTGCTCTCAGTACATCGCACAAACCGTACACAAAGGTGGATCTCTCTACATCCGTATTGTCCATTAGTGCACCGAGAATTCTTTTGAAGTACAAAGTGTCATTTCCAGTTTTCCCTGAACTGTCCACATAAATAATACGGACGAACTTTTCTGGGTTTAGCTCTTCCACCTTCTTCCCATAAATAGCACCAAAAATTGAGACGGTAGCCTTCCGGAGTTATGATATAGTCCTGTTTGCATCCAGAATTTTATAGGTATCTCCAATACTTTTCTCTAGAGGATTTCCTTCTATGCTGATTTCTTCCTTGTTATCTCTATGATCACCCACCTATTTACTTTTTCTGGAGACTTTGTATGCTCTTCTATCCACCGCTGTTCGGTATTCTGACTTCCATTTACAGGGATGGCAGGATGCTAGTCTAATAAGAGTTGCAGTGCAACAGAAATCCTCTCAGCTCCTGCCACGCCTCTCATAGGAATCATATGACTGATTCCTCTTGAGCATGTAGTATATCATGCGGAGAAGGTGCCTGGCGGCAGCTATCTTCGCCTTGTTGTTGCCGGATCTCAGTTTTATTCTCCTGTACGCTTCAGTTATGGGAGAGTCAGGTTCCCTTATAAGGTGGACCTGCACGCATTCAACCAATATGTACTTCAGGAACCTGTTCCCAGAAGTGATGTGGCCCTTGTATTCCCTGGATCCAGATTGGTATATCCTTGGCACCAGACCGGCATAGGAGAATATGTTATCCTCCTTCGGGAATCGATCAACATCCCCTATTTCCGAAGCGATTGCCAGGGAACCATACTTCCCTATTCCCGGTATTGTTTCAATTATCCTGGCGTACTGATTGGTTCCCATTTCTCCGCTATATGATTGCCGACTTCATCGATCCGTTTGTTAACATTCTCCAGATCATCCACCAGTATCCTTAGCATGGGAGAAGCGTCTCTCAGGGTGGAGAGACTCTTCTTTGTGAAACCAACGAAATCAATTCCCAAGCGATATGACTGATCCCTTATCCTGTTCTTTATAGCAGTCCTCTGTCTTACCAGGAAATTACGATTCCTGCATACATTCCTTGACTCGCTTATTTCCCTAGACGGAAGGTAGGATTCAGGCATGTATTCCCTCTTGTAAAGGTCCAGTAGGAATGAGCATCATTCCTATCAGTCTTGTTCATAGATTCGGCTATCAGCCTTACCTTAGCGGGATGAGCCACTCTGATCTTTTGACCGGGCAGGAATGAAACTATCCTGTCTATAGTGGAGGAAGCTTCCACTATCACCGTGGCTTCACTTATACCGTCGAGGAATTTGCTGAATTCCTCTCTGCTTGTCAGCACATACCCCTCTTTCACAATCTCTCCATCTTTCTCAATTATCCCGTACGTTTTGTGTTTACCAACATCCATGGCTATGCTATACATTTCTTATCACCATTCCATGAGCTACAGCATTATCTGACTTGCTGCAGCTTCAGCTACAGGAAGAAATCAAGCATACCAGTCTAATAACTCCATACCCTACCAAGTTTGGTACCAATAATCCTTTTTCATGAGTCCGATATTGTTGTTTATGAACCTGGTGAATTATGGCCTCAGGGAGAGGTACGAACAGATAAAGAAAAGAGGGGACAGGCTCGATGACATAAAGAGGATGATAGACTGAGAGAGCCTGAGACCCCTGCTAAAGGATCTTTTCGCCAACCACGCCGATTAGGGAGGGAGACCGAGTTACGACGAGATACTGATGGTTAAGATTCTCTTTCTCCAGAGCATATACAACATTGTCGACTAATCCATGGAGACTGAGATTTATGACAGCGTTAGGTTCATCAACTTCCTTGACTACCCCGAAAAGGTACCTAACCAGAACACCATCTGACTCTTCAGGGAGAGACTGTCGGAGACGGATAGGGGCAGTGCGTTATGGAAGGAGATATGGAAACAGTTTAAAGAGAAGGGGATAAAGGTCAGGAACCGCTTCATACAGAGATGCCACTTTCATAGAATCAGATCCCGGTCGCAAGAAGAAGGACAAGCCGGATGTGGTAGACCCTCAGATTACTCCTGCGAATGTGGAGAAAAAGGACGACTCCACTGGAGAGGAATCCAGGGATGAGAGGAAGAATTCAAAGACAAGGAGATCCAAGTATGGGTCTTGGACGAAGAAGAATTCCAGGTCTTATTTCGGTTTCAAGCTTCACACAATTCAGGGAGTTGAGAACGACATGATTGCCAGCTATTCCGTGAAAACTACATCATTACCCGACTCACAAATAAACCTCTCAATTCCAGGTATTGTGAACTACAAAGATAAGGGTTATTTTTCAGTTGATGGAAGGAAAATAGATGCAATGCTTGACAAGGTAGTAGGAGGACACAAACTGCCCATAGAATCCATAAGGAGGAATCTCAGGATAACCAGGAAGAGATCAAGGGGTGAGAGACCATATTCCGTGATTAAGATGACCTTCCATGGTGGACACACTTTCGTCACAACTATCCCGAGGGTGAGAGCGGAGGCGATGTTCATGTGCCTTGGTCACAATCTATTCAACTTATTGTCACTGAAAAAAGAGGGGGAAGGTAGCTAAAGCTATCTCAGCTAGATGAAAATATGCAAGAAATAACAGGCAAATAGTGCAACAACAATATTTTTCCAGTACCTCCATTCAGACGGAGATGTATCTTATAGCGAATTTATTTGGTTATTGGTAATCCTCCCTATTATTTCTTTGACCTCGTGTTTGAAGAGCTGTTGTGCTATCGGGTCGTTAGACTTTGCATCAATAACATTCTCAACCGTGTCTATGCTGTCCCTTACTTACTGGTCTAAGGAACTCTTTAGTTCCGCATTTCTTAAATCAATTTCACTCCATTTCTTCTTCTCGGTTGCGTATTCTTCGATTTTGACAAAACTTGGCCTAAGTACCCTTTTGTCCCTAGAGTTTAGTATTGCTACTGAGTTGTCTATAAGGTTCCTCAGGTAGTTCGATGGATAGCCTATATCGGAAGGTCCATCTCTTATATTTTCGCACAATTTTATCAAAGCATTCCTGTCTAAGCTGTGTGATCTTCTAAGGAGTCCGATAAGGGTGTAGCTCAATTCTATAGAGCTAATCAACCATTTTCTTTTGATAGAGCTCTTTCAACTTTACGTAATGTTCCACAGTGGATTTCAGGGCATCGTCGAATTTGAAAACAGAATTCCAACCTAGTGTTTTTCTAGCTTTACTAGGATCAAGAGCATACCTTACGTCGTGTCCGGGCCTGTCAGCCACGAATTCTATTAGGCTCTCATCCTTTCCCACCGACTTCAATAATTTTTTAACCATCTTTAGATTGCTAATTTCGTTCTCCGAACTAAACAAATAAGTCTCCCCAAATTTTCCGTTTTTCAAAACAGCTTCAACCCCCCGAATGTGATCTTCAACGTATATCCAGTCCCTCACCTGATCGCCATTCCCATAAATCGGTATTTTTTTGCCTGAAAGAGCGTGAAGAATTGTCTTGGGGATCAGTTTTTCGGGATGTTGATGCGGACCAAAATTGTTGCTGCAGTTGGATATTGTCACTTTCATTCCATAGGTGTTGTAGTATGATCTCGCGAGAAGATCCGCTGCTGCCTTAGTAGCAGAGTACGGATTCCTGGGATTATATGAAGAGTCTTCGTCAAATTTCTCTACGCTCTCAATTGGAAGACTTCCAAATACCTCATCCGTTGATATCTGATGGAATCTCAATTCATATTTCCTTGAGGCTTCCAGCAGATTAAAGACGCCAACATTGTTTGATTTTATAAACGGGGAGGGGTCGGTGATGGACCTATCTACATGGGACTCAGCCGCAAAATTCACCACGACTTCAGCGTTCTTTGCAAGTAAAAGAACAGTATTTCTGTCAGCAATATCTCCTTTTACGAACTCGAAATTGCCCTTCACCATGCTTTTATCGATATAATTTTCGTCTGCTGCATAGGTCATTTTGTCGAGATTGACTATTGAATCATCGGGATGATTTGAAAGCCAGTAGTTTATGAAATTAGAGCCAATGAAGCCGCATCCTCCGGTGACAAGCATTTTTGTCAAGGTTGCAACTCACCCCTTTCTATCATTTCCTTAATGAAAGGAAGATTTCCATCCTTTTCCGATAGAATGGGAGAATCAGTCGGCCATTTTATGTTTATGTCAGGGTCATTCCATCTCACTCCAGATTCGTATTCCTTGCCGTATTCAGAAGTTGTCAGATAAATTACATCAGAATCTTCTAACGCTAGGAAACCGTGTGCAAACCCCGTGGGTATCCATAATAAGTGTCCCTCTCCATCAGAAAGTATGACTGATACCCATCTCTTGAATGAAGATGATGATTGTCTAATGTCTACGGCGACGTCCATTATTTTTCCACGTACTACAAAAACCAGCTTTCCCTGAGAGTGAGGAGCCTTTTGATAGTGAAGGCCTCTTAGAACTCCTCTTCTTGAGAAGGAATGATTAATCTGTGCGAACCGTTCCCTTATTTCTCCATACGAAAAATCGCTTAACTTGTAATCTTCCTCGAAGAAGCCTCTTTCATCTGAATATCTATCTGATGAGACAAGAATGACATCATCTATTCCTGTCTTCTTGAATTTGAAAGCCACGTCGATGTTATTCACATTTCTTTAATATTGTTTTCCCTTGTTGACTTGATTGTAAAACTCTTCCAAATTTGTGCGCGTACTGTAGAAATCAAATTTCAGTACTCTTTTTGCCTTGGTTATATCAAGTGACGAATCGTATGGTCTTCTTGCAGCTAAATTTAATTTCCCTTCGGATGGGATCAAGAGACTCCTGTCAAGGCCAAACTTATCTGCGATAACCTCTGCCAGATCAATCCTTGATATTCTCTCCCCTGCAACGTTGATTATCCCCTTATAGTCAAGTCCAATTAGCTGAAGCACTGCCCTAGCAAGAAAATCCGAGAATATGGGAGAGTAATATCCCTCAAGAACGAGAACTTTCTCATTTCTGCTGAGCTTTTCTAGCACGAATATCGGGAAGTTCTTCGATGAACCAAAAACACCAGAAGTTCTGACCAATAGAGAGCTATCGTAAGAAAGGGCAAACGTGTCACCCACGAGCTTGCTCAGGCCATAGAAATTTATAGGGTTCGGTACTGATTCTTCAGTATAATTCCCTTCCTTACCATCAAACACATAATCAGTAGAAATATGTATCAGAGGTATTTTCTTCCCTCTGCAGTATCTGGCAATTTCCCTAACCGATAGTCCATTAACAGAATATGCGTTCTTTTTTTCTAATTCGCATTTGTCGACGGACGTGAATCCGGCGGCATTGATTACCACGTCTGGGTTTATTGACGAGAGACGTTCAAATATCGCGTCAACGTTTAATAGGTCTATCTTGACTGGCCCAGTGCGAGATGCAAATATTGCTCCATTCATAATATCCCTTAAAGAAGATGCTAATTGACCTGAGTTCCCTAGCACCAAGGCCTTATACAAACGCTACACCTCGATCTTGGAATCCCTGCCAATTATGATTCTTAAAAATTTCTCATTGTTACGTAAGGAGCGGATTTCGGATGATGGGCCAACAAGACTCTCTCTTATGATAGAGGAAAAATTCAGGTCAGTGGATACTGTGTCCATGATCACTGAGTTTTCAATGTGACTATCCTTTATTCTGCAGTTTTTTCCAATGCTCGTGTAGGGCCCGATATAAGAATTTTCTATCACTGAGCCACTGCCTATGAAACACGGGCCAACTATCTTCGAATCTCTATCAATACTGACTTCGTCTTCAATCTGTGCCCTCCAGTATACGCTCTGGTCATTCAGCTTGGTTTCTTTTACAGGGATTCTCTCCAACGCCATCATATTGCACCTGAGAAATTCTCCGGGTGTTCCTGTATCCTTCCACCAGCCAGTTATTATGCTGTACCCTACCTTCATTCCCGCTTCAATCATCTTCTGAAAAGCATCTGTTATCTCCAACTCCCCCCTCCAAGAAGGTTTCAGCGAATCTATAATAGGAAAAATGCTTTTCCTCAAAAAGTAAACACCCGTCACAGCGAGGTTTGATTTTGGTTCCTTAGGCTTCTCAACCATCCTAACTATCCTTCCGTCCTGAATTTCTGCTATCCCATACTTCTCAGGATCAGGAACTTTAGTCAGTGCTACATAAGCATCCATTTCTTCCTTTCTGAAATCTTTGAGCAGTTGGAAAAAGCCACTGTGGAAATAGTTATCGCCAAGAACGACTATGAAATCGTCATCCTTAACAAACTCTCTTGTCAGGCCAACGGCCTGTGCGATTCCAGCGGGCTTTCCTTGGAATGTGTATGATATGTTTATGCCCCATTTATCCCCTTTTCCGTAGTAACTCTTAACTTCCTCAGCACCTATGTCACCGAGAACAATGTTTATATCTTTTATTCCCAGCTCTATGAGGGCATTTAAAGCGTACTCACTTACTGGTTTCCCAGCTAATGGGAGAAGCTGTTTCACGTCCGTATACGTAAGGGGTCTCAAGCGAGTTCCAGAGCCACCATGAAGAATTATCCCCTTCACAATCTGCAATACATAGCTTTTTAATATATTTAATGAGTAAACGCATCCTATCAGGAAACCGTCAAGAATTCGACTTTTTTCAAGTAAATCGTAATATATTGATTGTTCATGGGGAGCTAAATGGAAGAGCTGGAGCTCAGAGAGAGCATAGCAGGAGGCATTTTTTTCCAGTATGCGAACTCTGTCTCCTACGTTCTTGCTGGCTTCATATTCTACATCTACATAATCCATTTCTATACATCTGAGCTTGTGGGCGTTGTTGCCCTCTTGCTCGCGATAACTTCCCTCCTCAACATAACGTTCTCGCTCGGCATCAATTATGGACTGCAGCACTTCATCTCTTTCCATCTGGGAAAGAGGGAGTTCGGCGAAATTAGGTATATAATAAGGAGGTTCTTACTCATAGGCCTTTGCCTCTCGTTCGCTTCCCTTGTTTTTCTGTACTTCACGTCTCCGGTGTTCGCGATGCTATTCTTCCATTCCGTTAAGTATGTGACACTTGTGAGATTCTTGGGCATAGACCTGTTCTTCATGGTGCTTGCAACTGTGCTCAGCGGAATACTCATAGGCCTCCAGAATTTCAGGTCGCAGGCAGTGTGGAACATTGTCGGCATATTAATCAGCTACTCCCTTCCTGTAGTACTTCTCTTTCTATACAGTAACCCGATTTTCATCGTTATAGGATGGGCATCAGGATACGGGCTTTCTGCTCTGGCATACGGCATACTCATCTTCAGGAAGCTGAGGAATTCGAACGTCAATGGAGATATCCATTCTCATGATACAGTATTCAGCTATGCATTCCCGATATTCCTTTCGTCACTTATTGGATACGGCGCAGCCTATGTGGACAGGTTCGTTGTCTCATACCTGCTCAACCTTTCACTACTAGGAATATACAACTTCGCCCTCCTCATAAGTTCGGCCATAGGATTCATAGTCGGGCCGTTCGGAACAATCCTCCTCCCGAAACTTTCTGAGATGTACGGCATGGATAGGAAGGAAGATTTCAAAAACTACGTATCCAAGGGTATCGAGCTGATGAGCAGTATTTACGCTCCGATAGCAATGCTAGTTGCATCCTTATCGTCATCAATACTCCTCTTTCTCTCTAGCGGGACATATCTTCCTGCGTCAATACCTGTGATGATCGTCCTTGTATCCAGTTCAGTTTTCGTTTCTGGCAACATCTTTTCTGTCTCCCTTCAGGGAATAAGGAAAACGAGGATATTCCTTCTCACATCGTCATTCGCCCTCCTCTCCAACTTCATACTTTCCATAATGCTGATACCAAGGTATCAGATGATAGGTGCTGCAATAGGGTACTCTTCTATAAGTGCGGTATCGTTTGTGATCATGTACTATTACGCAAGAAAGTTCGACACACTTAAGTTCGAGGGAAGGAAGGTCGCGAAGATATACCTCTCTGCAACGGTGATGTTCATCGTTATCCTACTCCTCCAAGCTGCAATACACTACTCACCCCTCAGGCTCTTCCTCCTCATATTCCTGGGATTTGGGGTATATATGGGAATGATGAAGGTGCTCAGGACATTTAACAGGGATGATATTGATTTCATAATGGTTCTCGTGCCTGACTGGATGCAGAAGATAAAAAGGGTTATTTCATTCTTGTTCCTATAGAATTCGCCGGCAACAGGATTAAGATGGAGAGTATATGGGCCAATATTACCATCAGTGCAATCGAGAGTTTTAGATTCATTTGCGCTTTTCCTCAGACTTAGCCTCTTTTGCAGTTTTTCTCTGCTTTCTTTTAATTTTAGTCCTAAGTATAAACAATGCAGTGACTATAACTATCAGGACGGCGATGCCTATTTCATAGCCAATAGGCGACGATGCACTAATCAGTACTACGGTATTATTCCAGTTTATAACTCCATTCCTCGGACTTGCAGAATACCCGGAAGGGAGATCTACTACGAAATTGTAGCTGCCATTCGTTAAATTCATAGATATGAAACTTGACGAAGAGTTGTAAAAAGTACCGTTGATCTTGATACCCCAGTGGGCACCTGACGGAAGACCCGTTTCAATGAACGTAAATTGTACAGACACTAGAAATCTCAGGGTAACATTTACGTTCCTTCCATTGACAGTGATGCTTCCATTATGATTTGCGATGATGGCGCCAGTCACCCTGCCTACAGAATAGGCGTAGGTTCCATTTTTCAGGTGAAAAGTAATCGATGAATTAATAGAGCTTTCCGCATTATTTCCAATGGTTACATTCCATATAGTTCCTGTCGTCAGGCCGGACTCAAAGAAGGAGACATTGTACAAAGGCGCACCGAAAACTACGTTGTAGGAAACATTTCCCCCTGAGATCGTTATAGAAAATTTGTTGGGAACGGCCTCCAGACCATCCACGTTAGGAATCCTGACGGAATACGTTCCATTTGCGGCTTCAAACACGATTGTCGAATTGTTTGATGCTGGAAGCACCGCACCGTTCACGTAAGTCTGCCAGGCAGTTCCATTAGGGAGGCCAGTTTCATTTATGGAAACGTTGTATTCCGACGGACTTTGTGAGTGAGATAAAGGGGGGATAATGATTATCGCAAATACAATCAACACTGCGATAATCCTTACGACCCGTTGCATTGTGCCGTTAATGACTGTCGGGGTATAAAGTTTAAGCCCCAGTTAGACGACCTGACCACTCTGGCGATTGATTTGGGCTACGTGAAACTAAGTGCGTGAATCTTTCAGTAGAAGATGTTAAAATATATATGCAATATGAAAGTACGAGGTATGGGAAGGGATGCATTATTTGCGATTTCTAACCAGACCTGTAAAAATTCAGTTGATTCTTCTAGCCATAGCAAACCTTTCCTACATAGTATACTGGTCTATTTTCTCCATCGATAGATTTTACTCCCTCCACGCTTACATTTTTGATCTAGGTGTTGCAATGGAATCCGGGTGGCTGATATTTCACACACACTGGACTCTCAGCTATTT
>JAKATW010000030.1:0-37247 GCA_021827945.1 Thermoplasmata archaeon
CCGATCTCCCGTCTAAAGGAAATGTGCACAAGATAAAAGAAAGATACTAAATGATAAATAAGTTAGCTTATTGGGCAGATGTGAGGGCAACTAGTCTAAGATTAGTTTATTGCAACGCGTCTACTGCACGAATTTTTAGAAAGCGTCAAGTTTCATCTAGCAACGGGAATATCGTCCATGAATAGAATTCACTTTTGAATCCATTACTTATATTTAAGACAATCAGGCCAATATAGAACACTCTGACAAAGTCACGGGACCCGTCGAAGAGACTGAAGTTATTATTACCGAATTTGTTTTACTTGGTCAATGACTGACGATCGTGAAAATTTGACAGTGATAGTGACGGGTGGGAATAGGGGTATAGGCAAATCAATCGTGATGAAGCTATCTGAATCTGGTTACGACATCATTTTTACATACAACACAGGGACTGAAGAAGCCGCATCTACAGAGGAAGCTGTACGTAAATTTGGGGTAAAAGTGAAGGGGTATCAGGTAGACCTCACTTCCAGAACCAGAATTGAGGACTTCTCAAAACAAGTGAAGAAGAGCGGTCAGCGTATTTTTGCAATCGTAAACAATGCAGGGATATACAAGGGAGAGACCATAGATGAAATAACTGACGAAGACTGGGAAAAGACAATTAACCTGAACCTTTCAGCACCCTTTTATCTCACAAGGAATCTGCACAGTATTATCATGGATAACGGTTCCATAGTCAATATTTCTTCGGTCTATGGATTCAGGGCAGATCCGTGGGCCCATGGATACCAAGCATCTAAGGCTGCAATCATTCATCTCACCAGAGGACTTGCGAAAGAACTTGCGCCGCGAATCAGGGTAAACTGCGTCGCCCCGGGTTACATCAGGACCGACATGAACAAGGAAGGTTGGGAAAGCGTAACATTTTACAATAAAATAAAGAAGATCACTCCAATGTCCAGATGGGGAGAGCCGGAGGATATTGCAAATGCAATCAAGTTCCTTATGGGTCCGTCTAATAGTTTCATAACTGGTGAGACATTGGTTGTAGATGGTGGAATAGGCCTTTAAATGGCCGACGAGAGAGATATGCAATAACAGATACAGTTCGCATTCTCTTCTCTTTACCAAGCACCAAAACATAAATTTTTTCACCCCCAAGGTCAGAAAAATTTCATCTTTTGCTCGCATGGAAACAGTTCCTCATGTTACCACATTGTCGTTACAGTCTAATATTCAGATCGTTGTGATTTGTAACAATCAGTCTACTGAAGGCGGGTCTAATTATCGATATAAACTGGTTCCCCTTCTAAAACCATCCGAGCACGGTACCAAGTTTAGTATGACATCTTTCCGCTTGAGTTGCAGTGGATCCCCTGCCAACCAGGGCAAACGAGAATATTCGAAATGAAAGTTCACAGAGGGTTCACTCTTTCTTAACTCAGAAGACCAATCGAAAGTGTAATAAACGATTTGTTCGATACTATCTCCATTCCCTCTTATGCAAAATAGAAGTAAAGTGTTCGCTGTAATAATCTTGACCTGTCTAGTTTCAGTACCTGTTAGTTCATTTTCTGTTCCATTGTCAACCGATAGTGGGGTCTCTTTGAATCCGCATTTTCCTACCGTTCCTCTCAGTTATAATTCTGTCTCTGTGAAATATTCCGTAACCTTTGTACAGTCTGGGCTCCCAAAGGGTACGAGCTGGTCTGTTTCACTGGATGGAGCAGACAAATCAACAAATACGAGTTCGATAGTCTTCAACAGGACAAATGGAATTTACAACTTCACGGTGGGAGGGGCACCAGGTTACACTCCATCACCTGACCATGGTAGTGTCAACATTAATGGAACGAATGAGAGAGTTTCAATAACATTCGGTGCAAAGGAATATGACATTACCTTTCGTGAAGAGGGGCTTCCAGCCGGTATGCTCTGGAACGTATCCCTCAACGGTACGATGGAATCGTCGGCAACAAACGAGACTATATTCCTCAAACCGAACGGTACTTACTACTATGTAGTTGGACTGATTAGCAACTATACTCTCTCCCCATTTGCAGGTCTCTTTACAGTGTCTGGTAAGCCGATTACGACCCTAATAATTTTCTCCAGGCTATACCAAGTCTTGTTCCACGAGACTGGGCTCCCGAAGGAAACCAGATGGTCGGTCGCGTTCAATGGAGTCACTAAGATTACGACGACGAACAACGTCTCGCTCAAGGAAATCAATGGAACCTACCCATACACGATAAATATGCCAGAAAACTTCACCACCTATCCAACCACAGGAACAATTATAGTCAATGGTTCTTCAGTTTTCCAGACCGTGAAGTTTGTGCTGTATACTATCACCTTCACTGGTCTCTTATCTCCTGAGACTGCTTCAATGTTCATTGACGGCCAAGAAGTAAGGACCGTCGCCGGGGTCTTTACATTGTCTCTCGCTGCAGGTCAGGAGTACGAGGTGGAAGTCAAATCACCGGGATACAGGAACTATTTCTACAACCTTACTGTCACATCGAGAACTAACCCCACGGTACTTCTCAATATCAATCTCGTATCGACTGAACCAGTACAAGGATTCCCTATAGCTTCTCTCATATATGCAGTAGTGATTTTAGCCTCAATAATCGCAGTATTCGTAATTACCATTCGTTTTCAGAGAAGACCAAAGAAGAAAATGTGACCAGATAATCAACGGCAATAGATCGCCTCAGGCTCTGGCTCACGCTGATGCCAGAATTATTAAATTATCGATTGGCATTTGTGTCCATGAGTATCAATGACCGTTCCAGCCCCTACGAATCGCACTGGAATGTCAATGAGCTTCTTGAATCCAGCTCAGTCGGTAACAGAATTCAAGTTAGAGTCATGGATGGAGAGTGAGCGGATGGAAAAGTCACTCGTTCCACCATCTATAGAGCTTAACAACATCTCCAAGAGCTACGGAAACGTTCAGGCTCTGAAGGGGTTGAGCTTTAGACTCGAACCAGGAGAGAGATGTGCTTTACTTGGACCAAACGGTGCAGGTAAGACTACCACGCTCAAGATCCTGGTCGGCCTTCTAACTCCCAACTCCGGAGAGGCAAAGATCGGTAACTATTCGCCCTCTTCAGAAGATGCGCGCAGGATCATGGGCTACCTGCCAGACGATGCGTCTCCCTATAGGTCTTTTAGTGTAAGGGAAAACATGGAGTACATAGGTGCACTAAGGGGTGTGGAAGATGTTTCTGACAGGGTTGACAGACTTCTGGACCTGCTACAGTTGAGAGAATACGAAAAGGCAAAGGTCGGCAGACTTTCAAGAGGCAATGTCCAGAAACTCGCACTATCTCTGGCAATCATTCACGAGCCACTGGCACTGCTGCTGGATGAACCACTGAACTATCTCGACATTCCAACTCAGGAAACAGTCATAGACCAGCTGAAGAATCTCAACTCAACTCTTCTGGTATCCACGCACATAATGGAAGTTGCCACCAGACTTACAGAAAGAGTCGTTATGATTTCCCACGGGTCTGTTGTCTGGTCTGGGACACTAAATGATCTGAAGAAACTGGGGAAGGACGGAGAACCTGTCGAGAAAATAGTCGCGAGGATGTTAACCGATGTCCTATAAACTACTCAAGTTCATTATACTCTCCAGATTTTCTAAGCAGCTTCTAGCCCTGATGCTTGTGCTTATGGTATACGCACTGTTCATTAGCTTTGAAACTGGCTCTACTACCTCAACCTCAATTTATTACTATTATGGACCTGCGTTTGTTGCATTCTTTCTCATACTGCCCATACTAAGCGGTGGAATAGCGGTCATGAAATCAGACAGGGATTTCCTCTTCACGCTCCCCATAAAGAGATCGGATCTCGCCTTTTCACTGTTTGTGGTGCAGCTCCTTAGCTTTGGTCTCATCATAATCTACGTCCTTGCCTATTCGTTCTCTAGTCTGAAACCGGTTTTTGTCTATGCGCTGATTGACTTTGCTGCGCTCATACTGGTCATAACATCGCTGGGACCGATCACTTATTCGCTGAAAATTCAGTGGAGAATTCTACTTGCTATCGTACTGGCAATTTGGCCCCTCTCTGTTTTCGTAGGATTCCCATTCTCTCCTGCTGCGATATATTCGGGTCATCCATTATATGCAGATATTACTTCGATAATTCTGGCCGTCATTACTGTGCCCCTAGCGTTCAGATCTCTGTCCAGAGTGGACCTCGATATGATGAAAACGTTTACTAGATACTCATCTGGACAGGTCAGGCACGTGAGAAGATTCAGCGGAATGTCACCCAATGGGGCAATATTCGCTGAGAACTTCTTCGTGGTTGAGATTTCAGGCAGGATGAATTCGATGGGTGGAGGTGGTTCGTACAGGTCTGGTAGGTTCAGATTGTGGAAAGGAGTTCTTGTCACCGCAGTCCTTGCTGCTGTCTATTATTATATGTTCACATACCGACTGACCATGTCGTTACATACTCAAGAGATGGCCGTCTTAATCATATCTATCTACTCGATAATATTTGTAATGTTCACGACGATGGGAATCCTCGGGAACGAGAGACTCTGGCTAGGATTCATGACGCGAAATCCTACACGATACCTACGAGATATTCTTGTCGCGAAATCGTTGTCCATGGCTACACTCCTTTCACCACTTGCAGTCGCAAATTTCCTCATCGCATATCATGGGAATGAACAGGCCCTGAATTTCGGCCTCCTTCTGCTGGTTGCAATCCCATCGCTGATCATAATTGTGGTTTTCATGTCAGCGTTTCTCTACCCTTTCCAGATAAAGGAAGATCTGATGATGCCTGGTCAGTTTAATCTAAGACAGATGGGCACGCTTCTACCTGCACTTCCTGTCTGGTTTTTGGTTGCTCTTTCATTTGGAGTCCTGGAAGCTGGGCTTACGCTGGCTGCGATTATAATCACTCTGCTAACTTCTGTGATAATGGCAGGAATTGCACTGGCCATGATATACAGTAAATCTATGGGGCAGAAGCTTATAGACAAGCTGGTTACGGTCGGATTTGTTTGATTTGTTCTGAGCTACAGACGGACCTTGAAGGGACTTAATTGCAAATGATACCTCCGTACAATTCCACCTTAGTCAACCGTTCTTAAATATGAGCTCATTCTAACATATCAGTGCTATTATTGATTATTCTTGCCATTTTCGTCCTCGCCCTGTTAGTAGGGATGATCGGAAACATAGTTGGTATCGGGGGTGGCGTCATTATAGTGTTATTCCTGATCTACCTTTTCAAGTTGGATCCACTGGACGCCGCAGGGCTGAGTCTACTCGCAATAGTGTTCAGTTCATTCTCTGGATTTATCCAGGACATTAGAAAGAAACTTGTGGATCTAAAGCTGTTCGCGATGATCGGAGCGATCGCTGTTGTTGGCTCTGTCGCAGGATCGATAGCAACTCACTACATTTCTCCTAACATATTCAAGGGAATATTCAGTCTCATAGTGGTCTGCATTGGAATCTTCTCGATTTATTCTTCACACATACAGACAAGAGGGGGTATTGAGAGCTACAGCGAAGGTGGGTCCTATTCAAGAAGTACTGGAGCCCTTTCACTTGTAGCAGGAGTCATATCTGGATTCATGGGCATAGGAATCGGGGGGATAATGGGGACTTACCTGACTGCAATAAAGAGGCTCAAACCGAAGGTAGCATTCGCTACCATCATTGCAGCTATGTTTCCGGTTTCAATTGCAGGGTCGGTGATTCACTTTTACTACACAGGTCTTGTAAACATCGTTCTTGCTCCATCACTGATAGTCGGGGCAATGCTCGGAGGAGTACTTGGGTCGTGGGTGATAAGTAGGGCTCCCCAAACAAGGTTGAGGTTTTTCCAGGGGTACATCATAATAGCCTTCGGAATTCTTTCCGTATTGCTCTTCCTGATCTCGGTCTTTCACCCTTAGGAAGACGGTCTCACTTTCCTATGTGGATAGATCGGAGTTGAATGGCCAGCTAAAATGTTTTTAGCGATAGTTTGCATATAAAGCATGACAAGCCAGGCGGTTTCAGAGGTTATCGATTACTGGTAACTGACAGGTAAGACAAAAATGTACCCGAATACATGAACTTCCATCTCAATGATGATGGAGCAGTTCAACCTTCAGAAATGTTAATACGAAGTGGGCATTCTTACTCTAGAAGGCGAACGCAGTGGCAAAATTACGCGAACATACCATTGAGGATTACCTGAATTCTAGAAGTGCATCCGATGTAGATTTTTCAAGAGATGGTTCAAGGATAACATTTACTGTTTCAGGCGTATTCAAGAATTTTAAGGAGGAGGCGATCTCCGAAGTTGCGGTAATTTCAAGGAAAGACAGCAAACAGAGATCGTTCTCTCAGCAGGGATGGTCCAACTACGCTCCGAAATTTAGTCCATCCGGGAACAGACTTGCGTACCTGTCGAGGAAAGAAGAAGAATACCGACTATTTATTCACGACTTTGACAGAGACTCCGGCCAAGAGATCGTGGTCGAAGGGGCAGCTGAAAGTCTTCAGTGGAAAGACGAAGAATCACTCATCATTCTGATTAAAGACAAGGATCCATTCAACGAAGAGAAGAAGAAAGGGGATGATGGATTCTTCTTTGAGGAGAATCCGAGATACGATTCACTCTGGCGGTATGAGATAGGCTCAGGTTTTCAAAGAATAACTAGCGGAGTGCAGGTCTGGGAGTTCGACGTAAACGGAGATATAGCGGCATCGGTAACTTCGCCCCTACC
Source organism: Thermoplasmata archaeon (assembly GCA_021827945.1). Classification (GTDB taxonomy): domain Archaea; phylum Thermoplasmatota; class Thermoplasmata; order Thermoplasmatales. The sequence goes on from JAKATW010000030.1 coordinate 6,746, forward strand.
TTATGAGTGGTCTTGGTATGAAGCCGTTGTATCCGAGGTAGATCTGAAAAATGGAGTGGTCAAGAAGATTTACTCAAAGAAAGATAGACAGGTTGCCAAACCCAGACTTTCACCAGACAACAAGAGAATAGTCTTTCTTGAGTCTCTTTGGAGCGATAGAGGAGTTAATTCGGGTGATATAATAAGTACTGACATCAAGACCCTTAGTTCCAGGAACTTGACAGATGGGGAAAAAGAGAGCTATTCAGAGGTGCAGTGGAAAAATGAAGAGGAATTCTATGCACTGTCGAACATGGAAGGTACTTTCTCGATTAATCTATTTTCTGAAGGTGACAGAAGAGTCATTTGGTCAAAGTATGGATCAGTATATAGGCCATGGTCACCATCTTTTTCCGTATCCGGGAACATGGCGGTCGTTTCATTCGAAAGTTCGGTTCAACCTGATGAACTCTTCATAATTGATATGGAATCTAAGAAAGAGAGAGTGATCACAAGCATAAACAGGCAGCTTGAAGGATGTAAGACCTACGACTCAGAGAAGATCACCTGGAAATCAAGCGATGGGTTGGAGATATTTGGAATCTTCAGATCAGCAGGAAAGAATGCACCACTGATGGTAATGGTACATGGTGGTCCAACTGGTGCTTCCGTTGATTCTTTTATAGGTATGCAGTCTCTCTTCTTATCGCACGGGTATTCTGTCTTTCTCCCAAACTACAGGGGTAGTGTCGGAAAGGGGAGGAAGTACGCCGAAATGAATCTAGGAGACATGGGAGGCATGGATCTACAGGATATTCTCACTGGTACGGAATATCTGATCAGGAACAAGGGGATTGACAGAGGCAAGATATTCATCACAGGAGGATCATACGGGGGTTTTATGTCTGCTTGGGCAATAACACAGACGGACATGTTCAAGGGAGCGGTCTCTCTCTTTGGTATATCAGACTGGATAAGCTTCCATGGAGTTAGCAATCTTCCGACATGGGATCGTATTCACTACAATGAGGACCCCTATAAATTCAACAAGTTTCTGAAGTTCTCACCTATTTGGTATGCTGATAGAGTGAGGACTCCTGTCCTACTAGCACACGGGATCGAGGACCCATATGTCCCTGTAGGACAGTACTACCAGTTCTACAGGGCTCTTAAGGACAAGGGGAAAGACGTCAGATTCTTGTTATTCCCAAGGGAAGGACACGGTTTCAGAGAAAAGAAACACATTGAGAAGTTCTACTCCGAAGTATTTGCATGGCTGAAGAAGAGGAACTAGAGGAAGCAACCGCGAATTCGGTAAATCTCTAGTTACAGGAGAGTACTATACCATCCCGATGGATAATTTCCCTATTTCTTTTCTTTATTTCTCTCCCTGATGTACTTCTCGATGTAATCAGGCACGCGGGGATCAGATGCAAATTCTGGTTGGTGCAAAATCATTGAGATTGGGATTACTCCAGACCAAATATCCAGGTCTTTTCTCACTTCAGAAGGTCCCCTTTTCCTTATCTTAATTGAGAATTGGTCCAATCTCACTCTGAACACTGAAACAGTATTCAATTCGTCGTGGCTGGGGAGTGCAGTATCATTCTTTCTACCAGGTAGTAGGTGATCGATCCATTCCTTGAAGAAGGAAAGCTTTTCATCTTCTCCTGTAAGTTCTTCTGGTTTTCCAAAAATGACTATTGACCTGTAATTCATGGAGTTATCAGCCAATCCCTTTGCGAGTACAAGGCCATTAAGCTCCAGAACCGATATGGCCACAGAGATCCCGGATCTAAGTGCATTTGAAATCCTGGCGACAGGACTTCCGTGGATGTAGATGAAATCGGAATCGTTGTAGTATGTCATTGGTATAATGAAAGGCTGTCCTTCAAGCTGAAAGGCAACTTGGCAGGCTAGACCGTCTTCGAGGATGCTTAGGAGCAACTCTCTGTCGTGACTGCCCCTCTCAGGATGTCTCTTGATTTTCGTTGTATCAGTAGAAGTCACTCTTCTCAAATTCAAGGGACTAAAAGAATCTTCTCATATGGACAGCGAAGTACTCATTCTGGGAAGGAGAAGAATCGATCTCTAGATGCCTATCTTTTCCCGGTTCATGTAAAGGGTCTCATCCCTCTTGACCACGTTGTGTGGTTCCATCCCATCCACGAAACGCTTAATGTTTTCAAAGGCATACCTGAAGGAGAACTCCATCACTTCTCCAGAGAGCCCCCCTGCGATGTGAGGGGTTATAACTACATTTTCTCGATCAGAACCTTCAAGTTTAGGCTCTCCCCACCATACGTCCGTCAGGTAAGATGCTTCCTTATTCTTGTCAACGAATTCGAGAAGATCCTGTTTCTTTACTATCTCTGGTCTTGCAATGTTAATGATTATACAGTTCTTCTTCACAATATCTAACTGTTTCTTCCCTATCAACCCGAAAGTACTAGTGGTCAAAGGAATAGAAATGAGAATGTAGTCTGATTCCTTCAGCACAGTGTCCAACTCATCGAGTCCGAAGAATTCGTCGGAGTTGTGGTCCCTGTACCCTCTCCCTATGGATATTACCCTCATACCGAACGATTTTGCAATAGATGCTACCCTGCTTCCAATTCCCCCATATCCTATTACCCCCATGGTCTTTCCGTATAGCAGCTTGGTGGATTTTGGTTTATAGACACCGCCTCTCGTCTCATCTTTGAACGTCGAGATGTTTTTACATCTTTCCAAGAGCAGAGCAAATGCGTGTTCTGCAACCGAAATGGAATATGCCCCAGCATTGCTGGCCACGATAGTCTCTCTTGGTATGCCCTTAAAGTCAATGTGGTCCGTCCCTGCACTTAGAGTCTGGATAAACTTGAAATTCCTGTCCCTTGGAAAATCGTTACCTCGCACCAGTAAGATCTCCGCATCTCCACTTTCAGGAAACCACAATATATTTTCTTTTCCGAGGATTTCTCGACCTATTCTCTTGTATTTTTCATCCAGTTCGAACGGGACAAGGAGTTTCATGTTTCTTTAATGCGGAAGTGCTAGTTATGACTTTTCTAAGGTTGAATTATGGACAATTTCTGACCTTAGAATGCATTGAAATTCGGATTCTTATCCCTTATGAAAGTTCCGTTGTTAAGCTCTCTAAGAGAGTCTTCTATCTCATTCCAATTGTTCATCACTATCGGTCCGTACCATGTTATCGGTTCGTTAATTCTCCTTCCAGATATGTAGATGTAGCGGTGTCTCCGATCCCCATCAATCCTTATGGTTCCATTCCTTGAATCATATACTGCTACCTCAAGTCTGTCCAATGGGGTTCCGTTTGCTTCTAACTTTCCCTCCAATGGAATAATCAAAGAGGTGAATCCGTCAGATTTAGGAATCTCAAGAAATCCACCTCCAGATGTTATGTCGAAATAACTCACCTCAAGACTGTGCCTTTCCATCAAAGGGCTATCCCTTCCCATCAAAGTACCAGAAATTACCTTGATTTCACTTCTCTCAGACTGGAGTTTGTTCAAGCGGTTTACATCGATGCTTCGGTAAGTCGGTTTGGAGAATTTATCTGTTTTTCTGAGGTTTATCCACAGTTGAAATCCAAGCATTTCTTTGTCCTGGCCATATGAACTTGGCATTTCTTGATGGAATATTCCGCTCCCTGCCGTCATCCACTGGATCTCGCCAGAATGTATCACACCCTTGTTTCCCATGCTATCCTCGTGCTCCACCTTCCCCTTCAGTAGGTATGTGAGAGTCTCTATTCCTCTGTGTGGATGCCAGGGGAATCCCATTTCGTAGTCTTCGGGTCTATCCGATCCGAAATAGTCGAGCAAAAGGAACGGATCGGTGACCTCATAAGTCCTGGGAGAACCAAACAATCTTGACAGTTTAACCCCTGCCCCATCCCTTACTTCCCTTCCTTTGAGGATCATACTAGGGGTGAAAGCGTTTCCTTTGTCTTCCAAATCTCTATTCATGATGGGAAATCAAATATTGGTATATAAAAAATACTTAGTAAGTATAGATAAGTATTTCTTCATTTCGGGGAACCATCGCCTTATACTTTGCTCTCAGGCTTGTAGAACTTGCCAGAAATGACTCTCTCCTTACTCTCGCTATAGACGTAGATCTGGGATGGGTCTTCATCTTTGGTGATTCTGTGACTTCCGTCGCAAAAAGGCTTATCGTGGGAGAGTCCGCACCCGCAGAACTCTATTGGAAGTTCAAGCACTTTCGAGTTTGGGTCGAGCTTCTCAGCTCCAGGTAGATTTCTTACTTTCATTTTGTATGGACCCGTTCTTTCATGAGTTACTATCCTCATGACTGTTGCAATAAGACGTAGTTAAAAAAATTTTGTTGACTAAAAGTGGTTATAATCTTATAGTATCAAGAAAGTGGAGTTATATCTAGATTTAAGGTGAACAATAACAGAATTGTACTAGCCAGACACTAGGAAAGGGACGATCTGGACGCAGTTTTATGTATATTCAAGTAGGTTTGTAATTGATATATATGAAACATTTTGAAAGTTGTTCGACAAGTTAAAAGTTGTCTCTGGAAAAGGGAAATCTCTCTTCCTGATAAACAAGGGGGAGAGAAGATACTAGATGGTGGATGCTTTGTCAGAACATTGAATTGGGATCCTGAAGGACGTGGGTACATTCATAAATTTCGGGTTCTCAGAACGTATGGTTTCTATGCAATTCTAAAAAGAAGACCTATAGCGATCTGGGTTAGAGAATTTCGCTGAAAAAGGGGTTATTGGCTCTCTCTTCTTCCAGAGTCGTCGACTCACCATGACCTGGATATATTTCTAGATCGTCTTTCAACCCCTTCACCCATCTAATACTAGCAGTCATTTCCCCGTACGATCCACCAAAATCGGTTCTGCCCACCGTACCTTTGAAAATGAAGTCCCCTGAAAACATTATGTGATCGACAATAAATGAGCAACTCCCATGAGTATGACCTGGTGTTTCCACGACGTTTATTGTCTTATTGCCCAGTTTGAATGTAGAATCGCGGTTGATGTACAGATTAGGTTCTGGTGGTGATCCCGGGTCTATTTGAAAGTACTTGTTGACAAATTCCGTGAAGCCATCGATGATCTTTTTGTCTTTATCATTTACCAGAAAAGGAATGCCAAACCTGGTCTTGAGGGGGTCGACCGCAAGGATATGATCAAAGTGACCGTGGGTAGCCAGGATCATTTTAGGAGTAACTTCCCTGTCTTCGAGGTATTGGATTATGGTGTCTTGATCTCCGCCAGCATCGATTATAATACACTCTGTGCCTTCAATCAAAACATAGCAGTTCGTTCTGAGAGGTCCGACGACGAGTCTTTCAATTTTCATCCAGATATCATCTCTAGAACGTTCACAAAATATAATGTCTTTGGAACCAGTATTGGTGCCACCAGTGACAGATCCTTATTGAAGCTATCCGTTAGACAAAAAAGAACAGTTATATATCGGATTTTCCTTGAAACCTGAATGAGTTCAATTTCAATAAAAACTAAAAATCGGGTTATAGTTAAGTTCATAAATGGCAGAAAGCTCGAAGACATCTCACTGGAAGAAAGAATTTCCCTTAGCTCCGTAGAGGAGGTAATAGAGGAATGGAGGCAGGGCTACATCAACATGGACCTAGGAAACGATATAGCCCAAGAGCTGAAGGAGCTTGCATTCTTGATCCGAGACAAGGAGATAACTCCACATGACATAGTGGAAGGATATCACTACTACGGAATATTCAAAGAGAAGGACAGAGAGAAGATAATTGGAATTGTGAATGAGATCTATTCCATCGGAGAAGAGAGGAGGAGCCATTTTGTAAAGACTGCAGAAAAGATGATGAAGCTTGCAAAGTATGCAAACATAGAATACGTCGACATTCCCAAAGCAATAGATGATATGGTCGAGAGGGGGAAGGAACTGAACAGAGAGATAAAGAGCAAGGAAATTCTAAACCTGGAACTGACAGAAAGACTGACAAAGATAAGGAAAGAGCTCGAGAGTTTTGAGGAGGAGAAGAAGAGTCTGGAGAAAGAGATCGCATTTTCAAACTATCTCAAACAGGAACTTACTATGGATGGAAAGTGGGACGAGAATGCGATTAAAAATACAATTGAGGGGCTCAAGCATTCGAACTACGATATCAGGAAGATAGAGGAGACATCTGCCCAGATAGCACTCATCGGAAAAAGGGAGCTCACCGTAGACCAGTTTCTAAAGATATCCAGGTATTTTGAGGAGCTCATGAACCTAGGACTTACGGTTCCGACGATGGAGAAGATACTGGACAATGTCAAGGAAGATGGCGTAACTATTGATGAGTACCTCAACGAGAGGGCAGTGTATGTAAGAGACAAACTGGCATATCTGAAATCCCTAAAGGAGCTCATGGAAGCACACAAGAGAGCTGAAAAACAGATGAAGCAGATTAATGAGGAAATTTCATTAAAGAAGCTAAAGCTCGAAAGAACCTGATACCTAATATATTGCTATTTATGCTTGTTCTGGGTAGATCCATCGGTCTTATCAGGTCTTTGCAACTAATGGGACAAATAGTTACTGTCCTCCCTTTATCAAAATCTTATGTAATGTTCTGCAAATCTTCCACAATGAATGTTGCATCTGGATTCTCACAGGCAACTTCCACGGATATCTAATTCAGTACATCTCTTACACGGATCCTAAGCCTATCTCTGCCCTCCCGGAGTTTCCTAATCTTCTTCTGATTCCATGACATTGCTCTAATTTTAGGTACGGGTCCCCTACTGATTTGTCTGATACTCCATTATGGATTGACTGATGGGTGACAATTGACAGTTAAGGTGAGACTTTTTAGATGATTAATGATATTAAAAGAAATTTTAATAAACGGAGAGCATTAGCAAGTAAATGTCGCCCCAGGAACTTCTCCTGATATTCTTGATTACTCTCGGATTTTCTGGGGCAATCCCAATTGCAAAGGTGGGAGTAAACAGTGCGAATGTGCAGGGGTTTACTGCTATCTACATATCAGGGATCGTCTTCACGATGTTTGTAGAACAGTTGATATTCATACCTTTGAAGGCTTCCTTTGTCTCTTTCGGCCCCCCAGTTCTTGTGATCATCATTGCAGGTACGGTTGGTGCGTTCGGTTACCTCTCAGGATATGGAGGAATGAAGAAGGTCCATGCCGGGATATCCAGCACAGTATTCAATTTGCAAGGACCGTTAATACTATTATTTGGAGCTCTTTTCACATCTATCTATCCAGGAAACATGATCACTCTTGGCCTTATTATTTCTCTAATGGGAATCGTGCTGATCGGTTCTTCAAGGGTCAAATTGAAGAACATGGCACTCGGCATCCCCTTCATTCTCGTAGTACTAGCTCCGATACTATGGGCATTAGAGTGGGTCTTCTTCTCTACAGTATCCGTAAAAGACCCGATCTTCTTCACCTTCCTTTTGTACCTGACAGCTTGCCTTGTAACCCTCGCCATAGGGATAGGCAGAAATACGCTATTCACAGCCCTAAGAGGGCTGCAACATATGCATTTATCGGGGGTGCTCTTGCTGGCGTTGCCAACGCATCTTATGGAGTTTTCATCACAAACTTTGGTACAGCGCTAACAGGGATTGTGACTATAATTTCAGTTCCAGTATCAGTACTCTTGGTGATATCGGTTCTTCATGAAAGGTATTCGACAAGCGAAGTTATTGGACTAATCGTCACTGGAATAGGATTGGGAATCGCGTTGATTCTTTGAAAAGTGAAATTATCTAATGCAAGAAGCATGGATTTATCGCTAGCGAGATGCCATCAAAAACGATATCAATGACCTTGTGGTGAACTAGCAGTTGACAGAATTCACGATTGAATCCAGCAGAGGAAGAGTGGTGGTAGACAGTTACGGTGCCTACATTCGAACACTGAGGCTTTTGGGAACGGAAGTACTCATGAAATCGGGGGACAATAGCCAGACTCATGGAGGTTGTGCAACCCTGATTCCGTTTGCAAACAGAGTCAGGAGTGCCTCATATAAATGGCGCGGTAGGAATTACAGACTTCCCAAGAATAGTGGCGAAAACAGTATTCATGGATTTACAAAGGAGATGGACTGGGAAGTAAAGCAGGAGAATGGGTCCCTAGTTCTGTCCACGACAATCGATGGGGAAGATTACCCAACCATATTGGAGTGTCAATCCACGATAAGTCTAACAGACAATTCTCTGAGCATCAAGATAGAAATCTTCAACACAGGTGATTATGCCACTCCCCTGTCAATCGGTCTCCATCCATATTTCATCCATGATGGGAGATGGAGAATAAAAAGACCTTCGAGTCTAAAGATGTTGAATTATGTCGATTCATATTTTCCCGATGGCACAATGACAAATATTGATTCAAAGAAGCTTTCTTCGAAAGGAAAGACAGAGTTTGACAACTGTTTCTATGTCGGTCCAAATTTGATATTGGAGACGGCTACACATGAGGTCAGCATTCGCACAGAGAACATGGATTATTTCGTAATTTACAACGGAGACTATTCCAATGGTGACTCGGTTGCAATAGAACCAATGACCTCAGCCCCGGATGCCTTTAACAATAGAATCGGTCTAGTAACACTCAGACCCAACTCCAAATTCTATTGTTCTGCAATCTTTTCCAGCTGCTGACACGGGTTCCTACAACGTCTGCAGATAACTGAGGAAGGAAGTTCTGCGGGATCTATACAATAGGATAGATATCTGAACAGTTCCAAGCGGCTGTTTTAACATTATTGGATTAGATTTCAGAGAGATTAAACGGGAGTGGTACATTTAATCAAACTGTAATCATTTCAAAAATCAATTTAGATGCTATTAATTTCAATAAGGTTAGTTAAACGGTAGAACTTTATTCAGTAAGTGTAGTATGGATTGAAAAATCTTATTATACTTCAATTTTCATACATCATTATGATTGGCGAACAAGAGCATCTTGAAGATAGATGCGATGTTGTAGCCAGAGTGAGAGGACTTTGCAGCGAGGGTAAAGAATACAAGCGAATATTGAAAATTTTCAAGATTGAGGGGGATTTCATAGTACTAGAGCTCACTCGTGACGCTACCACTGAGGGATGGGTGGTATCTGCAAGTATGGAAGCTACCGCGGATAAGCCAGCCAGTTACGGAGCTGAATATTTTGACGAATACGCGGATGCTCTCGCCTGTTTTGGGGATATTGCGGAGAAGTACGGTTTAGAGGATTCTACCGGTAACGATTTTGGTAGCGACTGAACATTTGTCTTCAAGCATCTAACAGGGCTGTGAAGCCCACCAGAGATGAGTATACTTAGCGATATACGTAAAAACACAATCAAAGTGTACCCATACCATAATGTTGAGGGTATTTGAGGCTGAATCAACTTCTCTGTCGTTCTCTAAGCAGCTCTGCCAGCTGTGTCGACTTCTCGGCAACATCTCCTTCTATGAACACTTTCTTTCTTCGGATTGGTGTTATTTCACTCAATCCTCTCACAAACGTGAAAGAACCTTTATTGCCCGTGACCTCTTCTCTCAGACCAAGATCTCGAGATGACCATACCGTTAGGTGAAACTGCGAGAGTGCCCTTTTCATCTTCTTGAAATCCGGGAATCTCGGTTGTACCGCTCCCATCTCTACACTTACCATTGCTGGGAGAGATGTCTCAACTACTTCGTGTCCTCCCCTTATTCTCCTCCGTACCCTTAGTTTGCCTGCATCAGCCTCAACGGAAGAGGCAAACAGCACTTGGGGAATGTCCAGGAACTCTGCAATCTGTCCAGGTAGCTGTCCAAGCGCGGCATCGGATGACTCCTCACCCGCAAGGACCAGGTCATAATCCCCGATCTGAGCTATTGCAGTCGATAGAACGAGTGCGGTCGGATAGGTGTCTGCACCTCCAAAATTTCTGTCAGAAAGAAGAATGGCATCATCAGCCCCCATAGCTACTCCCAGTTTTAGGAAGTTCTCAAACAGAGGTGGGCCCATAGAGATAAGAATAACTCTCCCACCCTGCTTCTCTCTCACCCTAAGAGCGATCTCGATTGCAGTCTTGTCAGCTTCGTTTATCTGGTTCTCCGCCTTACTCCTGTCCAACCTCTTTGTCACTGGGTCAAAAATGATGTTTTCTGACTTCGGGACTACCTTCAGACAAACGATAATGTTCCTCATCGTTTCTCCTCCAGTTTCTTAATGACAGCGGGAACGATTTCAGCTACATCGCCAACCACGCAGTAGTCCGAGTGGTTGAATATTTCTGATTCTTTGTCTATGTCTACAGATATAACGGTCCCGCAGTCCCTTATGCCTGATGTGAAGTGCTCCGAACCACTTACGCCCAAAATTAAAGTAAGTCTGGATTTCAGGGAATATCCGGTGGTTCCCACCTGCAGATCCCTGGGGGCTAATCCTTTGTCGGCGAGGGGTCTAGTGACTCCCACGTCAGAGTTAGTGAGTTCAGCAAGCCTCCGGACCATTGAAAGGTCTCCTCCAATTCCGTTCCCTCCGACTATCGTTCTCTCGGACTTGGTGAGATCCTTTGACTTTGTGACCTTTCTCTCTATTACCCTTACCCTGTCTTGAATCGATGAGAGATCGGGTATCACCTCGACGATCTCCCCTTTCCTGTCCTGATCAAAGAACTTCGTGAATGTACCAGGTCTAACGGTTGACATCTGTGGACGAGCTCTCTCGCACACAATCTCTGCCATTATTTTGCCTCCATATGCGGGAACACCAAAAACGAGAAGCCCTTCCTCATCCATTTTAAGGTTAATTGCGTTTGCAGTAAGTCCCGTTCTGAGCCTTGCTGCAAGTCTTCCCGCAAGATCCCTACCATAGTAGGTTGCACCGATCAGAAGAGCTGTTGGAAATTCCGATGAGGCTAAATCGAAGAGAACTTTTGAATACAGATCGTTCGAATACTCATTGAGCCTCTCGTGCTTCATCAGAATCACCTTGTCAGCACCGTACCTGATAACATCCCGCAACACACTCTCGTTAGATGTGCCCAGCACGATACCCACGACTTTATATCCTGATGACTTAGCAAGGACGGTCAATTTACCCAGAATTTCAAGGGACACATCCTCTATCTCGTCTTCGTTCCTCTCGACAATTACCCATATCTCCTTTCTAGTCATTTCAGATTCTCCTCCAGAAATTCCGCAAACTCTTTCACGCGGACGTTCACTCCATTGGTCTTTGCGCTATCCAGGAGGTTCATGTTGCATATCGGACAGGAGGTTATCACAGTCTCTGCTCCCGTATCCCTGGCCTGTTCAATTCTGAAATCAGAGAGTCTCTTTCCCTCAAAATCGACGAACATCCTGTTTCCACCTCCTCCACAGCATAGGCTGTCCTTTCCCGAAGATGACATTTCCTTGACTTCTATCTCTGGGAAGAGGCTGAACATTTCCCTCAAGCTATCCGGTCCGTCGCCATATCTACTCAGGTAGCATGGATCGTGAATCGTGATCTTCCCGTGCGCCTCCTTCCCGAGGTTCACCTTACCGTCTTGCAGCAGGGAATTGAGGAAATCAGAATAGTGTTTCACTTCAAGCTTCATCCCACTTTTCTTGTAGACCGTATTGAACATGTTCCCACAGTGCGGTGAGAAAGCCACTATCGTCTTTGCCCCGGTCTTCTCAAACTGCTCAATGTTATCCTGGACTAGATCGTCAAGGAAGTACCGTTCACCTGCGTTCCTTACCGGTTCTCCGCAGCATTTCTCTTCATTTCCCAGTATTCCAAAATCAACACCAGCCTTTTTCAAGATATCGGCCAGGCCCTTAAGTGACTTGTGAAGATTTTTATTGTAGGCTGCGTCACATCCAACGTACAGAAGAACCTCCGTTCCCTCTTTGGCATCTTTGAGGTTGAGTCCCTCTGACCATTTCGATCTGTCCACCTTCTTTCCGCCCCACGGGTTGCCAGTTTCGTAGATGTCCCACAAAAGTTTGACTATCTTATCCGGTGCCCTTCGCTCTTCAAACTCAAGCTGGCGGAGGCCAGTAATTACATTCACGATCTCTACCTGCCTCGGACAGGACTGCTCGCAGAGTTTACATGTAGAACAGTTCCACACGGTTTCGGAGATATCAAGACCAATCTGGGCCCTTCGCATCAGATTTCTGACGTCCAGGTCTTCTTCTCCCAAGTAACCAAGCGGACAGGTCGCGGTACACACTCCGCACTGGAAGCACTCGTTTCCGTTGAATCCGGTCAGGTTGGTGATCTTTTCCCACCTGAGATCATCGATCACTAACGTCTTATCACTCCCTTCAGCTTCGAATCAGTGCTCGTAATCTCATCTCTTGAAAGAGATTTGATAAGTGCGTCCATTTCCCTGATCTTTGAGGCAAACCTGTTGCCTTCAGCCGCGCTGACCCACCACAGCTGCAGTCTATCGGGATTGACCTTCTTTGCTTCCAGAAAGTGTCTCCATCTCTCCACCCTCTTTTCCGTGTACTCGTTGGCATCAATATAATGGCAGTCGTTTATGTGGCAGCCCGTTACGAGTACAGCACCTGGGTTCCGGCTGAAGGCGTACATCACGAGCTTCTGCGAAATTCTGCTTGAACACATGGTCCTAATGACTCGTGCGCTTGGAGGGTACTGGATTTTGGAAATTCCTGCCTGATCTGCCCCTGCGTAGGAGCACCAGTTGCACGCAAAAACAACCAACTTTTCCTCAGGCTTTTCTGCGGTTGCAGCATCTATCTGCGTCATGATTTCCGAATCCGTGAAATTAGGCATGGTGATTGCCCCGTCTATGTTGCACTCTGCTACACAGTTTCCACATCCCATACAGGCTGCGGGAACGAGATTTATCCATTTCCCTCTCTCTCCCTTTATTGCTCCGTATGGGCAGACTTCCGCGCACCTAAGACACTTCACGCACTTTTTCTCGTCTATCTGTGGTATTATGGGTTCTTTGTTTATCTTACCACTAAACAGAAGTTTTGCAGCCTTTGCAGCAGTCGCGTATCCCTGCGATATGGACTCCTTTACACCCTTTGGTCCCTGAACAGTTCCAGCAAGGAAGACTCCCTGTACAGCGGCCTCTACCGGTCCAAGCTTGGGGTGCACTTCCAGCAGAAACCCTTCGCTATCTCTCGAGAGCTTGAGTTGAGTAAATATCTCCTCGTCTTTTGGCTTCAGCCCAATGTTCAGGACGAGATGATCCACCGGTGCCTTCATCCTGGTGGACGATAGCTGATCCACGAAAGTCAATGAAGAGCCATCAAATTCCAGGGCCTCACTGGGGGTCTTGGAGGGATCGTACCGGAAGAATTGGACGCCCTTCTCCCCCGCCTTTCTGTAGAGTTCCTCCGCATTTCTCTCGTACGCCCTGATGTCCTTGTAAAAGACACGAACAGTCTTCCCCTTTTCCTTCAGATCTATTGCCTGTTGGAGCATGGTAGAACAGCAGAATCTCGAACAGCCTCTCTCTCCATTTCTCGAGCCTATGCAGGAAATCATAGCATATTTGTCGCCCTCGACCTTGGAGTAGCTCTTCTCCAGATCGAGAGAGGTTATCACCTCTGGAACTTCTCCGTACCTGAATTCGGTTGGCTGGTATGGGTCCGCCCCAGTGGCAATAATGACCGCACCTGCATCGATTTTTCCACCATCTGACAGTGTCGCTGAGAAGTTCCCGACGAATCCCGTTATTTCCTTTACTGTTGTGGAGGTGTGAACAGTTGCACCAGAGTTCTGCAAGCCCTCCTGCAGTTTTTGAAGAGTCCTGTCTGCCCTCTCAAGTTCCGGAGAGACTATGTCTATCGAATTCAGAAGTCCACCCAGTCTCCCTTCTTTCTCGACTAGGTGAACCTCAATGCCCATCCTCGAGAGAGAAGATGCAGCCGCAATCCCGGCAGGTCCTCCGCCTATGACCAGACCAGTTCTGATAACGGGGAACTCAATGTCATCCATTGGAGTGAGTAGCCTGGCCTTTGAGACTGCCATGTTCACGATGTCTACAGCCTTTTCAGTGGCCAGGATCTTCTCCTTCTTGTGGACCCAAGAGTCCATGTTTCTAACGTTGGCCATCTCAAAGAGGTATGGGTTCAGTCCCGCTCTAGAACACACCCTCTGGAATGTAACGCCGTGGGTCTTGGGAGAACAAGCTCCAACGACGAGTCTGTTCAGTTTCTTTTCCTTTATCTTCTCCCTGATAGAATCCTGCGTGCTCCCTGCACAGGTATATTTGTTCTCCTCCACATAAGCTACGTTGGGCAGGGCCCTTATTTGGTCCACAACCTTTTTGACGTCAACGACCCCCGCAATGTTGGAGCCGCAGTCGCACAGGAAAACACCAATCCTCGGGTCTCCAGAGACATCCAGGGGAGGAGGCAGAGGTTCCTCTATCCATTCTCTCTTCTTCACGTATCTCAGTGCCTGGGCCGTTGCAGCGGAGGCTTCCGTCACGCTATCTGGAATATCCTTAGGTCCAGAGGCGCAACCTGCAACGAAAATTCCGTTTCTGGTTGTTGAAACAGGGTCTTCAAGTCTGTTCTTGAAGAATCCGTCCTCGGACAGTTCAATTCCAAGGGTTTTCGCTAGCTTGGGAGTGCCCTTCGATGGGATGGAGGCAGTTGCCAGAACGACCATTCCATATTCTTCCTCTATGATCGAACCATCGCTCGTCGCATACCTCACCGATATGTCATCATCCTTCCTCTTCACGGATGCAGGTCTTGACCTTATGTATCTAATGTCCTTTTGAGATCTCGAGTAGAGTTCGTCGAATCCTTTTCCGTAAGCCCTTATGTCCATGTAGAGTACAGTCACGTTCTTTATACCGTGATCCACGAGCTGCGATGCCTCCTTTATTGAGTACATGCAGCACGTCCTCGAGCAGTAGGGAACGAACCTGGTATCGCGAGACCCTGCGCAGAGAACGAACAAGACGCTATCCGGATGCTTTCCGTTGGAAGGTTTTATTATCTCCCCCTCAGTCGGACCCGCAGCATTGATAAGTCTTTCCAGCTCGTATGATGTCACTATGTCTGGGTCAGATGAGTAACCAAATTCGTCCAGAAGCGAGGCATTGAAGAGGTCAAAACCAGTTGCTACTATTATGGACGCAACGTTTTCTCTTATGACGCTGGGTGCCATGTTAAAATCTATTGCATCGGGTCCGCACGCATCGGTGCATCGTCCGCACGGAAGATAGTTCGGAGGATCATTCAGGCAGCTCTCTATATCTATAACGTAGGGTCCTGGTTCTGCCTGGGAAAATGGCGTGTAAATTGCCTTCCTTGCTCCAATGCCAGCATCAAATTCATTCTTGCGAATCTGAGGACATGCTTGGGTACACAGGTCGCATCTGGTACACGCATCCGTCACAAACCTCGGTTTCTGGTTGATCGTTACCTGGAAATTTCCCTCTTCCCCCTTCACCTCGGTGACCTCCGCAAGGGTGAGCACCCTGATGTTCGGATTGTGTGTGACGTCGCTCATCTTGGGTGCCTCTATGCATATCGAACAATCAAAGGTCGGAAAATTTTTGTCGAGGGCAGCCATCTTGCCACCAATGGAGGCTGTCTTCTCGACCAGCAGGACCTCTGCTCCGGCCTCTGCCAGATCGAGGGAGGCCTGGATACCCGCTATTCCTCCTCCTATAATCAGTACCTTATCTGCCATACTTGGCCCCCTCGTCGTACCCGCGCTCAAAACACGCTATATTTGCATCCACATACTTGGGGAACCTCTTCGTTATTGCCCTTCTCCCCGACTCAGCTGAGAAAGTCTTTGTCAGGCCAGAAAATGCTCCCATCAGTACTATGTTTGCCCCCTTAGGGTTCCTCAGGGACTTTGAAATCTCTATACCGTTGATCTCTATGCTTCTGGGCCTCATGTTTTCGGGAACTGTCACCAGACTCTTCTCTGTTAGTACCGTTGATTTTGAGTCTAGATCTTTAAGTGTCGCGTCTAATCCTTCTTGTGAAAGAGTCACCAGGTAATTGAGTTCTTCAGGAAGCGGATAGTCTATCGTCTCATCACTTATGACCAGATCAGCCTTGGACCACCCTCCGGTGATATAAGGACTGTATTCCTCGGTCATTATGACGAATTTTCCATCCTCTAATGCCGCCTCCCCAACCAGTTTTGCAAGAGTTATTATCCCCTGACCTCCCATTCCGTACATCCTGATTCCAAGCTTCATTTCCTCGCCCCCATTGCTTTTTCCACAAGCTCATTTTCCAGCATGACGTAAGAAGGTCTCTTCCTGTCGACGAAATCTCCAAGAATGACCGGTTTTCCATGGAACGGGTCAATGGATACGTCCTCGAGCCTCGCATCATTCTGCACCGTCGATTTGGTGCGGTAGAACTCCATCTCTTCAAAACCATCTCCGAATCCGTTGAATTTGCCAAAATTTGGGGGGCACGGAGAAAGCACTTCAATGAAAGCAAATCCCTTCGTATCCATAGCCATTCTGATCGATTTTGCAAGCTGTCTTGGGTGCATTACCGTCCACCTGGCCACATATGAAGCCCCAAGGGCTGATGCAAGGTAGGGGAGGTTGAAAGTTGGTTCAACGTTACCGTAAGGGGTGGACGCTGACTTCGAGGTCAGCGGAGTAGTTGAACCGTGCTGTCCGCCCGTCATTCCATAATTGAAGTTGTTTGAACAGATAACGACAAGGTCCATGTTTCTCCTGGCAGCGTGGATAAAATGGTTTCCTCCGATGTTGAAGAGATCGCCATCACCGCTTATCACCGTGACCTTCAGTTCTGGGTTTGCAATTTTCATCCCAGTAGCGAAGGGTATCGCCCTCCCATGCGTGGTGTGATACGAATCGAATTTGGCGTAGCCTGGAAGTCTAGCCGTACATCCGATTCCTGAAACGAGAACTTGTCGTTCTAGAGGTACCGCAGACTTTTCAACTGCATTCAGGTAACTCTGTAGGAGGATACCGAGTCCGCAGCCAGGGCACCACACGTTTGGAAATCTCTCTTCCCTAATGAGAGCGTGTTTTGGATGGAACTCTTCAGTGGTCATATGAACGTCCCCTCGATTTTCTTAAGGATGATGCTGTAATCTGGAACTGCTCCTGGTGGAAAATGGATCTCCTTGGTCTCGGATCTACTGTACTCTCTTATCGGGTGTGAATACTGACCGTAGTTGATCTCCGGAACTATGAATTCCCTCGTCCGTTCCGCAATCTGTTCGATCCTCTTCTGCGGAAAAGGCCACAGGGTTATTGGCCTGAAGAGACCCACTTTAAGTCCCCGCTTTCTGGCAATACTCACGGCCTGCTTTGCTGCACGGGAAGTTATACCGTATGCAACAACGGTCACCTCGGCGTCCTCCATGAAAAATTCTTCGTATCTCACTATTTTTCCCTCATTGTTCTTCACCTTACCGAGTAGATGCTCGAGCATCTCCCTCTCAACAGAAGCTTCATTTGAAGGATAGCCTCTCTCGTCGTGCGTCAGGCTGTCGACATTTCCCTTGAAGCCTGTTCCAGCAACAAACATTGGAATGTAGTCTTCTGTGTAACTGAAGACTCTATTCTCATCATCATGCTTCCTTGTCATCCTCTGGACGACCTCATACTCCTCAGATGGCTTCACCTCTAAGACTTCCGAAAGATGACCTACAACTTGGTCAGATGCTATTATGACTGGTTGTCTGTACTTTTCAGCAGAATTGAATGCCTCTATTGTAATATCGAAGGATTCCTGAACGCTGTTTGGAGCATATGTTATCGGTGCCAGATCCCCATGGGAGCCATATCGTGTTTGCATTACGTCTCCCTGACCAACCCTGGTCGGGATGCCCGTGGAAGGGCCGGCTCTCATCTCATCCAGAACGACGGTGGGAGTTTCAGTTATGATACCTAGGCCGATGTTCTCTTGCATAAGTGAAAACCCTGGGCCAGAAGTGGCGGTCATGCTCTTTGCACCTGCGTTGGAAGCTCCAATTATTGCGGCCATGCTTCCTATTTCGTCTTCCATTTCAATGAAGTGCCCACCAAGTTTTGGCAGCCGTTCACTCATCCTTTCTAGCACTTCGCTGGAAGGAGTTATAGGATAACCGGCGAAGAATCTGCAGCCACCCATTAGAGCACCCTCCGTAACTGCAAAGTTGCCGTCAGCAAAGTACTTGCCTGGTTCCAGCAGAGCAGTCATATCTGTACCTCCCTTACGAAAATTGCAAAGTCTGGACAGATGGTCTGGCACATTCCGCAGGCAACGCACGAATCTTCCTTACCTGCTTTTACCCTGACTGGATGGTAGCCGTGACTGTTCACAATGGGAGATCTTTCCAGAACATCATTTGGACAGTAGTTCGTGCAATAATTGCACTCCTTGCACCTTTCGGGAATTATGTGCACCTCCCCTCTGGGCTTGGCGAACTTTTCATAATTAACTGGTTCTCTCCAGATCTCTTTTTGGGCATCAGAAATCTTAGGTCCTTTCAACATAATATGCACTATTAAACAATAACATTATTCTTAAATCTCTATAAATCAATTGCGTTTAGCAGGCCTAAATTATTAAGGTTTCCTAAGCTTCTATATGATGCGAATTACTGCCTTCTTGATATTCTGTACAGCTAATCAAGAGTTAAATACAGAATCTTGGTAGTGAGAAGATGGGGCACCTGGAGAATGTTGCCTTACGTACGGTCAAGAGAAAGATCAGGAGCCTCTCTGGGAACAAGATTCCAGTGATTGCAGGGCACAAGCTCCTTTACACCTGCAACCTCAGATGTAAGGTGTGCCCATTCTGGAGGAGGATCGACCCTCCTCTGCTGAGCTTAGATGAAGAGACAAAGATGATGGATTCCCTTGCCTCCATAGGTGTCTCCTTCATGGGTTTCGAGGGAGGAGAACCATTCCTCCGGAAGGAACTGCTGGAGATACTGAAACTGTCGCACGAACGATTCTTTACTTCTTTGGTATCTAACGGATGGATGCTCGCAAATCGTATCAAGGAGGTAAGGGAATACGTGGACTATGTGTTCGTATCTATAGATGGAGTTGGAGAGGTCCACGACAGACTTAGGGGAGTGGAAGGGTCGTTTGAGAGAGCCAGGGAAGGGATAGCCGTTGCGAGCAAAGAAGTGCCGCTATCCCTCAGTAGCACGATCACGTCTGAGAACACGGACCAGGTCGAAAGAATAGTAGATTTTGCTAGAGAGATGGATGTATCCGTATCGTTCCAGGTCGTCTACGATTATTCAACTGCGGAGAAGATGTTTCCCTCCTCAGCGAAGCTCAGGGGGGCCCTGTTCAAGCTTCTGGACCTAAAGAAATCTGGTGCGCCTATCGTTGAGTCGAAGGAATACTTCGAATCCGTCATAAACTCTTGGTACAATGGCAAAGGCTGGAAGTGCAAACCCTGGCTCGTCATCAACATAGATCCGGAGGGGAGGGTGGTCTTGCCCTGCTACGCTCTTAGCGAATACACCGGCTCAAAGAGGGTATGGGAGATCGATCTTCCAAGGGTTTGGAATTCTGTAGACTGGGAGCAATATGAGACCTGCAACAAGTGTGCGCTTTCCTGCTATCTCGAACCATCACTCTTCAGCTGGGACAATTTTAGTATGGTCAAGGAGAGAATCATAGACAATATGCTCTCCTACATAGTAGAGTAATTCAATGACAAGAAAGGATAAGGCAACCAATAGAAACGAAAGAAGATATTGAGAATACGAGAGCGTCAATAGAGACGCAGGGAAACCAACTTAGGACTTACTGTGGCAAATGTGCCTAATGAACCTTTTGGGACACTCGAACACGAATCAATGAATGTCAACACACTCTAACTGTCCCTCTAATGCGCATCCTCAGATACGCAGTCGGAAATTCCGAAGAACAGTGCGGAGGGCCGGATTTGAACCGGCGAACCCCTATGGAAACAGATCTTGAGTCTGTCGCCTTTGGCCAAGCTCGGCAACCTCCGCTGGGGGGAGAACTGTTGGAAACTTATATTACTTGCTGTAGTGGCTCCCTTTGCTCCTTTCGAACCATTCTCAGGGTCGGCTTTGGATTCTTTGAGGCGTCGACATCGTCGATCCTCGTGACTTTCAGATTCATAGGTTCCTTTTCAAAAGTTTCGTGTGTCAATTTGAGTGTTTGTCTTACGGTCTCAACAAACAGATCCATCTCTGCCTTTGTAGCACTTTCAGTTGGTTCAATCATGAGAGCCTCAGGAACGATGAGGGGGAAGTAGATGGTCGGGGCATGGACTCCGTTATCTATCAGGTGCTTAGCAATGTCCCCTGCCTTTGGCATGTTCTGTCCTACGGATGAAGCTACGAATTCGTGTTTTTTGACTGTTTTGCCTGGTACTGGCATGAATTCCTGGATCTTTTTCCTCATATAGTTGGAGTTCAGGACTGCAGTTTCACAAGCGTCTCTGAGACCTTCCTCTCCCATCATTTTTATGTAAGTCCAGGCCCTTACAAGTACGCCGAAATTTCCGTAGAAGCTAGCTACTTTCCCTATCGATTTCGGTGGGGCATAGTCGTTGTAGTACTTCTCACCATCAAACGTTACCAGTGGATAGGGAAGGAAATCCTTGAGTTTCTCTACCACTCCCACAGGTCCCGCACCTGGCCCTCCGCCCCCATGAGGCGTGGAGAATGTCTTGTGGAGGTTGAGGTGGACTATATCGAATCCCATCTTGGCAGGGGTGGTCTTTGTCATAATTCCATTCAGATTTGCGCCATCGTAGTAGAGCAGAGCCCCTTTAGAATGAGCATAGTTTGCCATTTCTACAATCTTATCCTCAAAGATTCCTAGTGTGTTCGGATTTGTGATCATGAACGCGGCGGTCCTCTCCGTTACTGCCTCTTTGAACTTTTCGATGTCAACTGTTCCATCTGGGGTGGAAGGAATCTGGACCACTTCGAAACCTGCCATGTGAGATGATGCAGGGTTGGATCCATGTGCAGAATCTGGAACTACGACCTCCCTTCTGGTTTCAAGCTCCTTCTTGCACTCGAAATATGCCCTTACTATTGATAGTCCGGTAAACTCTCCTCCCGCTCCAGCAAGCGGTTGGAGTGTTATCTCGTCCATTCCAGTAATCTTCTTGAGAGACTCTGAGAGTTCGTAGAGCAGTTTCAATGCGCCCTGGACCTCGCCGCAATCCTGAAGAGGATGGATCATCCTGAATCCCTCCAGGCCTGCGATTTCATCGTTGATCTTTGGGTTATACTTCATTGTACAGGATCCCAGGGGGTAAAAGCCGGTATCTGCACCGAAATTCATTTCTGAGAGTTTCACAAAGTGCCTGATGACTGAAAATTCTTCCCTGTCACCAATTCCAACACTTTCTCTCTTCATGATCTCTGGTACTGTTATTTTGAAGTTCTCGTTCTCCCGAGGAATCTTTAAGGTTCTCCTTCCCCTTAAATCGAGGATGATTGGCTCATCAAACACGGCCTGATGATACATCTATGCCACCTCCCTCAGGAATTCCCTGTATGCATTGAAATCTTCATTCGTATTTCTCTCTGTCACATTGGTCACAATATTTACCTGGTTCCTGTCGTTAAATCCATAGTCCTTCCCGAGCATGTACCCCGGGTTCAGATTGTACTTCTTGGCTATCCGGCTTACGAACGTTTTAGACTCCTTGAGTCTGATCAAAAATTCATTGAAAACAGGAGATCCTTCATATGGAAAATACGTGCCAAACTCTTTTGCGATCTCAATGAGTTCTCTCGTTCTGCCCATGTTGACTTCTCCAATCTTTCTGAGACCTGAGTCTCCAAGCAAAGAGAGATATACGGCTGATGCAACTGCCATCAGTGCCTGATTGCTAGTCATGTTGGTTACTGCCCTCTCTCTCCTAATGTGCTGCTCTCTGGTCTGGAGAATCATTGAAAATGCAACATTACCATTGTGATCTTTAGTCATTCCCATAATCTTTCCCGGCATCTTTCTGATATATTGTTCCTTAGTTCCGAACAAGCCAACTACTGGACCTCCATAATTGAGACCGAGACCCAGCACCTGCCCTTCCCCAATTGCAATGTCTGCGCCGAATTTTCCCGGTGGAGCAAGTACTCCCAGAGAGATTGGGTTAACTCCAGCTACGAATAATCTCTCCTCTCCAATCATCTCTTTGATCTTTGAGACGTTTGTATCTATGATGCCGAACATGTTTGGATACTCCGCATAGACTCCAGATGTATTTTCAGTGATCATCTTTTCAAGAGAAGATAGATCGATCATTCCCCTGTCGTCAAAATCGACCTCCTTAATTCTTATGCCTGCACCTTTAGCATAGTTGTCCAGAACGGCCCGCCTGTTTCTGCTTATGTACTTAGGAACTATGAACTCATCCTTGCCCGTTATGTTCTTCGCCATTCTAGCAGCTTCACCTAGGGAGGTGGCCACATCGTACATTGAAGAATTTACCGCATCCATCTCTAGGAGCTCTGCAACAAGGCTCTGATACTCGTAAAGAGCCTGCATTATGCCCTGAGATATCTCTGCCTGATAGGGGGTGTATGCTGTCAAGAATTCGTTCCTGTTCACGACATTGGCTATGGCAGCTGGAACGAAATGATTATACATACCGAAACCCAGGAACGAATGCTGCTGATTGACCGTCTTGTTCATGCCTGCATACTCACCAGCTACTCTCCTTATTTCATCTTCATCCAGTCCTATGGGAAGACCCAATATTCTGGTTCTTATTGATTCTGGGATGTCTCTGAAAAGTTCATCGGGACTTTGGATTTTTAACTCCTTCAATAATTCTGATAGATCGTTACTCATATTGACCGGGTCGATATCATTTAGAGGAATAAAACTGTTTTATTGATTTAACCAAAATAAAAAGATATTTAGAACTTGCAATGTTCTCATACAGTGGATTCGAGATATCTCCTATTCGTCGCGAGAGCCTTAAGGGGCTTCATATATGGAGTCTTCTCGGTCATCACAATCATATACCTGATAGATAACAAGTTATCTCCTCTGGAGGCCGGTCTGACGGTGACTGCCTCCATTTTGATAGGTTCATTTCTCACGTTCTACATAACATCCAGGTTTGGAATTGGCTATTCCAGAGCATTCCTTCTCCTCTTTTCCTTCCTTCTTTTCGCTGGTATAACTGGTATCTTCTTAAGCCCTAGCCCTCTCTTAAAGGCGCTTTTTGCAATGGTCGGGTCGCTAGGAGTGAACCCATCTGACAATACAATATTCTCAGCTTATGAACAACCGATCATTGCTAGGATCAAGGAAGACCAACACTCGAAGAACAAACTATTTGCGCGTTACACTTTCGGGGGCTACATAGCGTCCTCCTTTGGTGCAGCTGCCCTGAATCTGGGGCTGAACCTTTCCTTTGAGATTTCTATAGTATTCGCCCTGGTCGTCATCCTGTCTTATCTGTTCATACCAAAAATACAGGGGAATAAGAGATTAAAGACAGCAAGAGTGAGCAAGCAGAGCAAGAAAATCACAAGAGACGTCAGCGCTCTCTTCTCAGTGGATGCTGCCGCAGGAGGATTCGTACTTCAGAGTCTCATGGCGTATTGGTTTAAGTTAAGATATTCCATCAACCTTTCACAGCTCGGTTACGTTTTCATGGTAGTTGACGTAATAACAGCACTTTCAGTTCTGGTTACTCCTTATATCTCCTCGAGAATCGGACTCGTAAGGACAATGGTTTTCACGCACTTACCTTCAAATGTCTTCCTCATCCTGATCCCCCTTGTTCCGACGCTCCCACTATCGCTCCTATTTCTTTTCCTGAGGCAGAGCATTAGTCAGATGGACGTTCCTACTAGACAGTCTTATCTGAACAGTGTCGTTGAGGGGGAGGACAGGAGCTACGTCGTAGGAGTGTCCAATGCTCTCAGAAGCGCATCGAGTGGTGCGTCTCCATATATTTCTTCTTACATGATTTCCGTCGCAGCCGGAGCACTTTCGTTTGTCGCAGGCGGGGCTATAAAAATAGCATATGATATTGCATTCTACGAAAGATTTAAAAGTTTAAAAGAGCATTATGGAAGAGAGGAAAAATGACGGTTCTTTCTCTCTGTTACATATGCGGCATGCCAGCGGGGGTAACATGCAAAATGTGCGGCAAGCCCGTCTGCTCTGAGCACTATGTGGCGAGATTGGAACTGTGCGTCAAGTGTGCCGGGAAACTGCACTCCCAGAGGTTAGTCTATAAAAGACTGAAGGTAGAGATTCCACATTCGACATCTGCGACACCATTGAAAAGCACAGCCTCCAAAAATCAAAATCGGTCTTGACTTCATAAGAATTCAGGTGCCTTATAAGTGAAGAGGTGAGTCTTTTCCCTTTTGGATCCCAGTCCATCAGGAGTATCACCTCCTTGTGTTCCGTGGACAGGTTTCTACAAAACTTCTCAATCGTCACCCGAGAATGGAGCTGTATTATCTCTCCCTCAAAGCTCAACTTTCTCAGAGCTCTGATATCGTTCTTTCCCTCCACAATTATAGGAATAGATCGATTCCTCTCTCTCAAATCTTCCAGTGATTTGAAGATCCTCTCAACGTTGTCTTTAGCACTCAACGGACTCACCCTCTAATCAGATGGCCTTCGCCCTCACTATCAGTTTCTCCGATTCTAATTCCAGGGGGGAGAGATCATAGTCGCCAAAAGTCCCATCAACCTCAAAATTCTCTGAAGTCAACATCTCCCTCAGCTCTTCTGGAGTTATGGGATAAATGGTTATAGTCTTTTCCACGCTTCTCTTGGTCTGATCGAAAATGCTGTATGAGTACCTGAGCTGGTAACGGTCCCTCAGTCTCCTCGCCTTCATCTTGAGTGAAATCTCGGTCCTGCCGTCGTTGAACTTTGAGATATCGTATGTTCCTCTCCTTAGCGTGAAACCATTGATGATGTCGACGAAAAGGAACCCATTCCTGTTCAGGACTCTTCTGGCCTCACTCAGTATCGATTTTTTCTGCTCGTTTGGAACCAGCAGCAAGCTGTTCAGCCCTATGATCACGGTGTTGAAGTATTTCTTGAATGGAAGCGTTCTCGCATCTCCCATTACCTTTATAAAGGAGTTGACTGACTTCCTGAGCATGTTGGGATTGATCTCTAGTCCAATGCCTCCATTGAATTTTGAAATTATCCTCCCAGTACCTGCAAATATCTCCAGATAAGGTGGGGTTGCTGACATAGACTTGTAGAAGGATATGTCTTGGCTGAATATGCCGTATATCTTGTCATAGTATGTCGATTCGAAATCATAGAAATCTTCAATTTCCCTCATCGTTTATATCCTATATCCCTCAGAAATTTCTTTCTCTCTTCAATGTCTCCGATCTTTTCAACACCAAGGGGTCTCTCTCCATCCAGTACTCCCATGACGCCCCTCCGATCTCCCTCCTCTGCAACAACAACTGATAGGGGGTTGGAGGTCGCGGCGTAAAGATTGAGCACTTCTGGAATGTTCCTGATGTGCGGAATCGCGTTGATGGGGAATGAATCCTTAAGGTGTACAATGAATACGTGACCGCTACCGAGTTTTTCTGCATTCTTGACTGCACGTTTTATGAGGACTTCATCGTTTCCGTCGAATCTGATCAACCTCCTTCCCGATGCCTCGCAGAAGGCTATTCCGAACGTGGCAGTCGGAGACGAGTTCTTGATAGCCTCGTACAGGTCTTCCACCGACTTGATGAAGTGAGACTGTCCAAGGATTACATTCTCATCTTCCTTTTCGATGTCTACAACTGAAAAATTCACTAATTATCAATGAATACACACATAAATTTATTTTCCTTGTCGAGATTGAAAGGAGTGAAGGCTTTACTTGTGAGAAGAGAGCGAGTAAGGGAAGTCAGGGACGGCCTAATTTCCATGGGGATTGAGTTTTACGAGGAGAGGGACAATTTTCACTTCCTGTTCATATTTCCAGAATTGAAGGAGAGCACGGGCTTGAATGGCAAAGTCTGCTATTTAGTGAGTGAAGAAATAGGGGAGGTCAGTACTTCTGGGAGCACATTCAAGATCGAAGGTCCAAGAGACGCCATTAACCTCTTCGCCCCCCTGTTCGAAAAAAGAGGCTTGAAGGCCAGGATGGAGAACCCTGAGAACCTGATAGAAATAAAGAAATGGGGGACTAAGTACCTGATCAGTGTCGCCTGAGTCTTCCTTTCGCCCTGATAGATGGCCTGGATTTCACTGATCCCTTTCCCTTAGTTGCAAGTCCTCTCGCTTTCTTGCCTGCAGTTGACAGACCCCTGTAGACTCTTCCTTTTTGGGCCCGGTCTGCAGTCCAGTTGAGGTTCTTGTCGTTTGTAATGGAGGGATTAGTGGGATCAACAAACATCACTTCGTAGAACTTGTTTTTCCCATCTTCAGCCAGATAGTATGAGTTTAGGAGAACTAGGTTTGGATATCTCCTCTGGGCCCTCTCTTCCGCGATCCACTTCTCACTCTTTCCGTGAGTGAGCTTGTTGTAACCGTATCTTCTGGGCCTTCTGCCACCCATAATCTTGGGCTTGTGGAGTCCCCCTCTCCTCACCTTGACCCTTGCAACAACAAATCCTGGTTTTGCTTTGTATCCGAGTGCCCTAGCCCTCGATAATTTTGTTGGTGTGGATATTCTCTCTACTGTTCCTGATGCTCTCCATTCTGTCATTCTCTTTCGGACTATCCCTTTCATCTCTTCCTTTGCAGTGAGAAAGTTTTCAGACTGGAACGAATAACTACTTTTTGAGGGCAATTTACTTCACCTTTGAGCAAACAGGATTGTGACTTGTTATTTATTGATTTCTAAGCAGTCTGGCAATAGATGGAATGTCTGAAGAGATTTTTCCTTCATACCAGTTTGTCAATAGTTAGCTCTCGTAATACTAATATATCGCTCTCCTATCTGAAGATGGATGAGCAGTATAAGAATAGACCTACCTTCAGACAAGGCGGCGATCATTCTCAAGAGAATTCAAAACAAACTCAGCACTTACAAGGGGTACAAGACAGGGGCAGATGCAAGGATATCCTCGCAGGTGCTTGGAGATGATATAGAGAAGAGGATAGACGTCTCCTTGACTAACTTCAAGGCTGCCATAGAGAACCTAGAGATGTACGACAAGCTCGAAGAGAAGGAAAAGGCCGGTGAAGTCTACAATAAGATCGAGAACCTAAGGAGCAAGAAGGTATCAGTTCCTGCAGAACCATTTCTGGCAAAGGAGGAAGTCATTCAGAAGTTCTATCTACTCGACGAAGTCGGATTCAGGAATTCTATTGATCTGCTGGACAACATAAACAGCTTCAGATCGGCATCAATATCAGGGGATTTTGACGCGACCATTCTCCAAAAGATCAGCGAAAATATCGAAAAGATAGCAAGTTTCGTAGACGAAAAGAACCTATCCCTTAAGCCACAGGTCTAGAATTTGATAAAGGCCTTCCCGAAGAGCTCCCTGTTCTTCATTGCTTTGTAGGCAATGTCGACTTCTTCCAGGGAAAAGATCTTTCCCACTACTGGAGTAATCTTCCCTTCATTGGAAAGATTCAACGCTCTTACCATACTCTTCTTTGTCGAACTGACGCTGCCTGCTATCGAGTTGCCTTTCAATATCAGGTTTCCGAGCGGAAGGCTTACGGGATTAACGTCGACGTTACCCACAACAACCATTCTTCCACCAAATTTCAGTGATCTGAATGCATCAGTGAAAGTTGGTGATCCAACAGTCTCGAGCACAAGATCCACGCCTTCGCCGGTTATTTCCTTCACCTTCTTTGAGAAATCAGGGTCACCTACCACAAAATCAGCTCCAGCTTTCTGGATCCCCTCTCTCTTCCACTCGCTGCTGGTCTCTGCGACGACTGTTGCACCCAGTGCCTTGGCTATCTGAACTGCGTGGGAACCAACTCCCCCACCAGCTCCCGTGATGAGAACGGTCTGTCCGGCTTTAAGCCCGCCAACGACTTCCATAGCTTGAACTACCATCCCGGTTACGCAAGCCGAAATAGCTGCTGCTTCTGGAGTGACTCTTGCAGGGACTTTGACCAAAGAGATCTCAGGAACATTGATGTACTTCCTGTATGCACCATTCATACTCTCTCCAAATGTCTTCTTGTTCCTGCAGAGGTTTTCCCTTCCTGATCTGCAGTATTCACAAGTCCCACAGGGTACGTAGATGAGGCTAGCAACCCTGTCTCCCACCTTGAATTTGGTAACTCCAGATCCGACCATCCTGACTGTGCCAGAAATTTCGTGACCCGGGACAATTGGAAGGACGAGTCTTGGCATGAATCCTTCCATTGTTAGAATATCTCTGAAACAGATTCCAGTTTCACTCTGTTCTATTTGGACTTCATTTTCCTTGAGTGGTTCTTCCTCAATTTCTTTGACCTGCGGGTACTCTTTGATCCTTGTTAGGACGGCCGCCTTCTGCATGCACCAGAATAGAATATTGGGATAAATGTTTATAGAGTCTTTACGACCTCGTCTCTTGCCAAATCCATGTTCTTCAATTTCTCAAATCCAACTTCCCTGCTCCTGGTCCTAAGTCCACAGTCCGGATTGATCCTCAACCTATCCGGTTCCATGAATTTAAGAGCAAACTCGATTCTTTCCTTGATCAGGGACGGTGGCTCTAGGAAGTCTCTGTGAATGTCTGTCACTCCCAACCCCAATGAAATCTCTCTTGTAGTTACGTCCGCTGTCTCTTTAAATCTCCGGACGTCGTCATATCCTTTTCTGTCCTCCCCAAGCGCAACCGGATCCCTGTTCGCAAATTCTAGATTGTAGACCGAAACGTTGAGGGACGGCACTATATTGAACAAGAGGCCATAGTCTGAGCTGTAACAGACGTGAAGATGAGTCTCAATTCCTTCTATTCCCTTGACGCTCTCGTTCACAGAATCTAGGACAATATCCATCTCTTCCGGGTGTGTGGTTGCAGCGGGCTCGTCGATCTGAATCTGAAGGATTCCGTCTCCCCAGGCAGATTTTAACTCCCTTATCTCCTGGTTCATTATTCTTCCAAATGCGAGGGCCAAATCAGCCCTGTTCTTGTAGTGGTCATTGAATGACCAGTCCATAAGAGTGTATGGTCCAGTCACGGGGATTTTTATATTGTTCATCCCGAGTTCCTTGAACAATCTGATCTCTTCTATATGGAACGGTTCCTTTCTTGAAATGTCTTCATACACACTCCCCTTGTTGTAGTACCTGTTGTCGAATGATCTCACCGGTCCAAATATTTCAACTCCGCTCATTCTTGCAATTGGATGCTCGTACATCTCCCATCTATACATTTCCCCCCCAACTCCAATGTTCATGAGTCCACTTTTGCTGAACAGGTCAAGGGTCTCAAGAGTCGCCTTCTTGGCAACTTTCTCGAATTCCTGGCCCTTGTAAGACCTGAACTTGGAGGATAGATATGTTGGCTTTCTGAAGCTTCCTATTTCCTGTGTTATAAGATCTTCCATCATTCACCACCCTTGAAACTGAATATCTTCTTGTCTGCAATTACCCTAGGAAGGAAATCAAAACTTTCTGTATTAGCGACTATCAGCCGTTCGAAATCAGTCGAATAGGGCTTCACTTTCTGAAGCACGTCATCGCCTATCCTAGTGGAATGGGCATCGACCAATTTTATTCCAGGTATCTCACAGTATTTGGAGTACGAATATGGGTCATCGCCAATTATCGAAAAGAATTTCTTCCCACCATTCAAGTTAAGCTTACCGGTATTTCCCGTTACCACCAGGAAAATTGTTGTGATATTGTTGAGTTCGCTATACAGCCTGAGATCTTCAGTCTCAAAAGGCTCGTATATTAGGAGGCGCCTTATTTTCAGTCTTTTAATTATTTCGGAATAAACCTCCCTTAGTCGTTCCTTTACCTCTGAAGTGTCGCCAGAGACCTTGCTCATCTTCAGGAATGAATTTATTCCAGGGAGGAAGTGAAGATAAGATTCACTTTCCAGTCCGTGAAATATTGGAAAAGGTGGATTCTCCTCCACTTCCCTGAATTTGTTCAGTTCGCCCAGATTTCCTATTCTTTCAATTTCTGGCTCCCTGTAAAAGGTGTTGGTCGCCTTGTATCTTGCTAACTGACCGAGTCTTATTCCCTCTATGGATAGTGCAATTGGGCGAAGCAGGTCGTACCAGTTGAAGAGCGGGTCTGTAAAGTAATTGAGGGATGCCTCTCTCACAAGATCGTAGTAAAGCGATGACTCTTCCTGAATCTTTATGGAAATATCTACAGAAGTCAGATCTCCCTTCTCCCATTTACCGTAAGCTTTCCTTAGGTTCTCCGTTCTAGGGTATATCCCATACAGTAACGAAATCAATTCCATCTTTGGTCGCCTCTTTGTACAATTTCTAATGAAGACCGAATCTCCAATTCGAATTCTGTCTCTGTCTTCGAAGTGTTCGAACTCATTGGTAAATTTGTTAATGGTCTATATGATATTAAATATTCTTAACAATGAAAGGAAAAAAAGATGCAAATCTAGTCACAGCCTCAAATAAAAAGTGGAAGCAAGGAGCATGACAGTCCTTCATTTGAACTACCTTCAAGTTATG
>JAKATW010000030.1:37257-55871 GCA_021827945.1 Thermoplasmata archaeon
AAGTTATGCATTCTGTTAATGTATCACTTCACCTTGTCGCCCATTATTTTAAGAGTGCTTCTTGAACTTAGCATTGCAAGAGTAGATATTGCGACTAGCGCCACTAGGAGAACGATTACGATTGTGTTGAACAGAGATGGTGGGTCTCCTCCGGATTGACCATTGAGGGACTTTATGCTGTTCACAGACGCAGTCATTGCTCCAAGGTTAGTCTCTATGGTTGCAGTGTTGTTTGATACATCAGTAATCGTTCCTGTCAAATTTCCCAGACAAGTCTCAATGTCTGCATAGGTATTGTTCAACCAGGGAGATCCACCACTGGTGTCAAAGATGCTGGTATTCAGATCGTTGAGCGTCGTGGTTATCTCCCCTGCAGAAGTCATGATCTTCGCAGTATCACCTGATATTTCCAGGATTGATGAATTCAGTAACTTCAGGGACACCTGGATATTCCCTAAGGAGGTATTCATCTCTACCTCCCCTTGGTGGATAGAGAATATCGTTGCGTTGATTGAATTGAGGGATGTCGTAATCGATCCAATATCTGTCCGTATGACTGCATCTGATCCGTTCATGCCTCTGAAAGATGCGTTTAGGGACTTGATTGAGGTTGTTATCTCTCCTATATTTGTGTCGATCTGAACTTCTCCCGCACTGACGGAGGTCACAGTCGTGCTTAGAGTGGAAAGAGATGTTTGAAGGATTCCAACATCTGTAATTATTGTTGCTTGTCCGTTCTTCACAGATAGTATTGTTGCATTAAGATCGCCAAGAGAAACCTGAATGGTCCCAAGATCTGTAAGTACGTCTGCTTGACCCTTGTAAATTCCATTGATGGAGGCGTTGATTGAATCGATATTTGTACTGACGGTACCTACAGAAGTTTCCAATGTCACTACATTTCCTTCGACGCCTGAAATAGTTGCATCTATCGATGTCAGAGAAGTACTTATTTCCCCTAGTGTCGTGTTTAGATAAGCAACTCCTGACCTTATTCCAGAAATGGAGGTCTCAATACTGTCCAGTTGTGTTGTCATTGTTCCGAATGAAGTCTGAATATCTGCGATGTCACCGTTGATGGATACCACTGCTGCATTGAGCTGTGATATTGGAATAGACAAGGTTTGATTCAAGGAATTAGTTATTTCGGCAATTTGACTTGAAGTGATTCCCATCAAGTAAGCGCCATTCCCTTGAATCAAAGTGATTTGATATCCGGAATTATAGAACGGAGTTCCTATGCTTTGACTCAATGAAGTTAGGCTGTATGAAACGTATGCTACGGAAATAGGGGGAACCGTTGAGCCACCCGATTGAACATTTTCATACAGGGAGAAATGAATTTCAAGAATTCCTTCCGCGTATTTCCAAGAATTAACTTGACTTGAAACAATAATGGAGCCTTCTGGGTTGGAGGGATACAGTTTAATTGCAGATACATTGTAAGTAAATGTGTAGTTAGCTCCACCTGTAATCATGTAGTTACCCGCCATAGATTCTGTTGGATATTGCATCCAAATTTGATCTCCCTGGGCTGAAATCTGAGTATGCACTTCTTCTTGTACAGTAGAGATTGTTATTGGGATTATCTCAAAACCTACATTCCACCACATGCCAGGTTGATCATTTGGCATTTGAAAGGAGAACAAGAGATAGTAACCACTTGGAGAAAGTAAAGTCGAGTAAGTTGGAAATGCGTTCAGTGTTTCATATGAGGAATCATTGAGAGTTACTGTAACCTCATAGTATGATGCCGATGGGCTGGTACTTCCCAGATAGTAAGACTCGTTGATTAATTGCCCAGGGAAAGCATTCATCGGTCCAGTTTGAACGGGACTAAGGACTGTGGTCGGTGAAAAATTTGATACAGATTCGGTAGCATTCAAATTCCTGGACTCCGCAAAATTCTGTGAATACCGTTGATCATAGATAAGAGTCCCAAAACTCCCAAAAACAATAATTATTACCAGAAAATAGACTCTAATCTTTCCTCCTTCGTTGATAGACATATCTTGGCCCCCCAATGAAAACGAGGGTCACACAATATTACTTGGTTTTTCTTTCATTACATAATGACTGTTGAACCTCGGGAGTTGGCAAACGATTTCACGAGTATGATCTCATCTTTTCAAAATTGCTTTCCATGACCTTGCTCATTAAAGCTTATCTCATTGCTAACAATTATCAGGAGATCAAAATGACAGACAGGAACTACTTTATTGACTTGTATTCTAGGATGATTGAAATAAATTCAGTAAATCCATCTGGGGGAGGGAAGGGAGAAGAGAAAAGGGCAGAGTTCCTGAAGGGAGAGATTTTGAAGTGGAGCAAAGAGATCAAGTTCGAGGAGTATGTCGCAGTATCAGACGGAATAAAGAGACCCAATCTCCTTTTTCTGTTAGACAAGGGTAAGGAAAAGACGGTCTGGTTTGTTGCCCACATGGACACGGTCAGTGAGGGAGATCTCACCCTGTGGAAGTATCCACCTTTTAAGGCAACTATCGAGGGGGACAAGATATACGGGAGAGGGACATGCGATAATGGTCAAGGTGGTATATCATCCCTCTTTGCACTCAAGTACTTCTTAGAGCACCCGGGCGAAATGAAGAGCAACGTTGGAGTCATAATGGTCTCTGATGAGGAAGCGGGAAGCAAGTATGGAATAGACTTCGTCCTTCAAAAGAGGAAATTCTCCAAGAACGACAAGTTCATCGTTCCTGACTTTGGAACGCCGGACGGAAGCGCAGTAGAGGTGGCAGAAAAAGGCATGCTATGGCTCAAGGTAACTGTCATAGGTAAGCAATGTCATGCCTCCACCCCAGATGCGGGAAAGAATGCTCACCGACTGGCAAGGGATTTGGAGATGAGACTAGACCAAAACTTACACACCAAGTTTAACGCATCAGATTTCGAGTTTACCGTACCAACCAGCACATTCGAGCCTACCAAGGTAGAACCCGGCACAACATCTATAAATATCATACCTGGAAAAGAGAGTTTCTACTATGACATGAGAGTTCTTCCAAAATATTCTATCAATGAAGTTATGAGCGAGGTAAAGAGGACGAGCGATCAGTTCACGAGAGAGAAAGGAGTTGACGTTCTGCTCGAGGTCATCAACAGAGGGGATCCATCGTCCAATTCGCCGGAAGGAAACGAGTTTGTCCAGAAGTTCATCAACAGTATAAAAAAACTGAGGGTTATAGAGGTCAAGAGGGTCGGTATAGGGGGAGGAACCTGTGGTGCTTTCTTCAGGAACAAGGGTCTTGACACCATCGTCTGGGGAACACTAGATGAAACAGAGCACATGCCAAACGAGTACGCAAAACTGTCTAACGTCTTTGGGGATGCAGAGGTCTTCATAGACTTCATCAAGAACTGAAATAATTGCATAATGCCATGCCATCGATACACTTGGAGGATCAATCTCATCCCACATAAATTAACGCGTCTTAGCCTTTACCACATACGGAACTGAAATTAACACCTCAGCACTCTTGACATCTTCCTCGTGCCATGATGGTGCACCTTAAAATTGCAGGATAAGTACTGGTATTCCATAATTTCGTGATGAAGGGCATGGTTCAGTGCCAGTATGCCTCCTGAGGTGAAGGTCAAAGTACCGACTGGACTAGGTAAGCTGCCAAGCCTCTAGCATCCAGAATATTTAAGTGTATAAGAAATGGAAGTCTGAATTGAAATAATTACACTATATTCATTAAATTTTTAAGTTCTAATTTGATACCTGACTGGCTGTTCCTGGGAAGGAACTTCCAGAGAGGAATGGAATGTATGACTACTGCCGAGAGAAGGATTTCCCGCCTTGAAAAGATTCTCGAAAGAGAAACAACAACGAATAGAGCAGGTCATAACTACTACAGGATAGGCTATACACAATTCGAACTCTCGCAGCTGTACAAGCTTTCAGGCATCCCCGCAAAGTCAAAGGAGATGTTGAAGGAAGCCTTACTTACTCTGCAGAACCCGGAATGCAAGAAGGGAAAGAAAACAGACAAGCTGGTCAACCTGATATCGTTCTGCATAAGCAATCCGACAGCCCCTCCATTCGTCCAACTTCCCACGCTACTCAGGTACCTGAGTCCCTTAATCCTTCTGGTTGGTTATGCCAGCGCATATGTAATTTATTTTGCCAAGATGATCTCCTATACAGCATTCATTGCCATAATCGTCGGTGTTTTTATATCTAGCATGCTGGCAACAGGATTGGTCAGTTCATCCTACATGAAGCAGATAAGGAAGGGCTATGTCTCGCAGCAACCTTTTGTTCCAGGATTCGCGGTGAATTCTTCAACCAGTAACGAAAGGACGGGAGACGATTTGGTTGATGATGCGAGGGCAGAACTGTCACTTGCCAATCTGTATTTCTCAACAAAGGAATTCAAGGAAATGGAGGTGCACCTGAACAAGGCTAGGGCTTTCTTGAGTGATCCGCTAACCAATCAATCGAAGAAGAAGGACCAGGCACTCAGCATCCTTGATAAACTGGAGAGCACGCTCCAAGGGAAAAAAAGTGGAGATCATTACAACATCTTCTGACCTGTAGCCTTTATAAAGACGCTGCTTTTGTACAAGGGTAGAGGATAGTCTATGATTGAAGGGACTTGAGAGTTTTCAGAGCAACCTCTACATGATTGGTCGCATTGAGCTGCGAATTGTAAACCTCTCTTATTGTACCATTCTTATCTATCACGTAAGTGATGCGTGGAGGTATCAGGGTACCGGTAGCCCCGTAAGATTTCCTGATTTCCTTGTTCTCGTCTGAAATTAAAGGGAACTGAAGTTTCCTGTTCGACTTAAAACTCTTGTGCGATTCGACCGAATCGGAGCTGACTCCCAGTACAGTGGCTCCCAGTTTTGTAATATCGTTCCACCTGTCGCGGAATGAGCACGCCTCTGCTGTACATCCAGGTGTCTCATCCTTGGGATAAAAATAGAGGACAACCGGACCCTCCTTCAGTTTATCACTCAGTGATATATTCTCCCCGCTATCTGATGTTCCGGTAAAGTCAGGCGCTTTATCGCCAATTTTCAAGGACATGTAACTAAAAAGCAAGCTCCATATTTAGTTCTGTTGTAAGGCAGTTTAGAATTTTAAGTGGACCTGCGATACCCTTTTAAGTATTGCCATGATAATAAAAATGTGAGAAAATGAGTAGGAAGTTAGTGCGTCCACTGTCTCCTCCTTCAAACTTCCGACCTTCCTGGTCCGATGGGTGTGTTAGCCCTGATCTTTGTTCAATGATCACTAGGACTGAGGATATCATGTATCACGTGGAGGAGCCGATGAAACCTGGAAAGAGATAGTAACATACTGTCGTATTTTCTAACCAAAAACTCTCCTAAATGGCCGCTTTTGCCTGTAAATTGTACTGAACCAGGAAGAGGAGGCGAATCAATCTGACCTCAAATACAGGAGTCAGGGGCATGACAAAATTGAGAAGAACTTCCCAAGCGGTCAGAAGGTACCCACTTCCAGTTCTTGCTTTCTTTGGACTCGTGACCGGCGCAATATTAGTGCTATTCTTTGGAAGCCCTGACCTGGCAAAATGGGTGTGGTATGCTACCCTGATTACAGGGGGTCTTCCCGTGATAACTAAGACGGTGATAGGGATTTCTAAACGAAAATTTGCTGCAGACATAATCGCATCACTCGCCATCGTCACTGCTATTCTGACAGATGAAGCGTTCGCAGGAATAATAATAGTATTGATGCAAACCAGTGGAGAAGCAATAGACGATTATGGGTTCAGGAAAGCATCTTCATCGTTGGAAGAACTGATATCAAGGGCACCTAGAGTTGCCAGACGTAAATCAAGTAATATTACTGAGGAAGTTAAAATAGAGGATGTGAAGAAAGGTGACGTTCTGTCAGTTAGACCTGGAGACCTGGTGCCGGTCGATGGAGAGATAGCTGAGGGTCTAGCGGAATTAGATGAGTCTTCTGTTACTGGTGAACCCCTACCTGTCACCAGAAATCCTGGGGAAGAGATTCTAAGCGGAACTGTCAATGTAGGATCCGCATTCGAGATGATTGCAACTAGGATCAGTTCAGAAAGTCAATATTCGAAGATAGTGGAGATGGTCAGAAGTGCCCAATCCCAGAAATCTACAATTCAAAGGATGGCAGACAGATATGCCATATGGTTCACACCCCTTACAGTCATTATATCGGTATCGTCATACTTGATAACGCGGAGTGTTGATACGCTATTAGCGGTACTGGTCGTAGCCACGCCTTGCCCGCTGATATTGGCTACACCCCTAGCCGTCATAAGTGGAGTTAACAGGGCTGCGAAAGAGGGAATAATAGTGAAAAGTGGATTGGCAATGGAACAGATCGGCAAAAGCCAGGTTGTAATTTTCGACAAAACAGGTACGCTAACTTACGGAACACCAAATTTCACCGGGATCATCGCATTTGATGGCGATGAAGATGAGATACTGAAGGTGGCTGCTAGCCTTGAACAGTTATCGTCCCATCCTGTAGCTGTAACTATCGCAAAGGAAGGTGTGAGAAGATTTGGGGAATTTCTACCGGTCGAAGAATTTGAGGAGAGTGCAGGAAGGGGTGTGAGAGGTAGAATAAGAGGGAAGGATGTTGTCATTGGATCTCAAAAATTCATAGAGTCAATAATTCAAGATCCGATTAATTCCATAAGATATCCCTTCATAAAGGAATCTAAACTTGGCAGTAGCCTGATTTCGTTTATTGCCATAGATGGTGTGCTTAGAGGTGAATTATTGTTCACTGATAGGCTACGACCGGGGGTTCCCCGTTTCATTCAAGAATTAAAGAATTTAGGGATAAAAAAGACGGTTATGCTGACCGGAGACAGTTATGTGAATGCAGAGGTCATAGCAAGAGAGGCAGGAGTGGATGAATTCGAAGCAAATCTCCTGCCAGGCGAAAAGGTAGATTCAGTCAGGAATTTGACGAAGGAGTACGGATCATCAATAATGGTTGGAGACGGTATCAACGATGCTCCGGCACTTGCTACTGCAACTATTGGAGTAGCGATGGGGGCTCGCGGAACTGGGATATCGTCAGAAGCAGCTGATGTGGTGCTTTTAGTTGACGATGTCACGAAATTGGGAAATGAGATGGCGATCAGCCAAGGTATGCTCCGGATCGCCAAGCAAAGCATATTTTTCGGTATGGGTGGAAGTCTTGTAATGATGTTGATCGCCAGTTTCGGGTACATAGTACCCGCAGAGGGTGCAATTTTCCAGGAGATACTCGACGTTGCAGTAATTCTGAATGCCCTGAGGGTCCGGTTTGTGAAAGGATTATTTTATTCCACCAATTTGTGAAGCTCTGACTTTTAGAAAATTTATCCATGCCTCTTGAGATGTTTATTGGATCAAAGCCACCGACGGGCTTTTAAAAATAGGTTAGTGCCACTACACTTATATCTCACTAGTACATGGTATACATAATGCCAACCCAAGATCATGACAAAGTGAGAGAGGAGATCTACGACTTGGATCATCAGTATGAACTATGCAATAAGAGACTCAAGGAGGACACGAGGGTACCAGATGAATCGAGGGAAGTAATCATTAGATTCATCAACAAGGTTAAGACAGAAGGAGTAACCACACATCGTCTCTATTTCTATATGGAGAAACTGCGAATCATAAGCAAGGTAACGGTATGGGAAGATAGAATGGGAATGAAGGTTAACCATTTTTTGAATCCAACTAAAGACGATATCACGCGGACAATATCGACAATAATGGATTTGAACACGAGGAGAGGAGCAAAGTATTCAGAATCCTCAATCACGGACTTCAAAACTACATTGAAAAAATTCTACAGGTGGTACGAAGAAGGCAAGTACTGGGATTCAGTCAAGGACGTTCAACTGAAGCAAAAGAAGTCTCATAGAAAGAGAGTGAAAGACACAGTGACAAAGGAAGAGATACAGAAAATGTTAAATGCTTGCCTTAACGCTAGAGATAAGGCACTGATAAGTTTGCTTTATGATTCAGGAGCTAGGATCGGAGAAGTTCTAAGTCTAAGAGTTCGAAACGTTACTTTCGATAAATATGGAGCTAAAATTCTAATAGGAGAGGGGAAGACATGGGCCAGGAATTCCAGAATTGTCGGGGACAGCGTACCATTGCTTAGAGATTATCTTGATAAGTTTTACAAGAATGATCCGGATGATTTGTTATTCAATGACATGGAACATGGAGGAGTTTGGAAGTATGACGCAGTAGAGATGATGTTGAAGAAAGTTTTAAGGCGTGCTAAAATTACTCGTAGAATACACGCTCACCTGTTTCGGCATACCCGCATCACTCTTATGGCCAAGGACCTAAAAGCTGAACCTTTGGCAGCTCAGTTTGGATTTGTTCCTTGGTCAAGGACAATAGCCGAATACACTCACTTGAATGACGCTGATTATGACAGAGCAGTTCTCAAGGTATACGGCAAGTCAGTAGAGGAGGAGGAAGACGGAAAAGAACTTCAATATACTCCAAAAGTATGTATGCGGTGCGGGACAGAAAACCCAACCGTCAATCAGTATTGCCTCAAATGTGGGCTCCCACTTGGTAAGGAGTTATTAGAAAATATAGAGCGGGAGACAAAGGAAGAGGAGGATTTTCTCATGAAATCAAAGTTTGTTGAGGATGGCGAAAAGAAACTAATGAAGAAGTTCGACAAGGAGTTCAAGGATAAATTATTCGACGCAATTTGGAAAAGGATAGAGGAAGAAGGATTGTTGGATAAAGTGGCCTATGAAGTTACTGATGATAAAAGGAAATAGAGATTTGCTTTCTAGATGACGACTAAAGCTCGATTTGATTTTCTTGGTTATCTCGATTCCACTGGGAAATCATATCCTTCACGGCCCGAACAATTTCAGTTTTCTTGTCATGAAGTCCCTGTATTAGTGAGTCCATAATATCTTTCAACGTTTCACTATCCATAACTCCATATTGCAATCTAAAAGGAATATAAATGGAACCATTGAGGATTTCTGAATACTCTTTAGATTCGGAAATTGAAAGTATTTCCTTTGCTCTTGCACGGATCAAAAGCCACTCTATTACTTCGTCCATTGTCTCTTTCTCAAGTCTAAATCTGAGTTTTTTAAGTACTTCATAAATATCTCTCCTTGTGCGTATCTGAGGAAAATCAGATTTAGCAGAACCTTTGACGCCTGGCATACAAAGACGAAATTTAGTTCTCGAACTTAAAGTTGTCTATAACGTCGATACTGTTATATATATCGACTAAATATCATGTCGATGATATCAGATATATCGATGCACGAGACATCCAATCAAGTACCCTACCACTTGCGAATGTACAGACTTGCTAAGGAGTTGAGCAGGAGGATAACACGACAGAGAGAAGCTGAGAGGAAGGTTAAGCAGGACGGAAGGGAGGGGAACTAAATGTCAGCTAGCATGAGAACAAAGAACCATGCCTGGATTTTTCCGATCCTTTTTGGAATCTTTTATTTTGGCGTGGGTTACTGGATCGGTGACTCATTTTCCCTGTTCACTCTTTACCAGTATCGAATTCTGGATTTTCACGAGAATATCATCGGGTACGTGTTGAATAATTTCGTTTGGGACGGTGTAGGGAATTTGTTTGTTTTTTCAGTGATGCTAGTGACATTTTTCCTGTTTACGTCATTCGTTCCCACAGCAGTCAGAGTTCCGCGGTATTGGTCCGTGATTGTGATATCTATTGTGTCGGCCATCGCAGGGTCCATTGTGGTAAGCCCGATGCTGCATGGCATATTTTCCTCGATGACTGTCGTGTCAGGGTGGTCCATAGAAACGGTATATCTGTCTGTAGGGTACGGACAGTCGGGAGTTGCGGCAGGGTTTACAGGAGCAGTATTAGTGTTCGGGATTTACGCCGGATGGAAAGTGAGAGACATTAGTTCGTTGAGCGACAGGGTCGCACTGGTTTCCTTGGTTTTCCTGTCCTTGGTTTTGGCTTCGGCGTTCTACGTGGGAGGTTACCAGTCGGGAACAATAATCGATCATGGGACATCAATGCTGATAAGTATGTTGCTCACTATCGGGTACATTTTTGTCAGGGAGAGGGACTTGAGTCTTGTAAATCCTTTCGAAGTGAAGTCAGGAACCGTCATGATTAGGAAGGCGAGTTAAAATGAAGAGTATGAAGTATCGCGTATTGATAACGACCATAATTCTAGCGGCATTAATGACTAGCGGAGCGTTCTCCCTAACCCTATTGAGTCACCCGGCTTTTGCAAGTGTACCGGCCAGTACACCCGGAGACACACCGCCCCAATACCCTGTAAATATCGCCCCAATAGGTATTCCCGAAGGGTCGACATGGTATTTTTCGTATGACGCGATATT
Source organism: Thermoplasmata archaeon (assembly GCA_021827945.1). Classification (GTDB taxonomy): domain Archaea; phylum Thermoplasmatota; class Thermoplasmata; order Thermoplasmatales. The sequence continues at coordinate 47,632 of JAKATW010000030.1, forward strand.
ATGGAACGACACCGGAGCCGACACCGGAATCGGAGCGAATGGATGGGATGAAGTTAATAATTCTACGAGTTTAAATGTGTATCTACGAAACGGAACGTATTACTATTTTGTAGGCGCCACGGGACGTTACGGGTATATTGCGATGAATAATAGCAGTGTATTTTCTGTAAACGGAAGAGCGGTAACGGAAGAACCAATCGTCCATCAAATAAATGGCATCTTTTCGGTAACCGGAGAAGGCGGACCAGGACCGAACGGGACATGGGAGTTCAGCACGAACAATAGTAATGCGCCACACGAGAATCAGACGAGAAGAGTTGATACGGGGACAGATTTTGCAGTGAACACAACAGGACTTTTCAGTGTGCAAATCTCAGCGCCACGGGGGGAAGTCATAAAGAGCATTACGGCAGTTGAATATGTAAACATACCAATCAATGGAACCAACAAAATCCAAACGGCCACAATCTCAGAGAATCTTTCGTACAAGATCTTGAATCCGACGATGACCAACGTAACGCTACTTTTTGATTATCAGAACGTAAGTAACATCGAGCATTTTGGAATAAGATATCCAGGTATCGTTATCCCGACGAATTCCGGGATATACCTTTACGTTGAATTCGGCCCGCCTGCGCCACCTGCACCCCACTCTTACCCATGGTGGACCTTAGTAGTGATAGCGGTCATGATCATAGCAATCATAGCGGGCATAGTTTACGAACGGAAGGGGCGGAAGGAAGGTGAGTGACTTGATGGGAACAGTATTTTTCGGTCATTCGTCAGCGAGGACGTATTGTTACGAAGGGAGTTCAATCATCCGGAATATTTACATCGACAAGAAAGTATTCGACCGGGCACCTCCAGTAGTTCTCCACATGGGGATATCTCCTTCTCATATTGCAGAGGCCCATAAATTCATACGAACTCGAGAAACGCCACGGACGATAGTATACACGGGAACGGACGAGTTTGGGAGGGCACTTTATCTTGATCCCACTACCTCCGAATTCTCTCAGGAAATCGGGGAAGCGAAGGAGATTTATGTCTTCATCATCGCGGACGGGAAGGTGACGGGAGGAGATGGTCCTTATGTACATTGAGCGGAGAGCGGTCAGGCTGATAGTGTATGTTTGGATCGGATTCGTATTTGGGGTTCAGATTTTCCTGTCGAGCATAGGTGCGGCGGGGCCGGTGAGGGAGAGCTTTACATTTACACTGGTATTAGCGACGCTGCTATCTGTAATCACGATCGGAACTTATGCTAGTGTATCGTACATCTACAGAACCATGGGCGATATAGAGGAAGCCAGGAAGCAGAGGATATTGCAGCAGTTCAGGAAAGAGGGTGAGGAGCATGAATAGGGAAGAAGTATTTACGGAAATGCTGCGGGTGTTGAGGAGCAACGGATACAACGACATGGTGTTAGCAGTCAAGGACGGCAGGGATGGATTATTCGTGCATTACATACCGTTTAGCGATATCGTTTTTAATGGACAGGACACGATGAAGGTCATCGCCCCCACAGGGAAGGCAGTGAAGGTAAGATTTTGCGACATCGTGAAGATTGAGTCTTTTGAATCTGCAGTAGATGAGGTGAGAGATTGATCAGTAGAAAGGCAGTCATTATTTTATCAATCGTAGTCATTGCGATCACTCTTATCCCCGCCGCCACCCCAGCCGCGGGCGCCACGAATGCGTATCGGGTGGTGTTTCAGCAGGGGATAGTTCCGGTCGGAATGCCATGGACGCTATCGGTGAGCGGACCCGTACAGCTACAAACGACGGCAACGGGACAAAACGCATCGCTATTCCTGCCAGCGGGGAAGTATTCGTACAATGTGAGCGCGGGGGGAGTATTCCATGGAAACGGAACGTTTCCCTTGACCGGCTCCACGGTGGTAAATATGAATGTAGAACAAGAGGTAAATAGCATAGTTTTTGTGTCCAACGGACCGTATTATATTTCATTGCAATCAGTACCATCAGGGACCGTGCAGATGTACGGGAACGCATCAGACATAATTTTGCCGGCAGGAAATTATTCGCTGTATGTGGAAGCATTCAAGGGTTATGAAATTACCGGCGCGAGCATAGCCGGCATCACTTATAACAAGAGCAACGAGAACTTTAGCCTACCGGAGATATCCACGAACCATGCACATTCATACCTCCTCTACAGCATCGATGTAAATGGGAGCTCATACATTATTCTCTTGAACGTTACCACCACCCCAGCGAGCGGTACAGGGCTAACTCATTTGGAATGCGATATTCTCTATTTTATCCATCACCCCACACAAACAATTTCAACAGGATTTACTACTATTGTGACATACATCAAAAATCCCAGGTCAGTCCTTGAATACGCAGAGAATCACATTGCATACGTTGTTATCGGCATCCTAGTTCTGATTATTTTGATTAGACCAAGGAAGAAGCCGAAGGAGAGGAAGGCCAAGAAAACCATCCCGTCAGTTGATGACTTTCCTTTACCTGATAAGACCCCGGGAAGACCAAGGCTCCAGCCACATGGCAAGGAACAGCTGAAACTGGACCCCGACCTATTCCCCAATCGAGCCCCGGCCACTGTTAACGAGGCGGAGCAGGAGCAACCATGGACGGGAGAGGATGAGCGTATCCATATGGATACGACCCCCGATATCGAGGAAGACCAGGACGAGAGGGAAGAGACGGATCCGTACTCAAAGGCAATACGGGAGAAGAGGAAGCAGGGGGGCGAGGGAGCATGAGCGCAGTACCAGCACCCAGGGCGGGGTTATCGATCAAAGAGCTCGTAGGGATAGGGCTATTGATATTTTTTGTGCCAGAGGCGATCGGAGCATTCTACGCCATAGGCAATCCGATGTCACTTTTTGATCAACAGATTTTACAATACGCACCGGTCATACTGGGGGTAGCAGTACCTATTGTATTGGGGGTCCATCAGGTCCGGAAGAGGAGAAAAATATCGAGGCCAACAGCATCAAACGTAATGCGGCATCGGAATCAATTGGTGATGTTAGGTGAGGCCAAAGAATTTATCCCAAGAACCGAAGAGGGATTAAAGTACAGCGGAAAACAGTACATTACCGAGGGATACAACCCGCCGATACCGTATTCTTTGAATGACTATTTGAACACCAAGCCGCAGAACAAGAACATCGCAGTAGTGGGCATGTCAGGCATGGGAAAGACCACGCTCCTTTACCAGATCCTTCTAAGAGCAACATCGGAACACAAGATAGTATTCGTGGTCAAGGGGTATTCCGACTTATACGGCAAGTTACCCCTGGTGAATAACAGGCCCGCCCCCATCATATACCTGAAAAAGTACAGCCCGGACGTGTTCGCGGACAAGGACACGTTCATTTCAAGTTTTGCTGTAGCCTTTGCGCCAGACAGCCAGGGGATTATCGCCGCATCAGTCCCGTCGTTATTGAGAGAAGTATTAGGCAGGATGAAACAACCGACCTGGAAGGAGTTCTTTGATGTTGTGGATGAGATAATAGATGAATCTGAAAGGAGCATAAGGAGTCAGACAACAGGGACTTGTCTATATCAAAGGGAATGCTGAAATCATACAGAGAGACAAGCAGTATACCGTGACCTTGCCCCCTGACTGTATCGTTGATTTTAGCGACTTATCGGACCAGGAAGTAGGATTTTACGGTGAATACTTAATGCGGGGGATATACAACGAGTTAGTCCGAGGAAAGAGGCAGAGGACAACTTTCTTTGTCGATGAAGGGCAGGAATTCTTGAATGCAGGCAATAGGAGCATCATAAGTAAAATCGCAGCACTCATACGGGCGACAGGGTCTTTCGTTGTTAGCACGCAGCTGCTTAGCACGATAGGAGGGCCAATACTATCGAATTGCGCTACCCAGTTTAGCTTCAGGCTGACGGGAGAAAAGGATTTGACCGCGCTACAGAGGACAGACCCACTTTATTCATGGCTAGTTTCGCAGCTGTCGCAGACCTATTTCGTAGATCTTGTCCAGGAAGCATCGCATTCGAAAGTAGTGATATTTGCCATCGCAAACCCCAACTACGTCACCATGCCACCGGTCGAATGGCACCCCAGAGAGGGGGAGACGAGCGAGGAGAAGGATCCGGAGCTCTATTCTACAGAGATAAAACAGGAGATCCTTGAATACGTAACGAAGGTGAGGCCAGAGAGAGGGGAGGGACCGCCGGGTGTTAGAGACATCGCTTACTATTTAGCCAAAAGGCACGGATGGAAGGAAGACGAAACACAGGTGCAACTCAAAGACAACAGCCCGAAAAGTCCGCTCAGGGACCTCATTCAAGAAGGTCATATTTCCTACATGTACTTTGATTATGCAGGGAGACCGGAGAAATTGCCGATGAAGAAACTCTATTACGAGAGCGGAAGCTATCAGGCACACGACTTCATAAGGGACTATATCGCAGCGATCATTCAAACAAAATACAAAGGAACACCCAGGATAGAAGAGCACGGCGAAAGCATCACGGACATAACATGGGAGAGGGAGGACGGTAAGTACAGCGTAGAAATTGAAACGGACACAAAGACAGGCGGGGAGATAGGCCAGACGGAGCTTAGGGTCAGGAAATACCAGAAGGACGGATATACGGTAATAGTGATATCGCCCAATCCGACGGTAAAGGCATCACTTCAGAAGAAATACGGGCCGATAGAGAGCACCGAATTCTATACCCCAGGGGAGTTTGAATCTTCTTTTGGAAATCAGGAGCAGGTCAAGGAGACCACACAGCCCTCGAGCACAAGCACCGAGGCCTTGGCAACCCCCACGGAAGGAGAGAGCCAGCAGAAGCCCCGAGATATTGACCTGAAGGAGGAGATTTTTGAGGTTATCAAAGAAAATCCAGTACCGCCGTCGGTAACCGACATACCCAAGTTGCTGGTGAAGAAGCTGGGGCGAGGGGAAAAGGACTACACCTCTGTATTGCTCAAGGAGAGCAGCAACCCACTCGTCGAGTTGTTGGTCGAGGGGAGAGTAAGCAGCACACCTTTTGATTATCCGGGAAAACCCGCCATGGGAAGGGAGAAGGTCATCTATTACCAGAGAGGCACACATCAGTTGCATGACTATCTGGTGCAATTAGTGTCATCACTAGCACGATTGAAAGGGTATGAGGTCGAGGGATCAGAACGTGGGGGAAACGACCCTGACATTACCGTAACGTCACCGGAGAAAATTCAAATCGAAATTGAAAACGACACGAAATTCGGAGACAAAATCAATGAAACGGAGGTGTGGATCAGGAAGGCATTCAAGGACGGTTTCAGGGTCATAATGATATCGCCCAACAAGGAATCATCGGCCCACCTGAGGAAGCTTTGTGAGCATGTGCAGAATGAAATTTACAAAGAACAGGGAGGGGACAAAATCATAGAGTTTTTAACGGTGTGGGAATTCGACCAGAGTTTTCCCATTTTCCCAGGTCCTCGGGAGGGGGGGAGGTGAGAGCATGAGTATATTCACTGATGTCGGGCAATTGTTAGAATGGATAAAGAATTCTTTGGAAAGCGGCGCTGGGGCGGCGGGCAAGACAATGGGTCTGAGTGTCTTGGTCGTGATCGCGCTCATTCTGCCGGTCGTAATCATCGCATCGATAACGATCGCGATAACATATTTCGTACGGAGACGCAAGGAATCTGCAGAACAGCCCGGGTTCGTTCGACGGGCAACAACCAAGTCAGTACAAGAACCGGAATTTCTGCAGAGGGCAAGAGACCGGAATCAGGCAAAGGGGAATACAGGAAACAACAGCGAGCCAGAGTTCATCAAGCTTGCCAAGAAGCCCGGACGAGGGGGAAAGTAGATGGTGTTCAAAAAAAGGGAAGGAGAATATGTTCCAACCAGTGAAATCCCCCCTGCCTTTTTTGAAATTGCAGCTCTTTATTATCCGCCCACTTTTAAGAGCAATCAGTTAGCAATACAGACCATTGCAGTCAAGGACCAGGACGAGGACGGATACGGTTACGCGATAGCACTAGGAGCGATAAGCAACCAAGGGTATTGGTATGAAAGTATGTTGAAGTACAATTGGCATTTCGGATCATCGCAGGACGCGAAAGGAAGAGTTCGTCATTATCGCCTTCAAGGATTCAGTGTGCAGTTCCATGTATGGGACCCGGAAGGCGAAGTTCATTTTTACGATCAGAGACACGTGGAGAGTCCACAAATCAGAGAGGGAGACGAGGTAGATTTAGGCATGGAAATCAGAGGAGAAGAAGTAGTGTTAGGAGTATACGGACCCCATGGAAGAAGCGAAATCAGATATCCATCATACGGAGCTAAAAGCTTCATAAGTTCTATTCGATATAATCAGGATGAAAGCATGGTCGAATGGCACCCCAGCGGATACTTCACGGGCATAGCCCTAGAACGTTATCACACATGGTATACATGGGGGGGTATAACAGATGTGGAACACAGCATCAAACTATTGGAACCCCCATCGGTAGAGCCCAGCGCAGTTATCCAAATTCATGCCAGGAACGATAGCACAAAAGAGGTGATATATAACAAGTATGTTTTGATGGAAACGGCACCGGAGTTTCATCGGATCGCAGGACCGCTGAGGATAAAAGGAAGCCCATCAGAATATTACATCACAACGTTAGGGGAGGAGTTCAGGCAGCAGCAGTAGACCTATTTTTATATTTCTTTGACCGAAGAAGATAATAATATATTTCTAATTGATATAATTCAAAAAGCCCTAAGGAAAAAGAGACCGTGTTGAGTGGTATAGGTATGACCGGGAGGCCGTATTTTCGTTAGGGATGGGGGACACAGGGTCAATTTTCTTAATTTTTGAGGTCAAGTGGGGGGAGGGTAATAATATATTTCTTAATTTATTTATACACCCCGCCGCTACATCCGGCCCCTCCGCTTTCCGTTTTAACCCCCCTTTTACGTTTACGTTATCGCACCCCGCCCCACCTTTATACCTATCGCAGTCGCGCTGGACGCAGGGATCCGGACGGGGCCCCTACCCCCTCAGGTCCGCGGTCAGGCAGTCAAATCTCGACCGGTCTATTTAGAAATGTGTGCAAATCCTAATGAAAACACCAAACCCCCAAACCCAAAACTAACTGATCTGCCCCAACCAGTCCTGCAATTTGGTTAAGTAATAGAATTTTCTCATTACACCGTATGAAGATCCTTGTGTTTTTGCACGGAACAACTATTATGCATAGTGCCCCGGAGGATACATCGAGAGAGGAAAGAGTGAAGCAGTCTAAGAATAGAGAACCGACTGTCACCGACTATGCTAAATATGTTCCTATAGGTAATGCGACCAAGAAACTGGAAGCTTGGAGAGATCAGGGAGCTGAAATCATTTATTTGAGTTCACACAAGAATTCCGTGGACGTTGCCAAAGATATGATTGTACTAGAAAATGGAAGTTTCCAAAAGGAGAAGTAGTTTTCAGGCAGGAGGAAGAAAATTATTCTGATGTAGTAGAGAGAGTATTGCCCGATGTGCTAATAGAAGATGACTGTGAAAGTATCGGAGGGGAAAAAGAGATGTCAATTACAGATGTTAGACCGGAAATTAAGAGGAAAATAAAGTCAATAGTAGTAAAAGAGTTTGAAGGCATTGATGGAGTTCCTACCTCATTCAAGGACCTCAATAACTTCTAGAAAGCGAGATGCAAGGTTCATAGTCGAATCCCTCCAAGAACGAACTCAATGTTTTGAATTCCCGCCAGTCCATTTAGAAATGTAAGTAAATCCTACAAACTATTATCCAATTTCATCAATTACTTCTAGGCCTTAGACCTTTGTGAAAGCATTACCGTGAGTCAGAAGGATGCTGATCCAATGGATTTCAGAGTAGCGAGAATTACACAGTCTCTTGCGCCCATTTAAAGTTCCAAGCAATTCCATACGCTAAGGGATGCAAAATCAAATGCTCACTCATAGGAAGATTGAATTAAGCTCTCTTCAGTTACTTTTTTTCCTCTTCTGTTTCAGCCTTTCTAATAAAATTGTTGCCACTTCTTCTAGTGTTTTGCCACTTTTTATGGAATTACACTCAAAACAGCAGGTTACTAAATTATCTTTTGAATCAGTACCTCCTTTGGAACGTGGAACTATGTGATCCAAGGTTGCTGTATCCTCCGTTACTTTTTCACCGCAATAATCACAGGTATAATTGTCTCTTTCGAAGATTAATCTTCTCTTCTCAGGATTTGTAAAGTAATCCTCTTCTATAAC
>JAKATW010000047.1 GCA_021827945.1 Thermoplasmata archaeon
TTTAGTAAAACGTTTACCTCCTGGCGATGAATAACTGAAACGAATCCAGTTTCTGACAATAAAATCAGAACGAAGCAGAATCTCATTTTTCAAAAATGTTTAAGCTCAGTTTGATGCTTACTTCATCATTCTTTTTATTATTGATGAATAAATAAATCACCATTAGGTTAATATAGACGGCTTAAATGCAAACACAGATGCTTGGAAGTCCAACAGACTGGATAATACTGATAGTTGTCGTTCTACTGGTACTTGGTGGAACGAAGAAGATTCCTGAAATGGCAAAAGCAATGGGCCGCGCGATGGGAGAGTTCAGAAAGGGAAGAATGGAAGTTGAGAAAGAGATCAACGAGGCAATGAAGACTGAAACTCCGACTGCTGCCTCCGCACCTCAAAAGTAAAGACAAGTGAAAAGACAATAGGGAATCTCAAACAAGAATAGCTGTCATTAATTTGAACAAAAAGTTCCTGATTATCACTTGCAGCCCTCACACCATAGATAGAAATCCAGAAATTCTATTTCTTCCTGCAATAGTGTTTTCTCCAGCTCGAAGAACCTTTTTCTTCTCACTCTGTGATAGGTTATGTTTTCGAGACTCTTCACATTATCAAAAACTTCCTCCATCATTCGTTCCTTACCGGTTTCTATCCCTTTTACTTTTAACACTCCATGCTCCAAGACTGTTTTCTCAGGGACGGTAGAACTCCCGAGGAATACTGTAGGCTCATTCTTGTCAAGTATCAGCTTGCTGTTTTCAGAGTAAAATACTTCGTCTCCTAGTAGCGCAAGTGCAAGTCCATTATTGGTTGCTGTACCGTTGATTGCAGTAAATATCGGCTTTTCAAGTGCTGTCCAGAAGAGGACCAAGCTCTGTATCCTCTTGTAAAAGTCTCTGAAATCCGCGTAGTTTCTGTTGTCTGGCACTTTGAGCCCTCTCGAATAAATGTAGTTAGTTCCAGTCACAAGAATGGAAGCAACCTTGTCGTCCATTGCAGCAATCGAGAATATTCTGATCATTTCCTCCATTAGTTCATTGTCAATCTGCCCCGGAGAGAGAAGGGTAACAACTCCTACCGATTCCTCTCTCCAGAAAGATATCTTGTGAAAGCCCTCAACAGATGGCGCTGATGATTTGTGAGTCATACGTCAATTACTCTCCGTGAATACCATCCCATATATCTTACGACTAATACTTTTGTACTGGCGAGCTTAGTTCAGGTTGCTGTTGTTTTTTCCCGAACCTGATACTTCTTGTTCACTACCCATCTTGCCAGCAACGCACCGGAAAAATAGAGTGCAATGATTATTAGGGCGATGGTCACTTCCATGATCCCGCCGGTTGCACCTGGTGATATCAATAGTGCGATGAAGAAAGCTCCGATGATCGCATATCTCCAGTTCTTGAACCAAGTCGAGGGAGGAACTACACCAATGTATGAGAGGGAAAAAACTACTATCGGTGTTTCGAACACAGCCCCCATTCCCGCAGTGATCAAGACTACGATGGAAACGAATTGCAGTATACCTATAGTCGGTATGACTCCTACATCAAGGGCGAACGCATAGATCACGTGGAACAGTATGGGGATTATCAATTTCATTGCAAATACGACCCCTGTGATGAACAGAACCAAAATAGGAACTATTGAGAATGTAATCATCTTCCTTTCCCTGGGATATAGTGCAGTTTTGGCAAAACTGATCAACTGGAACGATAGAACTGGTATGATGACTGAGATAGAGACTGCGAGAGCAATATACACGACGCTCACGATGATATCAAATGGGGAAATGTTTATCAGAAACATCTTTGGCGGCACAAGGCCCCGTTCCATTAGCTTGAGGAGAACGACCCCAAAACTGTTGTAGAAAGAAGGAAACGGATAGAAGAGAGAGTAGCCATAAAAAGTGAAAGGAACCGGTCCCAGAAGGAAGATCCCAAAGAACACAATTATGAAGAGGATCATTGTACCGCGTAGCCTTCGTGCGAGTTCGTCCAGGTACTCGAACAGCTTTCCTCCAAGCAGACCTCTATCCTGACTCATATTACTCTTTCTTAGCAGGACATTTAATATTACTAAAATAGTTATCGTATTTATAAAGGACATGGAAGAATTCTTATCTCTGCGGGAAAGCACAAGACTTTATTTTGAAACGGTATAACTGGGAGATGGAAAGCAACATCATTCTTGCCCTAGATATTGAAGAGAAGGACAAGGCACTCAGAGTTGCAAAGGAAGTTGTTGGCCATGTCAAAGCTTTCAAAGTCGGGTACCCCTTGATTCTTAACTACGGAGTGAACGTCATAAATGAGGTATCAAAATTCGGAGAAGTCATCGTGGACCTGAAGATTGCTGATATACCTGATGTCTCCAGGAACATTGCTAGAATCGTCACTTCAAACGGAGGGGAAGGTGTCATAGCACACGGATTCGTAGGAAGGGATGTCATAAGGGAGGTTCGAAAAGAGTCAAAGAAACTCTACGTCGTGGCAGAAATGTCCCATCCGGGGAACACTGATTTCATGTCCGGTCTGTCAGAGAAGATTGCCATTATGGCTAAGGAAGAGGGAGCAGATGGGATTGTTGCTCCTGCAACACATCCAGATAGAATCAGGATACTCAAGAGAGTCTCAGGCCTCCAAGTCCTCTCCCCCGGAGTAGGAACACAAGGAGGTAGCTACAGAGGAGCTATGGAGAGCGGGGCAGATTACCTCATCATCGGTAGGAGCATTACAATGTCTTCTGACCCGAAACAAAAAATTAAAGAATTATTATCACAAAGGTGAAGCAGTTGCTACTCACCAAAGAAGAAGAGAAGATATTCGACGGCGAAATGGGAGAAGCACCAAAAATCGCAATTAGATTACTCTACTCGCTAGGAGAACTTGGAGAAGCTGACAGGCTGATACCCATCAAATCCGCCCATATATCCGGAGTGTCATACAAGAACGTAGGAGAGGGTGGGATCCGGTTTCTAAACAAAATTTCCCACAAGGTATCTGTACCTACCTCCCTGAATCCTCTTGGTTTTGACATTGAAAATGGAGGCCCGGTAGATATCGATGAGAACTTCCACAAAAAACAGATGGAGATAGTAGAGATCTACAAGAAAATGGGAGTCATGGACAGCTTCACCTGCACCCCGTATTATTACTACAATGAGCCTAGCTTTGGAGATCACATTTCCTGGGCGGAGAGCTCAGCGATCATTTATGTCAATTCGCTCATCGGTGCAAGGACAAATCGCGAGAGTGGACCTTCAGCTCTAGCTTCTGCTATTATAGGTAAGACTCCAGATCACGGATTGCACAAGGACGAGGGAAGGAAGGCTTCTGTAGTTGTCAACGTTAGCGACCGGCTGGATTACACAAGGTTTGCAGCACTTGGTCTGTTCCTGGGAGCGAAGTTGAACAAGAAGATTCCAGTCATAAGAGGACAAAAGAGTGCAGAGGGAATTGAACTGAAGGCACTTTCTGCTGCCCTTTCTGCAACCTCCTCGATCCCTATGTTTCACGTAGAAGGGGTTACAAAGGAGTACAGATTGATATGCGAGTCTCCAGAAGTTATCGAGGTGGGAAAGGGAGACATAGATGAAACCATTGGAAAGAACTCGTCCCAACAAGAACCAGAACTTATCGCGATCGGATGTCCCCATCTGGCACCAGAAGAACTGGACTACATTGCAAAACTGGTGAAGGGGAAGAGGAAGGTGGGACCGGATCTGTTCCTCTTCACCTCTAGAGAAGTGAAGGCAAAGTCAGGAGATGCAGTCAGAACAATAGAGAATTTTGGAGGAAAGGTGTTTTCAGATACGTGCATGGTAGTATCCCCTCTCAGCAACAACTACAGCAGCACGGGAACAAATTCTGGAAAGGCGACGTTCTACCTGCCACTGAAGGGCTATGGAAATCAGAAAGTGGCTTTCATGGGAATAATGGACCTGCTCAAGTGGGTGATAGCATGATAAAGGGAAGGGGACTATCCCCAGGGAAAGCGACATCTGAAGTCGTAGTTTGCGATCAGCTCATATCACCACTTGGAGAGATCAGCAGGGATGGGTTCATAACCAGCGGTCCGTGCGAAAACACAAACATTATCGGAAAGATTCTCGCGTTCAAGGGCGGGAGAGGCTCGACAGTTGGTTCCTACACTTTCCTTGAACTCAAGAGCAAGAATATCGCGCCGGCTGGCCTGATTAATGAGGCAGCCGAACAGATGGTTGTCACGGGAGCCATAATCTCTGAGATACCCATGGTTGACAGGATCCCGCTTGATATTTTTGCCAGGGGTGACAGAATATCCATCGACGGAACCAGCGGCGAAGTCACGATTTCTGATGTCAAGGAAAGGAAAGTCGCAACTGTGTACCTCACACATAAAGGAAAACTCCTTCTGCTGAAGAGGTCAGACACTGCGACTTCGTTTGCTGGCCAATACAGCGGGATATCTGGGTACATCGAGGAAGGAGAGACACCTGAAAGGACCGGCAGAAGGGAGATGATGGAAGAGTGTGGGATAAGAGATGCCTCGTTGAAGAAAATTGGCAATGTAGTCTACGTCAGAAGCAATGGCACTCTGTATGAGATCGTCCCGATGCTTATGGAAACTGAGTCAAACTCGGTGAAGCTGAATGAGGAAAATTCAAGTTACACTTGGATCTCCGAAGAACAGCTTGGAAGTCACGAGACGGTTCCGAAATTCAAGGAGACTTTTGAGCAGCTAAAGTTCCGAAAGAAGTAGTTGATCTTCCGAAGGACATCTTCCTTCAACCGACAAATGTAATATTCCCAGAAATACAGTATTTATAGAGAATTAAATTAGGGTTCCTATGCACATTAGGGATATCCTGAACGATAGCCACATAGACTCCACCGTCAATGCAAGGGGATGGGTCTACAGAGCTAGGGAATCAGGACGGCTCGTCTTCATGGTGGTCAGAGATTCGACCGGAATCATTCAGGTGGTTGTCGAGAAGGGGGTAGTGAGTCCCGATGAATTTGAGTTGGCTAAGAGGGCTACCATAGAGACTTCAATCGAAGTGGAAGGGAAGTGTTCGAAAGAACAGAAGGCAATCACGGGATATGAGATACACGCAACCAAGATCAGGGTGTACCAGATAGCTGAGAATTTCCCAATCACCAAGGACAAAAGCGACGAGTTCCTCCTTGATATCAGGCATCTATGGCTAAGGAGCAGGGAGATGACTGCAATCATGAAGATGAGGGAAACCGTGCTTGATTCTATCAGAGGTTTCATGAAGGAAAGAGACTACTATGAAGTGCAACCCCCCATGTTCGTTGGAGGAATGGTCGAAGGGGGGTCCACACTCTTCGAAGTACCATACTTCGGGGAAAAGGCCTACCTGACTCAATCCTCACAATTCTACCTCGAAGCGTTCATGTTCTCTCTAGAGAACGTATACACGATTTCACCATCTTTTCGAGCGGAAAAATCGAGAACAAGGAGACACGTTACGGAATTCACGCATTACGAGGCAGAAGCTGCGTGGGTAAATAACCAGCAGATGATGGACATTGAAGAGGACATGATTATTTACATCGCACAGAGTCTCCTGACGACCAACAAGGAGGAACTGGAAGTTGTAAAGAGAGATGTAAACAAGGTCAAAACCGTGGAGAAGCCATTCTACAGATACAGATATGAGAAAGTGATTGAGATAGGACGACAGAAGGGTCTTCAGCTGAGCGATGCAGCAGATCTTGGAGAAAAAGAAGAAAGAACGATTACGCAGGATTTTGATAAACCGATGTTCGTTTATAATTTCCCTACCCTACTGAAACCGTTCTACCACCGGCCAGATCCTGAAGATCCCGCTCATGTTCTCAACCACGACGTCCTTGCACCTGAAGGATACGGGGAGGTGATTGGAGGTGGGGAAAGAATATGGAACAAAGACGAGCTAATCAGTAGGATGAAGAGCGAAAACCTCAACCCAGAAGACTACCAGTGGTATGTGGACTTGAGAAGTTACGGAAGCGTTCCACACTCTGGATTTGGACTTGGAGTCGACAGGCTACTGACCTGGCTCGCAGGCCTTGACCACATTAACAAGGTGATACCCTTCCCGAGAACTATGCGGAGACTTAAGCCATAGCGCCAGTTTTTCTGGCAAGTGTCGTGAACTTCTTATTACTTGAGTATCTGGACCCAGCGGAAAAGTAGTCAGAATATTCTAATATAATTTTTATTCAACCTACTTATTATCTTACGTGCGATGCATTTTCTCTGATCTAAAGGACGTCTGCCACTTTAAGTACCCTGGTTACAGGTGCATTCAGGAGGAGTGTGACGTTTGGGGTCATTTCAATGCTCTAGAGAACGAGTGTGTCTACCTCGATGCGCATGGGTGCTCCAAGCTAAATCTCCTTGCCTGCAAGGGGAAAGACAACTGTGTTTTCTTCAGGGAATACTTTGAGTCGCCATCAGAGATTCCAAAACTGGTGGAACGGACAAAATGATTTTAGTCAAGTAATAATGGGTCGCTACGAAGTGCATAGTCTGCGGTAAAGAAGTCGATCGATCGACTATCATTTGTGAAGATTGCAAGAGAGGCAGTTCGAGTGACGGAGTTGTCAAGTCAGTGAAGATCAAGAGATGTCCTCACTGCGGCTCGGTGTTCTTGGGTGGATGGTCTGAGAGATCAATCAGTGAGAAGGATGTGGTGTCCGATGTCATCAGTACGGTATTCAACGCCCAAGATCTGACCTTTGAGGCGACCGGAGATGAGTACAACAGAAAGGTATCATTCGAAGGAACGTCGAGACTAAATGGAGAAGCGGCGAAAGGACAGTTCTTTTTACGCACTTCCCTCTCCACCTGCCCCGTGTGTGCGAAGAAACTGGGCAATTATTATGAAGCGATACTGCAGCTGAGAGGAGAGAAAGGAGAGAGTCAAGACTCCATTCTGAATTATTTGGTCGATCTGATAGAGAAGGCCCCTTCTAAAGAAGTCTTTCTTACGAAGATGGACAGGATGAAGGAGGGCTACGACCTGTACCTATCGGACAAGCAATATACAAGGGGTATAGCAAGGAAGGTTATCGAAAGATTCGGTGGAACTTATAAAGAGACATCCCATCTGGTTGGAATGAAGAAAGGGAATGAGCTGTATCGCATAACAGTATCAGTAAGGACTCCGAATTTTCAGAAGTCTGACGTCCTCGGAATCAACAAGAACCTGTACCTAGTCATTTCAATAAGATCTGATGTGGTTACCCTTCTCGATTTCAAGAACAGATCGAGAGAAAAAATGAAGCTTCAAGAAATGAAAGACTATGTGGTATACAGGAAGGAAAGTGACATTAGAGAGGCTGACGTCCTTTACAGGGAGGATGAGACGGCGTACATTCTAGATCCATTTGATTTCAAGGAGAAGGCTGTGGTAGATTCCGAAGAGTCGCCAAAGGTAAGAGTCATAAAGGTGGACGGGGAGTTGTTCGTAGTACCTTCCAAATAGCGACAGCAGATCTTAAATTCAGTTTCTGGAGACCAGTAATCTCAGGGCAATAAGAAAAGTTAAATTTCTGTTCTATTTTGTTAATCAATGCAGACCGGAGCAATTGTTTATGTATCACCTACCTTCGATATTCTAGGTGCAATAGTAACAGTTCTTGTGCTGTGGATAGTCGCTTCCATTCCCCTGTACTTCGCCTCAAAGGTCGTGGTTCATGACAGATCCCAGCTCATAAGGGCTCTCGCTGCGACGCTTGCTGGGGCGATCGTATTTTCCCTGTTTTCGCTCTTGTTTTCACTCATCTTTCTGCCTCTGGGTTTCTTGATAGGGTTCATCGGTGTACTTTTCGTGCTAATGATTGTTTATCATATAGGAGCGGGGAGAGCGTTTGTGCTTGCGATCCTTGAATTCATCATGTTTCTTGTAGCATCATTGCTGTTAGCTCTTGCAGGAGTCGCACTCATCTTTATCCATCTCGTCTAAAGGATATTATCCTTCAGGTTTCCCTCTTGGATTATGCAGAGATTCTCTCTATGCTAACCCTGAGTTCAAGGCCTGATATATCCCAGGTCTTTTCGGTTCCATTTACAGAAACTTTCTCCTCTGACTGCGTACTAGAAAGAATGTATTCCTTGAATGTGGTAAATGCTTCCATCAGTGACTCATCTCCCTCTAGATGAAGGTATATCCGATCAGTATAGTCCAAGTTTGCATCCTTCCTCATGCTCTGTATTCGCCTGACCATATCCCTTGCCAACCCTTCAAGATAAAGGTCCTTATCAAACTCCTTGTCGATGAGTATCCTGTAATTCGAGACTTCATCCGATACATATTTCTCATCTAGGTGCTCCTTGGAATCAATATCATTTTTCTCAAGCACTTTTCCAAGAACGGTGACATTTCCCGATATGTGGAATTCCATCTGTTTCTCTTTCGTTTCAAATTCCTTCTCTGCGTCACTGAGTTCCTTTCCGAATATCTTTCCGGTCGCTTTCTTATTTAGTGAATAACTCTGTCGCAAGTATGATTTCAGTTCTGCCACCTTTAATTCTTTAGAGTTAAGTTCCTTTTTTATCAGTTGCCCATATTTTTCAACGACATTTCTGTACTTTTCTTCGGTTATGATTATCTCCCTAACTGGCCTTCTCAATATCAAGCCATTCTTCTGTCTTATCCTTCTACCAGATTCAACGATATCCTTCACCTGCTTCATTTCTTCTAGCAGCGATAAGCTGGATTCTCCTCCCTCAGGAAATCCTGAAAGGTGGACCGATGGCTCTCCTGTGAGCTTTCTGTACAGGTATTCGGAGAAGTATGGTGCAAACGGAGCAAGCATTTTAGCAACACTGGAAAGCGCGTTGTATGTAACATAATATGATGACCTTTTTTCGTCAGACATCTCACCACTCCAGAACGTGTCTCTGGAAAGTCTGAGATACCACTGACTGAGGTCAAGAACCAGATCCTTTATGTCGTCGAGAGCCAGGTGGGGATCGTATTCATCCATGTGCCTGGTTACTGACGATATACAATCATTTGTCCTGCTTAACATCCACATGTCAAGATCCGAAACGACCCCCTCATTTCTTGGCGTCCAGTGGTCCAGTCGGGCGTTTGTTGAAAAGAGAAGGTAAGAGTTGTACAGCGTACCTAGGAGTTTTCTTGAGAACTCTGACGAAGCTTCTTCAGAGAATCTCTTTGGTTTCCATGGCGGTCCCTGGAAGAAGAATAGTCTTAGAGAATCCGTTCCTATTCTATCCATTATAACGAGCGGATCGACTTGGTCTCCCCTCGATTTACTCATCTTCTCTCCCTTCGAGTTGAGCACAAATTCCATGACTACGACGTTGTTGTACGCGTTTCTGTCAAAGAGCAATGATGAGATGACGTGGAGAGAGTAGAACCAACCTCTGGTCTGGTCTATGGCTTCACTTATGAAATCGACTGGGTTATTTTCCCTGAACAAATCAGCATTCTCGAAGGGATAGTGGAATTGCGCGAAGAATGCAGATCCAGAATCGAACCATGTATCGATCGGATATGGTTCTCTCACCATTTGCTCTCCACATTCTCTGCACTCCACCTTTATTTCATCTACCTTCGGTCTGTGAAGCTCGAAATTGTCTGGAACTTCTGTAGAGTTGTCGAGTAGTTCCTGTTTGCTACCTGGGACAAAAACGTGATTGTTCTTGCATATCCATACTGGAAGCGGAGTACCCCAGAATCTGCTCCTAGAAAGGGCCCAGTCCTTTCCTTCCTCCAGAAAATTCCCAAACCTCCCGTCCTTTACATGCTCTGGCTTCCAGTTTACCCTCTGATTATATTCAACGACTCTGTCTTTGACTTTGGACACTCCGATGTACCACGAATCCACGGGATAAAAGATCAGTCTTGTGTCGCATCTCCAGCAGAACGGATAGGTATGTTCAGCTTTCTCAATCTTTAGCAGTTGACCGGATTCCTTGAGGTACTCTATTATCTTTTCACTGGCTGTCTGGACATCTAATCCCTTCCATGGTGAATCGAGAGATATCTTTCCTGCGTCGTCCACTGTGACGTAAAGCTCTCCCTTCTCCCTTTTTAACACTACGTAATCGTCAGCTCCAAATGCAGGTGCAGCATGAACTATCCCGGAACCGTCTTCCTTGGTTACGAAGTCCCCTCCTACCACATAAAGTCCGGTATTCACTTTAAGGTAAGGTATGAGCTGCTGATACTTTGTGCCTATGAAGGTTGATCCTCTTCTCGAATCAAGCACCTCGTACTTCTTCAGCACCCCCTTGGCTCTGTCCTCCACGACCCATATCTTTTCACCTCTGTATTTTACCAGCAGATAATTGAAATTGGGATTGACCACAAGGTATTCGTTTGCAGGCAACGTCCAGGGAGTAGTAGTCCACACGAGAAAATATTCGTCCTTTCCCTCTAGCTTGAACTTTGCATAGATTGAAAAATCTTCGACTTCCTTGTAGCCCTGAGAGACTTCGTGAGCGCTGAGAGTAGTTCCACACCTGGGACAGTACGGCGAGATCCTGAAATCCTTGAAGAGCAGTCCTTTCTTGTAGAGCTCCTTCAATGCCCACCATTCGCTCTCGATGTACTCATCCCTCATCGTGATGTACGCTTTATCGTAATCAACCCAGAACCCAAGTCTCTTGGAAGTTTCCGTCCATACCTTGACGTACTCAAAGACGCTCTCCTTGCACAGGTTATTGAATTTGGAAACTCCCATCCTCTCTATTTCAGCCTTGTTCTTTATGCCTAGTTTCTTCTCGACCTCAATCTCAACGGGAAGTCCGTGGCAGTCCCAGCCTGCTATCCTTGGATAAATGTCAAACCCCCTCATGGTCTTGTATCTCAGGAATAGGTCTTTCATAGCCCTGGTCTCTGCATGCCCTATGTGGGGTGGACCGTTTGCTGTCGGAGGACCTTCGACGAACGAAAATCTTCGCTTCCCTCTGTTTACCTCGAAGGATCTTTGCATTATGTTCTCTCTTTCCCAGTATTCAGAAGCTTCCTTCTCGATCTGGAGAGGATCGAAGGATTGAGGGACTTCATCAAGCATGAACAACTTTATGTTCATCAGATTGATAGTTTTTGCCCATTTCCTAAGGTGAAACGTTGGTCTCGAAAGGTAAAATCGTCGTACACACCTTTCGGACAAGCCCAATTTGTGATTTTTAAGGCAAATTTCACTGACAAATTCTTATATATTCATTTCAAATTCAGCTTGCAACACCGGTGATATGATTGAAGTTACCTAGAAAGGTTATGAGATATTGCCCTCACTGTAAGAAGCATACTCTTCAGGAAA
>JAKATW010000147.1 GCA_021827945.1 Thermoplasmata archaeon
CAACTTCGATAACGGAATATTCTTGGATGTTGTTTTTCTCTAGAACTTCTCCCTTTAGCCATCCAGAAAACGATAAGTTCTCGGTTCACATGATAACACAATGAAGGAAGCTTTTCTTTACTCCATAGAGAAGAGTAAAGTCAGGTGCACTGCCTGCAGCCGATACTGTTTGCTGGGCGAGGGGCAAACAGGTTTCTGCGGTGTCAGGAAGAACATAGGCGGGAAGTTATTCCTCCTCGTCTATGGTCGTGCAGCAGCGGTGGCCATCGATCCTATAGAGAAGAAACCCCTCTTCCACTATCTACCCGGGGCAAGAGTACTCTCTATGTCCACAAATGGTTGTTCATGGGCATGTGCATACTGCCAGAACTACGATCTTTCCCAGAGGAGGGAGATCACGGGAGAGCATCTTACACCGGAACAAGTAGTTGAGATGGCCGTGGAGAGCGGTTCTGATGGTATATCTTACACATACAATGAACCATCGATATTCTCAGAATACGCCCATGACATTGGAATCCTGGCAAGGAAGCACGGTATATTCAGCACATTCGTAAGTAACGGGTACGAAACCAGGGAAGCAATTCCATACCTGAGTGAGTTCCTTGATGCAATAAGCATAGATTTCAAGGGAAATGGAAACGATGCATTCGGCAGAAAGTACATCGGTATAATGAGCTATTCTCCAGTGTTCGACACCCTGAAGAGACTCAAGAGAGCAGGGATATACACAGAAATCACCGATTTAGTGGTCCCGGTGAAAGGGATTGGTGACAACATTGAGGATGCAAGAACCCTGGCAAGATGGATAAAGGACAATCTCGGGCCGGATGTGCCTCTGCACTTTACCCGCTTCCATCCAGACTACCGCATGATAGACGTTCCAGTTACCCCAATTGATACTCTCGAGAAACATTACGCCGTTGCAAAGGAAGAGGGGATAAAGTTTGTGTACATAGGGAATATTCCAGGACATCCTCTGGAAAATACATACTGCCCAAACTGCGGAAAAGAACTTGTCAGGAGAAACGGGTTTCAGATAACGAATTACGGGATAACTGCAGATGGAAGGTGTCCATTCTGTGGAGAAGATATGCACATAGTCAGGAAAGGCGCTGTGAAGCAACATCAAGCCACAGAATGATTTTCATCATTGCCTATCTATCCTTATTACCATTGACTTGAACTGATTCTCTGAGAATCAGTTTTATCTGTACTCTCCGAAGGTCATCATTGATAAAGGGGGCTACGCATAATTATCTGTAAACAGGCACAATTCACGAAGTTTTCAGATTGGAATTAAGGTATTTCAAAAACAAGAAGAGCTTGAAGGAAATCAATAAATATCCATGTTATCTAATAGAAACATGAAGATAGCAGGTACTGCTTTTATCGCCCACAACGCTACTATCATCGGAGACGTCACAGTAGAGGACGGAGTGGGTATCATGTTTGGTGCGGTTCTGAGAGGCGATCAGAACTCAATTTACATAGGCAGAAATTCGAACGTTCAGGACAATGTCGTCATCCACGTGGACAGGGAGAACAAGACCCAGCTGGGTGAAAATGTTTCTATCGGTCACGGCGCCATAGTCCATGGTGCTATTATTGCATCCAATGCGCTGATAGGCATGGGGAGTATACTGCTCTCCGGGTCCGTGATAGAGGAGGGTGCAGTAGTTGCCGCTGGAGCCATTGTCACTTCTGGAAAGGTCATAGGAAAGAACTGTCTTGCAGTGGGGGCTCCTGCAAAGATCATAAGGTGCGATGATTCGGTGGGAGAGCAGGCAAGAAAGAATGGTGAGACCTACCAGCAGCTGATAAAGATGCACCTGGATGGTAAATTTCAGCAGTACGTTCACTGAGGCAGGTTGCCCAACTCTTCCGGAAGATTGCCCCCCTTGAACTGCTTCTTCATCATGCTGAGAATCTTCCTGTTTCCCTTTATGTTCTTTACCATGTCCTTTACTCTCTTGTAGTCCTTCAGTAGCTCCTTGACGTCTGAGGTGTTATAACCAGATCCATTCGCTATCCTCTCAAGCCTCGATCCCTTTATCTCATCGGGGTTCTCCATCTCGTGGTACGTCATTGAGTCCATTATTACCTTGTACTTCTTCAGTTTCCCTTCGGATTCATCGAAGAACTTGTCGTCCAGGTCCTTCTTCATTCCTCCGGCAGCCATCGGCATGGAATCAAAGAGTTTCTTGAACAGTCCCGGTTTGTTCATCTGGTCCCAGATGTCGTACATCTCCTTCAGCGTGAACTTTCCCTGGACCATCTTTTCCATGGCACTCTCGTCCAGATCCTTCTGGAACTCCTTTGCGGCCGCCATCAGCGTTTCGAAATCGCCCATGCCGAGCAGTCTTGAGAGGAACCTCGCTGGATTGAAGTACTCGATATCCTCCATGTGCTCGCCAGTCCCAATGAACAGTATCGGCGCCCCGGTTGATGCGACTGCACTGAGAGCCCCCCCGCCTTTTGCAGTCCCATCCAGCTTTGAAATGAATACTCCCGTGATATTCACGGATTCGTGAAATGCCTTTGCCTGTTTTCCAGCCTGCTGACCGATGCTCGCGTCCAGGATGAGGACGACCTCGTCCGGCTTGGCAAGGGAATTAATGTCAGATATTTCCTTTGTGAGCGATGAGTCTATCGCGTTTCTTCCACTGGTATCGATGATTTTTACGTCCCACTCCCTGTACTTATCCATCCCTTCCCTGACTATCTTCCTGCTGTCCTTCTCACCGTAAATTCCAAAGAAACTTGCACCGACTGAAGCTGAGACCTGTTCCAGCTGTTCGTATGCTCCAACTCTCTGGGTATCAGCAGCAATCAGGACCACCTTGTAACCGTGCTTGATATAGAATCTTGCAAGTTTTCCCGCACTCGTCGTTTTTCCCTGTCCGTACAGGCCAACAAGCATGAGGGTTGAGGGCCTGACATGGAACTCCCTCGGTTTGCCCAGAATCCTGAGCAACTCCTCGTATATGATCTTGATAAGGTGATTTCGTGGGTTGGAATTCTTCGGTACGGGTTCCTCCTTCGCCCTCTTTTCCACATTGTTGGTAATTTCAAGTGTGAGACTCACATCAACATCAGCCATCAGGAGTGCCCTCTGCATCTCCTTCACTATCTCTTCGACCAATCTGTCGTCTACCAGTGAACTCTTGTTGATCCTCTTCAGTGCATCTCGCAGGCTCTTCGCTAGGGAATCCAACACCATTGCAGGTCACCCATTCCAGTTACTCGCCCGGAACCTTTTCGACGATTCCTGAGAGCCTCTCCTTTATGCGAGAGAGCGCATAGTCAAGAATCTGTCTCGGGGTCAGGCTACCATCAGTTTCAAAATAGAATATAAACCTTGTTTCGTCTTCCTTGACTTCTAGTGAATCCATCCTGTACACCTTCCCAATGTACTTTGAAGGATAATCTGCCGTGAAAACGACTTCCTTATCACCCTTCTTGAGTACGTTCTTGGGAGAATGTTTTATGATTTCATCAAGTTCTGGCTCTCTAGCAGAGACCTTGAGTTCCCTTCCATATCTGTATGACACTCCGCTCGTGGTCTGAAACCTGGCGTGCTCCCTTGCCCTCCCCAGGTATGCCTCCGCATCGAGCATCATTGCCTGTCTCTCGTTGAGTTCGACTATCGGTATCTCCTTGTCGCTGGGCGACATCTTGCTGTCACCAATTGCGACCAGATCTCCGCTCATTACCTTCTTCGGTCCAACCACGAATATGCTGTAGTTCACGGTACAGAGCGAGCATCCTGCTCCACCACAGCTGCAGCTGTCCCTCTCATTCATCTTCAGATCTGTGGGTAGAGGGACCATTCCCAGCCTTGAAGCTATGACCTCATCGAAGAGCGAGGTCAGGGACGAATAAACTTTCTCTCCCTCCTGCCTTATTTCTCCGTGGTGGAAATTCACCTTGGAGATCGCTAGCTTGGGAATGTCGTTGATCAGGGTCCTCCTGAGCAGATTTGCATATGCCGGAGTTATATCGCTGATCTCGAACCTGATGAACGTCTCTCCTTCCTCAATGATCTTGATAGATTCGCTCATACTCTCCTTCCCCTCTTCCCCCCTTTCTTCTTCGTTCCATCGTGGGGAATGGGTGTCGAGTCTTCAATTCTTGAAATTTTTATCCCTGCCCTTGCAAGTGCCCTTACAGCTGCCTGGGCACCTGGTCCCGGGTTGTGGCTCTTTGCTCCTCCAGGGGCCCTGATCTTGATGACGACATCTGTGATCTCCTTCTCCCTCAGCTTCTCGACTATCAGGTCTATTTCCTTCATTGCTGCATAGGGTGAGCTCTCATCTCTGTCTGCCTTCACGACCATTCCACCTGATGCCTTCGCAAGAGTCTCGGCTCCTGTGATGTCAGTGACTGTGATAACTGTGTTGTTCTGTGAAGCGTATATGTTTACAACTCCCAATTTGCCCATTATGATTCCTCCTTCTTATCCACGCTCGGCCCGGCCTGTCCTTCTCTCTTCTCCCCCACTATCCTCATTGGGTGTAACTCGTTAGCGAGTGGGGAGTTCGGTGCATAACTGACAGACTCTTCCTCCATCTTCAGCACCTTGTATCCGGGGATCGTCACTTTCCTGTCCCCTATTGAGATGTGGCCATGGACTATAAGTTGCCTGGCCATTCCAGGAGTCCTTGCAAGTCCCTTCCTCATTACCAGGGTCTGGAGTCTTCTTTCGAGGAAGGACTGAATGTTCAGTGCAAGTATGTCGTCAGTGGTCGCATTTTCACTGAGAATTCCATACCTTGAGAGTCTTCCAATCATGCTCTTTATCTGCTCAACAGCCCTCGCGTCTCCGAGTCTCAGGCTCGCCTGAATGTCCCTTGCGTTCGTCCTGTACTTTCTGAGCTCGGACTCTGCCTTCCACAGTTCTCGCTTGTTCTTCAGCCCGTAAGCACCGACTATCTGGTTTTCTGCCTTGATACGCTCTCCCTCGAATGGGTGCCTTGGTGTCTCATACTTCTTCTTAATCTTTTTTGGATCTCCCATAAATCATCACTTCTTGGGTTCCGCTGGTGGCGCAGCCGGGGCTGCTACTGGTGCTGCTACAGGAGCAGCTGCTGCCTCTGCTGGTGCAGCTCCCTCTCTCTTCTTGATAACTCCCACTGCAAGTCCCTTTCTTCCATTTGATCTTGTTCTCTGTCCCCTTACCTTCTTTCCCTTCTCGTGTCTTATTCCCTTATAACTTCTTGTTCTCTTCATCCTGTTGACGTCGTCCTGGAGGGCAACTCCCAGGTCAGGTCCGACCTTCAAAAGGTTCTCCCCGGTCTGTATGTCATTCCGGTGGTTCAGCGTCCAGGTTGGGAAAAATTCACTGTATCTCTTGTCAATAGCATCCTTGATCTCATCAATCTTGCTATCGTCGATCTCTCCAAGCTTCACGTCCCTTGGGATGCTCATCTTCTTGAGCAAGATTTCAGCTGTCCTGTAACCAATTCCCCTTATATTTGAAAGAGCGTACACTGCCTGTCTCGTACCGTCAAGGTTTGTGTTCGCAATTCTAACAATATATTTTATGTTCTCATTCTTCTCTTTCTGTTCAGCCATTACATCACTCTGCGAGGTATGACGTAAAGGTGTTTACCGTATAAAACCTTTTGATTTTCAGTCGAAATTGAGTGGTGGAAGATCAAGTCTGGAAAGAAATCAATAGGAGAAGCTTGCACTCGTTTCCATATACATGTCTGGACCTGGATTTGGTAAAGCGCAGACTGCACAGACCCAATGCTCAACTCTTCGTTCAATGTCGAATTCTAGCAGTGACGAGATCGGTTCTAGCCATGGATTGAAGTCACTACCGGCTGATCTCCAGTAACAGATGCACTCAGCACTTAGTTGATGAAGACCACAGGCTGTTTTCACGATAGCAAATGGGATATAGAAATTAAGATTATAAGAAAGGAAGTTGATTGCATGGTGAAGAACAAGTTTGATTTCGACGAGGTGCTGGACCGACGCGGCACGGCATCGGAAAAGTGGGATTTCATGAAGGAACGTTTCGGTTATGAAGACCTCCTCCCCCTGTGGGTAGCAGACATGGACTTTAGGTCTCCACAACCGGTGATAGAAGCACTCGTATCAAGGGCAAAGCACGGCGTGTTCGGATACACCGGGCTTACTCAGCCCTATTATGACTCTGTCATCAGTTGGTACAAGAGAAGGTATAACTGGGCGATCAGGAAGGACTGGATTGTTTTCACTCCTGGTGTGATTCCAGCCATTGCATATGCAATCAGGTCATTCACGAATCCCGGGGACAAGATAATAGTTCAGACCCCTGTCTATTATCCATTCTTCAACACTATCGAGGCAAATGGAAGACAGGTTCTGGAGAATCCGCTGAAGTTCAAAAACGATCATTATGAGATGGATTTCGACGATCTAGAAAAGAAGGCGAAGGACCCGAGAGCTAAAATGATGATCCTCTGCTCTCCCCACAATCCCATAGGCAGGGTGTGGACTAGAAAGGAGCTTACGAGACTGGGAGAGATTTGCATTGAGAATGGTCTTCTCGTCATTTCTGATGAAATTCACTCGGATATCCGGTATCCCGGTATAGTCTTCACAAATTTCGCGACTATCTCTGGGGAATTTGCAAACAGCTCAATAACCTGCACTTCTGCCTCCAAGACATTCAACCTTGCCGGGCTGCAGATATCAAATATCATAATTCCAAACGACAAAATCCGCCAGAATTTCCAGAATGCAGTATCAACGATGGGAATGGACCTACCTAATTCCTTCTCAGGCCTGGCTGTGCAAGTCGCATATGACAGATGTGGAACATGGTTAGACCAGTTACTGACCTATCTCAAGGGCAACCTAGATTTCCTGAAGGAGTTTATCAAGAAGAACATTCCTGAAGTCAAAGTTATAGAGCCACAGGCAACGTATCTCGTCTGGCTTGATTTCAGGAAAATAGAACCAGACCCAGAGAAGCTCCAGAAGCTCCTGCTGAAGGACGCAAAAGTAGCATTCGTGGAGGGAAACATTTTCAGGAGTGGAGGAGACGGATTCGAAAGGATCAACATCGCATGTCCGAGATCTGTACTCAAGAGAGCCCTAGAGCAGATGGCGAGAGTACTGAAAGACGGCAGATGAGGGCTTTCTGACCCGGCGGAATATTATCAGAGTGATTCTATCCCGAATTGGTCTTGTGAATGACTGCTAAAGAATATATTTTTGACCGAAGATTAATGATTTATCTTCAGTCGTGTTAAAGAAGGGAATGATCACTCTTCTCAATTGCATCCCGATGGATTACGGCAAATGCCTAATTATGCAGCGGGAGATGAACGAGATCAGAAACGAGGGTCGGATTGGCGATACGATAATTGTCACAGAGCACAATGACACCTATACTGGAGGGATTCATTTCAACGGTGAAAATGCAGGCAATTATTCTGTCTCCATCCTGAGAGTGGAGAGGGGAGGGAACCTGACATATCACGGGAAAGGACAGCTCGTCCTGTATTTTATCATCAACCTGAAGGACAGGGGGATCAATGTGAAGAATCTCATTGAAAAGGTGCAGACCGCTCTGAATGAGACCCTCCTGACTTACGGATTAAAAGGAGAGGGTCGAATGTACAAAGAGACTGGAGTCTGGGTCGAAAACAGGAAGATATGTTCCATCGGTTTTGCCGTCAAGGGGTTCTCAACTTTTCACGGCATTGCAGTCAACCTGAACACGGACCTATCCAAGTTTTTCAATATCAGCCCCTGTGACCTTGATCCTGGGGTGATGACATCTCTAGCGAAGGAGATAGGTCATCCAGTGGACGAGAGAGAATTCCTTGAAAGGATGACACAGAATCTTTCTAGAGTGTTCGGGGAAGAGATTCAGGTTCGAGACTGTAAATCCATTAAAAACTAATTTGTTTTATTTTTATATAACAATAATTTTAAAACTTAGAAAAATATATATCTTTTCTTGTAATTTTGTTCTATGTTCAATCAACAGTTATTGGATGCGGAAGAGATCAAGAAAATGATATCATCCCACATGCTCGCAGACGGTCTGCCATTAATCCTTGACCTTCGAAGGAGCGAGGGGATGAAACTTTACGATCTCGAGACCAACAAGGAGTTCCTTGACTTCTTTGGTTTCTTCGCCTCGAACGCGGTCGGAATGAACCATCCCGACATGTTCGACAAGGATTTCCTCGAAGAACTCAAGTGGGCAGCCATTACGAAGGTCACCAACTCCGATATATACACTCCAGAGATGGCCAGGTTCGTAGACACGTTCGCAAATGAGACTGGCCCAGAATACATGAAGCACTTCTTCTTCATTGACGGTGGTGCGCTTGCAGTCGAGAATACCCTGAAGACCGCGTTCGACTGGAAGGTCAGGAAGAACATGATGGACGGGATAAAGGGGGAGAAGGGGACAAAGATCATTCACCTAAAGGAAGCCTTCCACGGAAGGAGTGGGTATACACTCAGCCTTACTAACACCTTCGACCCGAGGAAAACGATGTATTTCCCTAAATTCGACTGGCCAAGGATAACGAACCCGAAGATGACATTCCCAGTCAGCAAGAAGTCCACTGAAGAAGTCGAAAAGTTGGAGGACAGGAGCATCGCAGAAATGGAAGCGGCATTCAAGAAGAACAAGGACGACATCGCAGCGTTCATAATGGAACCGATACAGGGGGAGGGCGGAGACAACCACTTCAGGAGGGAATACTTCAAGAGGGCTATTGACGTAGTTCACGAGAACGATTCACTGTTCATCGTCGACGAGGTACAGTCGGGAATGGGAATCACTGGAAAGTGGTGGGCACACCAGCACTATGGAATCGAGCCAGACCTACTTGCGTTCGGAAAGAAGTCTCAGATCTGTGGCATAATGGCGGGGGACAAAATAGATGAGGTCGAGGACAACGTATTCAAGGTCTCAAGCAGGATCAACTCAACCTGGGGCGGAAACCTTGCTGATATGGTCAGGTCTACCAAGACGATCGAGATCATAAAGAAGTACAACCTTCTGAAGAATGCGGAAAAGATGGGAACTACCATCGTCGAATTCCTGGAGGAAATGAACGACAAGTTCCCGAAGATCGTAAACAATCCAAGAGGAAAGGGGCTCATGGACGCAATAGATTTCAAGACAGGGAAGATGAGGGACGAATTCTTCGATAACCTGTATTCAAAGGGTGTGTTGGTACTGAAGGCATCTGAGAAGACCATAAGACTCAGGCCCCCACTCATCGTGGACGAAGAGGACATCAGCCAATTCTCAGAAAAGGTGGAACAGGTACTCAGGGAAATGTCCTGAATTTTCTGACAAACATTTTATTTATTTCTTTATTTCCACAGTGCAATGGACTTTAGAGTAACGAAAGAAAATAATGGAGAGAGTAAAGAGGCAGAGAGGGTTGTCAGCGCAGAGATTTATTTCGAAAGGGGCGCAAGGTACCTCTCCCTCAAGAAATACAAGGAAGCGATAGACAACTTCCAGAAAGCACTGGAACTGAACAAGGACGATTACGAGACTAGGTTCAACCTCGCAGTCACTTTTTTCCACTCCGGCAAGTACGAAAAGGCACTGGAGATATTTGACGAACTGATCAGGGAAGGCAGGGAAGACCAGGACCTATACTTCAATGTCGGTAGCGTATACCTCGAAAGGGGCGATTACAGGAAGGCCGTGGAGAACCTCAAGAAGTGCACTGCACTGGATGAACTCTATCTGGACGGTTTCGTCAACCTTGGCAATGCTCATTTCTACCTCCACGAATACGATGAAGCCATCAAGAATTATGATCAGTCGATAAGGCTCAACCCACAGAATGCAGACTACTACGTGAACAGGGGGTTAGCTTACATGTCCAAGGGTGATAACGCGACCGCTGTGGCAGATCTTGAAAAGGCCCTATCCCTAGATCCTTCAAACAACAAGGCTAAACTGAATCTACAGAAGATAGAATCAGAATCCTAGGTCTTTATTGCGCTCACTATATTTCCGAGGATTGCGGGATCCTTCTCTGCAACCGTCCCAGTGACTACTGCTGCTGCTCCGGATTTCAGCATCTTTTTTGCAGTATCCGGGTCCCTTATGCCCCCTCCGACGATGACAGGAATGGTCATGTCCTCGCACACTGCCTTCACGACAGACGGATCAATGCTCTGAGGTGCACCAGAACCGGCTTCCATGTAGATGGCATGGAATCCAATGAGCTCAGCTGCTGCAGCGTAATCTAGGGCAGTCTCGATGTCCTTCCTTCCAATCAGTTGCGCTCCACCGACCTTTCCCACAGTCATGCCTGGTTCAAACACGAGGTATGCCACCGAGATGACTTCCATTCTGGATTTCTTGAGAAGCCTGGCCGATTGTACCTGGTATCCCACCACATATTTCAGCGAAGATGAGTTCAGAAGGCTCAGGTAGAAAATTGCATCTGCCCGGGGTGAGAATGCCTCCGGGCTGGAAGGAAAAAGGATTACCGGCTTCTTCGTGAGTCTCTTGATCCCGCCCACCAGGTCATCCACGGCTTTGGGTCCCGTATTAGTGGACCCCCCGACCATTATGGCGTCGCTCCCTGACCTGTTTATGAACTCCACCACGCCCTCCACGTTGTCAGGTCCGTTCTTTTCCGGGTCAAGCAGGGTCAGATGCCTGATTCTCCCGTACTTTATGTTCTCGAGTATCATATGATGCTACCAACCAGGAACGCCACGAGGCCGAGGATCATACCGATCTTAATCAGTGTTTGCCCCTTTGTCTGGTCGTTGAAGAAATAGAAGACAGAAGCTATGAACGTGATGTCGGAAATAGCGACTATGAAAGCGTAGAACCCGTTCCACCTGAAGAAAAGGTAGGGGATCGGAGTAAGGGAAACTGCAAAGATTATGAGAAAGGCTGCCGCGACCAGGCTCAGTCCCTTGCCTATCTTCTTTGGCAGGGTGGTCCTGTTGATGTCCCCTGTCACGTCCTCTACGTCCTTTACTATCTCTCTGGCAAGGTTTGCAAGGAACGCCATTAGCGATAGGATTAAAACGACATCTGTCAACCTGATCGACATGCTGCCATAAACGAATATAAGTCCCACAAGCGAAGATATGATTATGTTCCCGATAAGTCCCCATGCCTTCGTCTTCCATTCATAAGTTACCAGAAGGAAGACG
>JAKATW010000107.1 GCA_021827945.1 Thermoplasmata archaeon
ATATTCTCTGGGGGGAGTGGGGTCATAAACCTGAATCAGAACCCCCTAGACGATTATTCAAAAGCAAAAAATTCTGAAGAAATAAAAGAGATTGAAAGACTCTACTTCTAGGTCCACTCACCATTCTGTAGGCGTGTGGTTCCTTTTGTGTATTCCCTCAGGATGTCCATGATCTTTCCCCTCCACTTTTCGTCTATCAACTGGCTGTCACAGAACTCTGGGTCCTCGTGGATCTTTTCCACGTGCTCGTTGTACTTCCCATGTTCTCCCTTGGAAATAAGAAATTTCGCGTGTTCCCTCTCATCTTCATCAAGTCTGAACAATCGTTCAAGATATGTGTTTGAGAAATCCTGTATGTCCTGCTCCCTGTAGTTTATGATTCTCGGATCCAGCGAGCTTGCAGTGAGGAAGAGCAGGATTCCATCGCACTTTGTGCATCTTCCACACGGCACAATTTGCCCGTTCTCGTCGTGACAGCTATGACAGGATCTCTGTAATTTTGCCAGTTCGGGGTATCTGTTGAACAGCATCCTTTCCTCGATTAATCCGGTGATGTTTCTTAGGGCCGAGTAGAATTTTATATTGTACCCTATGCTCTGAAAATACTCGTTCAGAGCGATGTCGAATGACTGAGTCTGATCATATATCGCGTAGTAGTGATTTACCCCAAATTCCGGCCTGAAACCTCTAGGGTCATCAAACTCGTCTCCCTTCATCACCCCCGATATTCCAAACTTCTTGTAGTATGGAAGAGAAGAGAATAGATAGACTGGAAATATAAAGAGCTGGACTGGATAGGTATCTGACCACATTGTGATTGCTTTGTCGTTGAGAGCTTTCACCTTTGAATTCATTCTTCTATAGAATCTATCTATGGTTGTCCATATTCTCAGAGTACTCTGATTATTTGCGTGGAAGTAATCGTATGCAACGCTAGCTGTTTTCCAGTGGCCGCCAGACTCATTTACATAAATGGGATAAACGGTAGCCCCTACCTCCTTCATAATCCCATAAGTCAGGAGGCTGTCTTTTCCACCACTGGACATTATTGCAACAGATCCGTCCCCATTGTTGTCGAAAGGAACCCTGGTATTCGGTTCAATTCTTATGTTCATCCTCGGGCAATAACTAGCTTCTTCCTGACTAGGAGAAAGCGGAATGAATTCATCCCTGTAAAATTCCCTCCTCTTTAACAGTTTGTTTACATAAATCTCCCTGCTATTGATAACCATCATCTTTTGTATAAAGTCGTAATCTTGCTGTGTTATTGAGAAATCCGCCTCTATTTCATCAGTGAAAATGGAATAATTTACCAATGGAATGAGTGATAGCAGCCTCATATCCTGCCTGTCGGCTGCAATGGGAAAGTCATAGCTGAATGCTAGCTGTACCTCTTCACCATCGACTATGTACTTTATGGAAATAAGATCATTCCGGAGTTCCGGTTCCAACAACCTTACTTTTTCAATCGATGATAATTTGCCTCTGGCCTGCAAAATCAGCCACCAGTTCTCCTAATCTTTCCATATCCAACATCGGAATGATTGCTGGAATATGATACTTGGACTCGTATTCCTGGGATGCCTGTATTGCCTCCTGTGCAGTCAGGTTTTGAGTGTTTATAGTTATGGCGACAACACGCTTCCCAGATAACAGTTCCAGTATCTTAATCACCCTTCCAACATCAGGCATGGGATATTTCTCGAATCCGTCCAGGAATTTTCTTCCGGGTGCATCCTGAAGTATGATGGCATCGGGTCTTCCTGCCGCTATAATTTCGAAACTACCTGGATAAGCAGGATGAACGACAGAGCCCTGTCCCTCGAGAAGTATGAAGTCGGGAGTACTCTTCCTCCAGGCTTCCACTACCTCATTCTCAATCGCTCCTGCCACAAAGTCGTTCACCGTGGCATCTATGACTGCGGTGTGTTCTATACCCTGCATCCAAGAGGTCTGTCCAGTACCAATCATCTCTGCAGTGAATCTTCTCCTCTGCAGTTCTCTCATCAGCATGATCGTGGTCGTTCTCTTTCCAATCGCACTGTCAGTACCAAGTACTGCAATCTTGAAAGACTTGACCTTTTCAATCTCTCCCGTGAATGGAATCTTCCTATCCCTGAACATCTTCCTTACATCTATGATATCCACATTGTTCTCTTGAGCTAGACCATAGAGTTCAGGATCGTCAGATATGAAATCGTGGAGACCATTTACAATACCTATTCCCATTTTTATTGCATGTTTAACCACTTCGCGATATTCTGATGGAAGCACCCCCCCATCGGTTGCTGCACCTACGATAAGGTACTTTGGGTTGTACTGAAGTGAGTCTTCAAGCCTCCCGACTATGGGGATACCTTTGTTCCTTCCCTCAAGATATTCACCTGCATCCATCCCTACCAGCTGTGAGTCTATCACAGCAACTATCTTGTAGCGTGTTGAGAATCGAACTAGCCCATGAGCTGTCTTTCCATAGGTAGAGGAGAATACCTTCTCTGCAAGCACTACAGCTCTATCCATTTCATTCATAGAATCCCCCACATATTCCAACATTAGTAGGAAGTTGCATGTTTCCTATCTCTGATTGTCCAGCTATTCCATCAACAATGCTCAATGTGTTTAGTCTCGACTGATACTGAAAAATCCACCTGAGACCGAACACGTACTCTAAACAAGTGACACGTAAAACGGACGTGCCGCCTGGATCCGTATCTTCACTTTCTCCTTCGGTCAAATTTAACTAGTCCTCCTCAGAGGTCAGATGATGGAAGAAAAAAGAATTATATAAGAGTTATGTACAGCGGCTATTGAGGAATCCCATTCTTTCATATGAATTTCGGAAATTCTGTTCCCAAGAAAAAAATAAGTGTATAAAGAAAATAGAGTTTACATGTTTGAACTCCAGGTCAAACTGAAGAACCCTTCTGTTGGCAATGATATTGACAGGTTACTTTCTGAGTTCCTCTTCGACATCGGATATCTCGAAGAGAGGGGAGAGTTCAGCCTCGAAGCTGTCAGAGAGAGCGTTCCCTTCAAGATGTTCAAGGAAGTGTTCCTGATGAGGGCTGACAAGACTTGGCCCGTTAACGAGCTAATGACCTATCTGGGCACTACGAAACCCACTCTATACAGACATCTCAACAGACTGAAGGGCCTGGAGATAATCCAAGAGGTTCAACTGGGCAAGGAAAAAGGATATGTTATGCGATACAATTCGCTCTCCCTCGCATGGAATTTCGTGGAGTCGAATGTGAAGATGGCGATGGACAACTACAGGAAGAGAATCGAAAGTATCCAAGCGATGGTAGAGTGAACAAACAATGATGACACATCTTACAAAGGGGTCCAGATATAAAATAGTTTCAGCCAGTTCAACAGAGGAGGACGTGATATCAGAGGGAATACTTCAGGGATTCCTTACAATGGGGGAAGAACCAGCTATCTTATTGAATATAGGGGATGACAAGAATGAGAAACTTAGAGTGATTCCTGTCAGTACCATACTGTACATTGACGTGATAATACAGACGGAAGAGAATGAGAAGCAGGAGAAGGGGAACCTCAGCTACATAAGCTGATATCTCTGAATTTCGTTGTAAATTGAACCGGTCGGTCTAAGTATTGATTCAAAAAAGGAGAACGATGTTACTTCGTGCTCCAAGAATATGGTATCTCTATATCTTGAGATAACATCTGAGAAATCCTTCCTGTCCCTTACTCTGAGTAGCGTTATGTGCGGCGTGAAAGGATGATCCATGGGTATCTCTCTGGTTCGCAAGTTAACCATTTCAGCAAGTTCTTTTAGTACATCTTCGGGGAATGCCTTCACGAATAGTACTCGTCCATTCTGGGCATTTGGAAAAGCACCCAATCCCTTCAGTGTCACTCTAAAGCTCCGAAGATCGATACCTTTCAACCTCGTCCGTATACCTTCGACATCCCTTATATCTCCAAGAAACTTGAGAGTGAGGTGCAGATTCTTCCCTTCAATAGACTTTCCCGGCAATTTATTTTCCGTCAGTACTCTGACTAAGAGGTCATTGGTTGGAAGACTGATGGCGATGAAGCTTCTCACTGACTTTCAACAAGAAGTTACGCAAAACTTTTTGCCTTCTGTTACATCCCTGAAACATGATCGTTAAAGACGGTCTATACTATACAAAGACCCATGAATGGCTAAAAGTCGATGGTGACATCGCATCTATAGGCATTACGGACTTCGCTCAGAACCAGATGTCCGATATAGTGTATGTTGATTTTCCAAAGGTCGGGACCTCCATAAAGGCAGGAGAAATTGTCGGAACGGTCGAGAGTGTAAAATCCGCTGAGGACTTCTATTCTCCAATTACCGGCAAGGTTGTTGAGGTCAACAAGGCTCTGGAGAAGACACCGGAGGAAGTCAACAAGAACCCGTATGATGCCTGGATTGTTAAGCTCAAGATATCCAACCCATCTGAAGTGAACAACCTTATGAAGAAAGAAGCCTACGAGAAGACAATAAAGTAAAGTTAAGATGTCCTGGATTCAGAGGAGAAGATCTGAGACCTACTATAGGAGGGCCAAGACGGAGGGGTACAGGAGCAGGGCGATTTACAAGCTGAAACAGATGGATGAGAAATTCTCCTTGATAGGAAATGGCATGAGAATTCTTGATCTTGGGGCTGCTCCTGGAGGATGGAGCCAGTATTCATCCATGGTAAACGAGGAGGGACTCAATGTAGCCATGGATCTAGTTCCGATGAGAAGAATTGAGAACGTCTATTTCGTGAAGGGAGACATCTTTGAGGATAACATATGGACAAAGGTCCTTGAGCTATCTCCTGATGGTTTTGATCTCGTACTTTCTGACATACTGATGCACACAAGCGGAGACAGATCGAGAGATCAAGCGAATTCTTATTTCATCGCAAAACGGGTTCTGGAAATATGCGAGCACGTACTCGCTAGAAACGGAAAAACACTCATCAAAACGCTGCAGGGAGATCTTACCGAAGAAATGAGAAGGGAATTCAAGAAGCACTTTAGGAGAGTTTTCCTGACGAAGCCGTCGTCATCTCTTCCCCGCTCTCCTGAACTCTATATCCTTGGAGAGTACTATTCAGGTCATTCACCAAGTCCCTGAATCTTTCAGATTCCACTATAACAACTGTATTTCCCTTCTTCTTGTTGGCTACCTCTGTTGCCATGTATTTTGCTCTCTCCTTCTCGACTTTCATGTATCCGCCCTTGTTGAGATAGGTGTCCCATTGCGCAGTGAATGCACCTGGAGACGAGAAATTCCACCTCTTCTTCAAGAGCCTTCTTCTTCTGAGGCTGAGCAAAATCATGTCAGAGAGCTGAACATTCACGACAAAAATGTCCTCGTACATTCCTGATGGTATATCTATTCCTCTAATCTCCGAACCATTCTTGTCGGCCACTTTTACTGCAGAGATGTACGCCTCAGGAGGTATGGATGTCTCTCCGAACTGTTTCATAAAATATTCGTAGATTATCTCCACATCGTCCATCTCCACTTCAACCGGACTCTTGATGTATTCCCTGAGTCCCTGAACTTCTTCGTCTGTCACGGACAACAGAATGATATCGAAATTTCCTGAGTTCAAAACTTGCTCAACGAGCTTACCAGAATCCTTCAGTGCCTTGTTTATTCCCAGCAAGAGAATCTTATCTTGCCCATTGAACTCCGCTTTCAACTATTCCTTCTCTCCCTAATAACTCCCTTGAGTTCGTCCTTGTCGTGGAGCTTTTCCAGTTCTGAATATGAAATAACTGGGATTTTATATCTCTTTGGCTTCTCAATTTCTCTTTTTACTACAAGGAGTCCTTCCTTATTGCTCATCTCTGATAGCTCGCTGAGATACTCTATCTTTCTCTCTACTCTAGCCACCTCTTCTTCTATCCCTCCGAGGTAGGAAGAATCAGAATCTTCCATAAGGAAATTGACGATAGATCTTCTAATCGGATATATGACAAACCCCTTCCTGGTGATCTCCTGGTTCACGAGCCTTTCAAACTCCCGCATCTTCCTGAAACCGGCAGTAAGTTCTTCCCTCTGAACACTCCATAGGAACGACACATACTCCATTATCTCCTCCCCAAGGAACTCCTCCATCTTCAGTGCAATGTCTATCGAGGCTGACATACCTGACTGGTACATGAGCACAGTTCTTCTGGTTGTACCGATTGCGCTCGCTATCTCTCCCAGCGATAGTGACCTCTGTTCTCTGATCCTCTTGAGCTTCTCAGAATCTATCTCCACATAGAAACCACCTGGTCCAGCTCTAACGGTGGGCTCCTCTCCCTCCTTGAGATAAGAGACCAGAGTTTGGGGAGATATGATCGGTAGGGAGTACCTGCTGTATACGACGCCATCCTCTATTCTTTCATCCCTGTTGCTCATTCCTATAATAAGGGGATGTGCATCCAAGAATCTCGAGATAGCAATAAGTGACTTTGATGTTTCCTCTGTCAGGAGTCCAACATTGTTCATGACCTTGATGACCATCATCCGGCTCTCGTTTCTCAGGATTAGATCAAAGGTATAGGAAAGACTCTCGTCTGCACAGATTGTGGTATAGCCACCTCTCGACGCGAATCTTATAATAGAACCAATTATCTCCTGTCTTCGGTCCATGACTTGTCCT
Organism: Thermoplasmata archaeon; assembly: GCA_021827945.1. Classification (GTDB taxonomy): domain Archaea; phylum Thermoplasmatota; class Thermoplasmata; order Thermoplasmatales. The sequence goes on from JAKATW010000107.1 coordinate 6,648, forward strand.
CAAGGAATAAGATAAACCAAATATTTAAATACTTACTCATCGGAGCTTGTCTATATCCACGAGGCTGATTAGTTCGACCCCTTCATATTCCAGAGCCTCCTTTGCACCCTCTTTCCTATCCACAACCACGATCACTCTGTCCGTTCTCACATGCATTTCGTTCAGTTTCGTGATTGCCCTCAATATTGTTCCGCCGGTAGTCGTCACGTCCTCAACGAAAGTTATCGTCTCTCCCGTCTCCACTTTGCCCTCGAAGAGTTTTCCTAGACCGTGCTCCTTCTTTTCCTTTCTGATAATGATCAGATCCTTTCCTGTTTCGAGTGATACTCCTACTCCGAAGGGTACTGCACCAAGCTCCACGCATGCTATCTTTTCACCAGTTATGAATGGCGCAGCCTTCCTTGAAATCTCCCTAAGAAAGACGGGATTCAGTAAAGCACTCTTAATGTCTACATAATAATCCGATTCCTTCCCTGAAGCAAGAGTAAACTTGCCAAACTTGATGTTCCCATTCTCTAGCAAAAAATCCTCGATGTTTCTTTCAGTCATCTGTACTCCTCAAAAATGGGAATGTCTATTTTGCATGAATACTTTGCTATAATAGATCGGATTACATATTAGTAAGAGTTTCCAGTAACTCAAGCGTCAAAGCATATCGGAAAATATTATTATCAGTGATTCATAAGCCTTTTAGCCGCTGTAGCTTAGTTGGTAGAGCACTCGGCTGTTAACCGAGAGGTCACCGGTTCGAGCCCGGTCAGCGGCGTCAAGCAGTGCGAGTAAAAACATTTAGATCCAAGGAGCGTTTCGCATTACGTGGATCTTGACCTCTCCTCGTACTTCTCTCAAGCAATGAGAATGTACAACAGTTCGTCTCAAATCGCCAGGGAGGTCACCGAGAGTTGGGCAAGAGACAACCTATACTGCCCTCGATGCGGGTCGCCTTTACAACAGTATAAGGACAACACCAAGGTATACGATTTCTATTGCAACCACTCCAACCAAATATTTGTGTTACTCCCATCTTCGAAAGATGATTTTCAGTTAAAGAGTACGAAGTCTTTCCCGCACAACTACTTTCCATCTCGTATAATGGGTGCTGAGTACCATACCACCGTTAGGAGCCTTAGAGAGGGAACGTTTCCGTCTCTGATCTTGCTTCACTACAATCCGTACCAGAAGGAAGTACGAGATTGCCTGTTTATCCACAGACTGTCTGTGACAATGAATAGCATTGGCAGGAGGAATCCACTCGGTGAGAGTGCTAGGAGGAGGAACTGGGTTGGTTCCGAGATCCTGCTGAACAACATTCCTGAGGTTGGCAGGATAGAAGTGATTCAAGCCGGTGAAATAGTTCCCACTGAAACGGTAATGAATCAATGGACAAGGGTAGAAAATATCTTAAAAGGAGATTTTGAAAAGCGCGGCTGGATCTCCGATGTGATGAGGGTGATAGATGGAATGCAAGAGACATTCACCCTAGAGGACGTATATTCTTACGAATCAGGTCTAGAAGATCTTCATCCTGACAACAAACATATCAAGGACAAGATAAGGCAACAGCTTCAGATTCTGAGAGACAGAGGCTACCTTAAATTCATCAGCAGAGGCAAGTATCAGAAGCTGAAGAAATGAATGAGTACCGGTCACCTTTCTTCAGAGGAGATTTTTATGGATAGTGAAAGATTTAAACTACTTGTCGACCACCATCTAACCCAGAGGCTAAGATTTACAAGCTTTTCTTATATAGCTAAGACTGTTGCCCTTTAAACCGTTCGCTCTATCATCGTTCTGATATTCTAAAATAGGACGAACTGATGAAACTCTGAATGTCATCAAGGTCTTTCAATTCAAAAGATGGCAGTGCAAACAGAAGAAGGGAGCCAGATGAAGATTTGCACGATACGTCTCAAATGGTCGAAATATTGCAGGATACCCTTAAATGCGGAGATAGGTCTACGCTGCGGAAGAAGGTACGTCAGTTGCTCACCAAGACTTATCGACAGCCACATTCGATTGACGAGGTCTATCCTTCTCTTCAAGAAGATTTAGCCCAGATCCTAAACTCCAGGACCCTCGAAAGGGCAAAATACTATGCAAGAAGATTGATAAAATCTCTCACCGAAAGCAAAACCAATGGATTGAATGACATCAATCTCTACAGGTGGAAGGAGTACAACGATGTTCTGACAGACAGCCTTTGGACTTTCGATAGAAGAGATACTTCTGGAGCCCACCTTGGATGGTATTGGGGGAACTTCGTTCCTCAGATTCCGCATCAAGTTATACTCAGGTACACTAGGAGAGGAGACTGGGTACTAGATCCCTTTGCAGGCAGTGGAACAACACTGATTGAAGGAATAAGACTTGGAAGAAACGTAATAGGATTAGACATTAATGAAGCGACCGTCAAAAGAGCGACTAAGTTGATCATGCGTGAACCGAACACTCTGGGGGCAAAGGTCATTCTGGAAGATGGAGACAGCACCATAATGGATTTCAATGATCTATGCAGGAGGAACCATATCGCCCGGGTACAGCTCGTAATCATGCACCCTCCATATTTTGATATAATCAAGTTCAGCAATGATTCAAAGGACCTTTCCAATTCGACCTCCGTTGAGAAATTCCTTGATGAATTCGGAAGTGTAGTCAGGCAAGTGTCGTCAGTACTTCAGGATGACAGATATCTGGTTCTGGTAGCCGGAGATAAGTATCAAAATCGTGAATTGATACCTCTCGGCTTTTACATGATGGAAGTGGTCATGAAGAACGGTTTCAAGCTAACAGGAATCATCGCCAAGAATTTTGAGGATACAAGGACGAAGAGAGATCAAAAGGAGTTATGGCGGTACAGGGCTCTTGCCGGAGGATTTTACGTGTTCAAACATGAGTACGTTTTTGTATTCAAAAAATCTAGGTGAGAAAGATAGTGGGGCCGATCGGGTTTGAACCGACGACCACCTGGTTATGAGCCAGGCGCTCTACCGGGCTAAGCTACGGCCCCCTTCTTTCTCCATGCTCTGAAGGATTAAAAATTTGCGATTTTTGCTTCAGCGGACTAGTTCCCCTGTTTTTTGTATGCCTCAATGACGTAGTCCACGAAGTTCTCGTCCGGGTATGCGCCCACGAACTGGACATCTCCGTTTATCACTATGTGAGGAACAGAAGACACCCCCCATTCGTCTGCCCAAGCCGGGAATTCCGTAGCCTCTACCATTTCTCCAGTTATATTCTTGTTTGCAAGGGCGAATCTGTGTGCAGTCCCTACTGCCTTTGGACAATACGGGCACGTAGGAGTAACAAAAACCCTTATTGTGACAGGCTTGTCAATAGTTTCCAACTTCTTCTGGACCGCAGGCTCAATCTCTGGATCGTTCCTTGAAATTCTCCTTATGTCTTCAACGAGTGAAGAAAACTCATAGCCCATTGGGATGCCGATATATTTTATCCTCGAATGCTCGCTGCCACCATTGCTTGTAACAACGGTCGTAGGTGCCTTCTCGATTCCCCACTTCTTCGCCTTCTCTGAGCCCAATCCAAGCGTCTCTACCTTTATCAGGTCTGATGTCTCCTGTAGCTCATGGGCAATCTCTACTGTTTGATCGCAATACTGGCAATCCTCTTCGGAGGTAAACACATATAATTTTACCTCGTTCTTGAGGTTCTTCTTGAACTCATCCTTTAGGTACGTCTTATCCTTATCCTTTAGCAGCGCCATCTGTTTACACCTTATTAGGTTATTATAGTAAAGTTAATAACCTTTCCGTACAACCGGTTGATACAAGCATCCATTTAATGTAGAAAATAATAGCGCTTAGTGGGCTTTCTGCTGATATTTGACATGGATGGTACTTTGATTGACTCAGAGCATTCCATAATAAGATGCTTTCGGGAATCTGCTGGGAAACTTGGTTATGTGATCAAAGACGCTTCCAGATATATAGGAGTACTGAAACTGACTCAGATATTGAGAAAACATGGAGTCCCAGAGAGGGATCTTCCGGAAATCATGAAATTATACGTGGACTGTTATTTGAGAACTTTCACCCAGGACACGAAGCCAATAGAGAACTCCCCCTCCATACTGAAGAAACTCCAGGAAAACAATGAACTAGGAATACTTACCCTGAAGAACCTCAACCTCACTCTAGAGATTGCAAAGCACTTTTTTCCCGGTGTAAATTTCAAGTACATCGTCTGTGGAGATAGACCCATTGAGAATAAAACTGAAGGACTGAAGCTTTTAGTAGAGCAGTCTGGAAAGGATCCCCGGCAAATCTTCTACATCGGGGACAGACCTGGCGATGTGAAAAGCGCAGACGAGGCTGGGATAAGAGCTGTCTGGGTTAGTTTCGGCCTAGGCAAAATCAGCGATTTCGACAGATC
>JAKATW010000149.1:0-4710 GCA_021827945.1 Thermoplasmata archaeon
CGATCTCCGTGGTATAAGTTTCCAGTGTTGCTCGTCCTTTGAAATCGAACCATTCAGTATTTCTGGTCATGCAATCAGGGCACTCCGACTGTGGGGGAAAATATATCCTTCCGCAGTCCTTGCACCTAGTTCCCCTGACAGCTCCTTCTTCAAGACCAGTAAAGAAATTCTTGATTTGAGATATCGGCATCCTGTACCTGAGGTCAAGAATCCTTCGATCCTCCAGTATTGGTTCCTCAGTCATTTAGTCACCTCTTGAATATATTGTCACGTACGCATAGTGGCCAGTCCCACCCACATTGTGTTGCAGCGCTCTCCCTCTGTTGACCTGGACCTGCCTTCCGTTGTCCGCTTCCTCCCTTAGTTGTTTTGTAATCTCAACGGCCTGACTAATTCCCGTGGCTCCAATTGGATGTCCCTTTGACTTCAAACCTCCATCTAGATTTACGGGGAATTTCCCATCCTTGTAGGTCTGGTGTTCCTTGAGCAGCCTTATTCCCTCTCCCTTCTTTGCCAGCCCTAGGTCTTCGTATGCCATTACTTCCGCAATGGTGAAGCAGTCGTGGACCTCAAAAAGGTCGAAATTATTACCTACCCCATCCAAGCCAGCCCCTCTGAAAGCAATTTCTGCTGCCCTCCTGCTGGCCTCCAGTCCAGTGTAATCATCCCTTCTTCCCATGTATGCTGTACCAGTCGCTGTCCCCTGACTCTCTATGTACACGGGAGTATCAGAGAGCTTTTTCGCTACGTCTCCTCTTGCAAGTATGACTGCTGCCGCTCCATCGGTTATAGGCGAAGAATCCATGAGTTTAAGCGGCCTGGAGACATATTTTGATTTCATGCATTCCTCAACTGATGTCTCCTTTCGGAACTGTGCGTAAGGATTCATGCTCCCATAGTGGTGTGCCTTGACTGCGGCCTCGCAGAGGTCCTCCTCTTTTGAATTGAAAGCATCGAGGTACTTGGTTGCGTACAGCGCGTAGTAGCCAGGGAAAGTCATCCCAAAATTCTCGAACTCCCAAAAGTAATTGCCTGCCCTTCCTATCAACTCAATTATCGTTCCATTCGGAGAGTTGTACATCTTTTCAATACCCATTGCCACGGCAATATCGCTGTTTCCAGATAGTATGCTATCCATGGCTATCTTGAGCGATGCACTGCCTGATGCGCATGCAGCTTCTGTCTTGAGACTCCCGCAGGTGAGACCTGCATACTCTCCGATGGTCACTGCAGGAAGGATCTCCTCGCTCCAGTAACCGAAGTTTCCGACCGAATAGAACCCGACATCTTTCTGCGTGATCCCTGCGTCCTGTAAGGCCGGCTTGATTGCCTCCCAGCCCAGTTCATTTATACTCACATCAAGCCTCTTTCCGAACTTTGAATGCCCCACTCCAATGATTGCCACCTTTTCGTCATTAGACTTCATCCAATCACCCAATTTTTAATTCTCCAGCATCAAATCCAACGTGCACTTGGCCCTTCCATTTTTCTCTTCTATCCGTCCTTTTTTTAATCTCTGTGAGCCGGGTTAACTCACAATTTGGTGCTGTGTTTACCAATAATCTTCTTCCTCATATTTAACATTGCCAATGTGCAGGCTATCATTGAAGTGGATTTTTCAATGATGACCTAGTGGAATCAGGAGATTTCCTTCTTCCGTGAACGCAAATATCTTAATACTCAAGTTGAAATGAAGCACGTTGGCTAATAATACTGATACCCGTAGTTTCAATAAACTTGGAGAGAAAACTCCTAAAGAGAGTGAATCAATAATATCCAGAGTAATGTTGCCACCCGATGCCAATGTGGCTGGCAACGTATTCGGAGGGACAATCCTGAAGATGATCGACGAGATCGCGGGGATTGTCGCCACCAAGCACTGCAGAAGAAACTGCGTGACTGCAAATATTGAACACATCGACTTCATCTATCCCGTGCACATAGGTGATCTTTTAGAGATGCGCGGCAAACTGAGCTTTGTTGGTAAGACATCCATGGAAGTAGGGGTCGAAACATTTGCTGAGAACCTGGAAACCGGTGACGTCAACTTCGCTGGAAAAGCCACGGTCACCATGGTGGCACTGGATGAAGACGGAAGACCTGTTCCGGTACCCCCGTTAAAACTCGAGACCGAAGAGGACAGGAAATTATTTGCCGCTGGACAGAAGAGATACGACGAAAGGGCAAAAAGAGTGAAGCACATGAAGAGGACAAAGAACAGATGATTGTGTGTTGACTCTCATTTTAGACTGTCGCCACAGAAATTAAGGCAATTACAACTTTTTTTTATATAAAGACCTGATAAACCAGACATGAACATTGGAGACAAAGCACCAGATTTTGAGTTAGTAGACACGGATTTGAAGACGGTCAAGTCATCTGAACTGGCGGGACATCCCTCAGTGTTGGTGTTCTTCCCAGGTGCCTTTACCTCTGTCTGTACACAGGAACTGTGCACATTCAGGGATTCCATGGCTAACTTCAACAAGATAAATGCGAAGGTCTATGGAGTCAGCGTTGATCAGCCATTTTCTTTGGCACAGTTCAAGAAAGAGAATAACCTGAACTTCCCCCTGTTGAGTGACTTCACCGAGTCAGTAAGCAGAGCCTATGGAGGCGTCCACGAAAGTGCATTCAACGTGAGGGGACTCAACGTGTCAAAGCGTGCAGTCTTTGTCCTGGACAAGAATGGGAAGGTTGCTTACAAGTGGGTAAGTGAGAACCCCGGAAAAGAGCCAAACTACAAGGAAGTACAGGAAGCAGTTGCAAAACTAGGGTGAATTTTTGCTTCTTTTTATTAATTTTAAGGCATATAGGGAATCAACCGGGAATAATGCAGTCGGTATCATCAGGGGGATTGAGAAGGAGTTCGAAAGTAATCCTTCGATCATTCTTGTCCTGAACCCCCTTGATTCAATGATAGAGACAAAGCTTACCAAATATATTCAGACTGCTGAACCCTTAAACCCTGGTCCCTACACCGGTCATATCCCGGTAGGGCTGCTAGCAGATTACGGCTATTCAGGAATTATGCTCAACCATTCAGAACTTAGACTGGATCTTGAAAAGATTAGGGAAACTGTTGAAATGGCCCAAAAAAATGGTTTCAAGACTCTGGTCTGTGCGGAGGGCTTGGAGAAAATCAAGGAACTGATTCCATTTGGACCCGATTTCATTGCATATGAACCCCCTGAACTCATAGGGGGAGACATATCGGTTTCAACTGCGAAACCGGAAATTATAGCAGAAGCTGCGGGACTTCTGGATGGAACTAGATCGAAGTTCATAGTCGGTGCAGGAATAAAGAACAGAAATGATGTACTCACGAGCAAGAAACTTGGTGCCGAGGGGACCCTGGTGGCTTCAGGAGTAGTTAAATCCAAAGAGCCCATCAGGGTTGTCAGAGAAATGATGTCCGAGGTGGTTTGAATGGAAACTTTTGACAGGGGCAAGTACGTGATAGCAGACTTTACAAGGGGTAAGGCAATGCTGGCAGCATTCTTCGTAGCGGCATTCCTTGGTTTCCTGTCAGGACTTCTACCAGCTACAGCAGGGTATGTAGGAGTGCTCCTGTTGTTTGTGGTGCTCATAATTGCTGTATACCTGATGTACAGATCTGGCCACGAGACGAAGAAGAAGAGCGATTATTTCATAGCATTCTTTGTATCGCTGCTGGCTTTCCTAGGATTCTGGATCATATCACTCAATATCCCGTGAATTCCTGACCCATGTTCCCAGCGAAGGGAATATGAACCCATTCCTTATTGATTCCGGCATTGAAACAAGGTCGTGTCCATAGATTACCAGTATCCTGTTTGGATCAAAATCTCTTGAAAGTTTGATCTTCGGAATGATTCCGGCGATGGCTTCAGAAACTTCCCTTTCTTCCCTCTCCCTCAGCACGCATATCCTATCTCCGACCATGAATGGCATGCCGAATTTTGTGCCAGATTTCCACTTCTGAAGAAATGATGCTACATTGGGACTTGTGACTGGAGGACCGATGTGAAGGCTCGCTTCTCCTAGATTATTCGCCTCAGGAATTACCACAATGTACCCTCCCTTGTCAACGAAGACTGAAGAGTAGACTATCCTGAACCCCAATTTTTCGAGTTCTCCCTTGAGAACAGAGCTGATTCTTCTCAGGTTCGGAACCAGGACCTCTTCGTTGCACTTTTTGCACGGAAAGTAGACTACAACGGCATCTCCGGGAATGGAGAAGTCCTGTCTCTTGGGGAAAAGGAAATCCTTCCATGTCTCCCAGGCAAATAAGTTCGCAGCCAGGATGAATGTCGAAAGATTCTCTAACGACACATTTGCTGCGGCGTTCCTTCCTGAGTCCACCGGGTCCACAATGACTAGGTTAGCCCCGTTAAACTCCTTAGTCCCCTTATCAAGGACGGACGGAATATTCCACTTCCTGACGTTTGAAATCACTTCATCAAATGTCTTATAACGAAATACGAGAAGTTCGGCAACGTACCCTGAGAAACCCTGAACTGATGACTCCGCTCCGTAAGCACCGATACCCTTCAGGAATTGCTTCAGGATCCTAACCTCGTCCTTCATCTCTTTTGTGAAATTCTCCTGAATGAATCTAACGTGAAACGGTGTCCTGTCAACAGCGGTCTTCAGGTCCTTCCCCGTGGAAGCTTTGTATCCGGGGACTATGTCAATTGAGAATGATTTCTGCTGAAGCAGGAGGTATGG
>JAKATW010000149.1:4720-10976 GCA_021827945.1 Thermoplasmata archaeon
CCTCTATCCCATCCGGGAATTCTCTCCTTAGCATCTTCAGTACTTCAAGTGGATCAAATTCGCCCGTAAAGAGGAGAAACACGTCGGCGTCTGAGCCCCTTATGTCTGTTCCCTTTGCGTAAGAGCCGCCTAGGAATATTTCGAAGTCCTTTTTTTCCTCCGTTCTAATCCGCTTAAGTCTATCTTCTATCTCCTCTATCTTTTCCAGTACCTTCTTCCTTGTAGTCGGCCTCTCCAGGATGGCTTCAAGGACCTTGCCTCTATCATATGAGGGTTTATCTGTCATCTGCCAGTCATCAACGCAATGATAGCTTCTGCAGGTTTGTATCCATTCTTTCTCAGTGCCTCGATTGCCTTTTCTCTTTCAACGCCTGTTTTCTGAATGACAAGGTTGAGGTCCTCTTCGTTTATATCAGAATCTTTTGCCTTTGTGATACCTGTGACTTCCCCCGTAACTTCCTCACCACCAACAACTTGATACGTTCGTGTTCCCTGAATATCCAGAATCGTGACTTGAGGGTTCATTACCGATATCTTCTTGTCGCTGAAGATGAAATCTACCTGGACCACTCCATCCATATCGCTTGATTTGATGCCTGCCTGCTGCATCATTCGCCTTATCTGGCGCTCGTTCATCCTGCCGCCCATCATTTCAATTATAATTGCATATCACGATAATACCTTTGCTAATTAGCTCAGGTTTTTTATGCTTTAAAATAAATATTGGAATTTCAATTAATTTAAAGCTTATATATCGAGAAAATGATATATGTCTGACAGAAAGTCAGGAGAAGGATGTTAAATGTCTGATTTACCAGACCAGTCTCGAATTACTGTACGCCTATCACTCGGCGCGGTAAACAAGATCAACGAGTTGATAGAGGAAGGTAAGTTCAAGAATATATCGGAGTTCATCAGAGAAGCCATTGAGTCCCATCTTGACGAGCTTACCAGTACAGGTCCTTCTAAGAAAATGACCTTGAGACTTCCCAGGAACGAAGTGGAAAACATCGACGTTATAGTTAACAAGGGAATGGCAGTTGATGGGGAAGACTTGATCAGGACGGCCGTCAGGGACTACATAAGAGACAAGATCAGAGAACTAGAGAAAGAACAGCTGGGCAGAGCTGCGACTAATGGCTGACGTTAAACTTGGCAGCGTAAGGGTCCTGGGAGTTGGGCACCTTGGAGTTGCAATAGCATCTTACTTCAACGGAGATACGCTGACTTCAGGGCTGGACTACGATTCTGAGAGCATCAGGGATTGCCGGGTGGACAACGCCCTCCAGCTAAAGGAGTTTGACGGGGGATTTGGATCAAAGATGAATGATCTGCTCGGAATGGAGAGGAAAACAATTCTTGACAATTTCTCCGGAAATCTCATTTTTGTGGTAGCACAGACTGAGGGGAGGTTTCAGGAAGCCATAATACCACCCCTGCTCAAGATCCTGAAATCGACCGGATCATTCATGGGATTCTTCCCTATAATACCTATAGGCGCTGACAAAAAGCGGGAGTTAGAGAAGGTACAGAGAATGAGGACAGACCTCGATATGCTCGAGTTCATTGATTCGGAGGACATTCTTCAGGACTCCAAGAATCAGAGAATCCTGGACATCAACAACAGGTACTACAAGCACATATGGGAAAAGGTCGTGAGCATCGCACGAGTGGTCGACAATTCAACTGCACTAGGAATATCTCTTCACGACATCAAGATGCTTACAAACTTGTATGGCCCCGTACGCCTGTCAAGCTTCACCTATCCATTCGTCAATTTCAGCATTGCAGAAAGGGATCTATTTGAGGAGGTCAACAAGCTGCCAAGGGAGAAGATAAAGAGAATATACATGGTCCTTGAGATCGGGAACGATGTTGATTCCAGCGATGTAATACTGTTCGTAAGGAAGGTCAAGAACAGGCTAGGCAATATAGATTTCAGACAGGGATTTATCCACACTCAGGGAGATTTCGGACTCATAATCCTGAATTTCGGGTCTTTTTGAGTATAGTTTAAGACTTGACGATTTCCCAATACAGAGAAGGTTATTTAGTCTGGGCGGTTTCTCCGACTGGAGTCCTCTATGAGATATCTAGCCAGGAGGTATGGCGAATTCTTTGGCTTCAAGATTCCTGATGTTCTGAGCACAGACCATTTACCTTTTAAGCAGCAGGGGCTGGAGACTAGAAAGAATACAATCTATCAAAACGAAGGAATAGTTGTCATCAATAGGATCAACAAGCTCAATGCGAGGGAAATGATACGTACAGTCAGCGAAACAAGGTTGCAGTTTCCCGACAAGCTGATCTACCTTCCTGCGTTCGGTCTGCCCAACGATTATCCCGTTCTGTTCTATATGGGCATTGACCTGCTGGACGATTCTCCGATAAGACTTCTCGGTGAGAATAAGTGCGTAAGCGAGTTTGGTATCTACGAGGGACAGGACTGCGCTGCAAAAAACCAGGCAGAAAAGAAAAGGATACTGGAACTGATTGATTTAGCCCTTCGACATAACAGGTTCAGGGAGATTGTGGAGAATCATAGCTTCTCAAATTTTTCAAAAGAGGCCCTTAGAATAATGGACATGGAGTTCTATGCCTACGTTGAGAAGTTCATGGACTTCCGTCCTAAGAGTATAATGGCGACCAATGTTGAGGGAGTCTATAGACCAGAGATAGTTAACTATCGAAAGAGAATACAAAACCTGAAACAAACCTCTGATAACCTACTCCTGATACCCTGCTCTGCGGTAAAGCCATACTCTCAATCAAAAACACACAGGATACTCCATTCCTTCATTCACCCTTATCTGAGCGGAATTCAGGAAGTTATTGTCACGAGCCCTCTGGGACTGGTGCCTCGAGAGCTCGAATCCCTGTTCCCTGCAATGTACTATGACATACCTGTCACTGGGCACTGGTTTGAAGAGGAAAAGAGGATACTCTATGATATTTCCAGAGAGTACTTCAAGGACAAGAAGTACTCAAACGTATTCTACATACTCCCATCTCAGGAGGGTGAAATACTGAACCTCTTTGATGGCGCCGAGGGGGTCACCGGAAGTATTAACTTTGAGAATTCGGAACGACTTTCTAAAATTTTGAACTCCCACAAATTAGCCGGAAACAGGGGCAGGAAGGAATCACTGGAATACTCGAACATCCTGAAATTCCTCTATGATCTCGACCTGGACCCAGAGCACCTCAGCCAGAGGAAGGAAGGAAACAGGAGATTCGTTCTGTTCGACGGATTACCGATCCTCATAAAGACTTCGTCTGGAATTCGGATGATGAAAAGTCTTGGAGAGATTCTGATCGCGGAAGGCAAGAGAATTGTGGAAACCGAGGGAATCTTCAGGGGAGATAACCTGTTCATACCTGGGATAAAGAAGATCTCTGAGGACGTCAAGCCGGGGATGGAAGTGGCACTTGTCAAGGATGGTATGGTGGTCGGCAGGGGAATATCTCAGATTTCGACCATCGATCTCGCGTTTGAAAAGAAGGGGATCGGGGTGAATGAAGTCGCATACTTCGACAGGACAGACTAGGTTTCAGAGGATAAAGAGCTTGTAGAGTTTCTCTAGCTGACGGTGGTCCCCCACTCTCTCCTTCAGGTCAGACTTCAATTTCGATCTGTCATAACTGAACCTTTTCATTTCAAAAGCCTTGCTTCTGGTGTCATACACTGCGTAGGCAGGATTGGGATTGCCATCCCGTGGTTGACCGGATGAACCGGGGTTGACTATCAGATTCCCCCCGTAGTTCACTAGGAACTGATAGTGAGTATGCCCAACAAGAAAATTACCGGTCTCCTGGGTGAAACTCATCGGATCCTTGAGTTGCTCGTTCGTGACCTTCCACGGGTAGAGATATCCGTACAGAGAGTCCGCTGGAGATCCGTGAACTGATTTAAAGAGAGTTCCTTCGAGTTCTATATCGAGAGAGGTCGGCAGCGATCTTAGAAAATTTATTTCATTCTTTCCCAGGTCTTTCATTGTTATGTTCTCCCTGGTGTAAACTGATAGTTCGTGATTTTCCTGTGAACATAGACAATCCTTGTTGAAAGCAGCGGCATAATCGTGGTTTCCAGTCACTACATATTTAGAAATTTCCTTGACCATGTCTAATGTTTCCACGGGCTTACTACCATAGTCTACAACGTCACCGAGGAACACCGCCTCATCAAACTTCTCCTGATCAAGGAGGGCTCTCAGTGCATATGGGTTAGCATGAATGTCGCTGAATATCAAGACTCTCATTGTAGCTTCATAAATATCTGATTTTTAGTTATTTCCTATTTTGACTCCATTGAGTGGGGAGTTTTGGAGAGAATGTCAAATTTCCGTTGATAGAGGGTGATAGTAGGTTTGATAGTCTTAGTTGCCATCCTTGCAACAGCTATCGTAATGATGAGGAGAGGGAAAAATAAATCTTAGTTTTGGTCACAGCAGAAATCAATTTCATTTGTTGTAATCCTTATGGTATAAATCCTAGAAAATTCCTGCTAAGTAATTGTGTCCGTATTATAGTGTCAAATTGCACCTATTAAAAATGAAAGCTCATCGGCGATGAGTTAAAGCTATATCTGCTTGATCATTCATTTCTGATGAAGAGCAGGACTTGGAAGATTGCATCAGTTGCGATGGTCTTGCTCATAATTGTAACTTTTGTTTTCACGCAGGGGTTCCATTATGCGTTGACTGATGGAACGGCATCTCAATATGGGAACCCTGACAACGGAACGCTCATAGTCATAGAGGCTCTTCCCAACGTGAATGTGAAATACAGCGCCTCTTTCACGTATGTGGGTATCGCACACACTATTGCTTATGAAAATGGAACGTTTATTAGAGCCCCCGGAGAGATTGTACTTCAGCACGGTTCCGAGTATTTGATTAACGATGCTCATTCATACTTAAACCTGACAGGATACATTCAAGGCAGGTTGTTTGCACCTGCTTTTTACGGAAGCGTCTGGCCCAGAGTGAACCTGTCGGCTCCGGGTTCATACGTAAGAGGTGACCCAATAGCAGTAGCAATATTGAACAATTTTCCTTATTCGGATTTCAATTCCCAATATCTCAACCAAAGGCTCGCTAACGTGGGATACGTTGCGATCTTCGTCTACGGCTACGCTTATTTCGAGGTCAAAGTGGTGGCGATGCCCATATGAACAGCGATAGCGCCATTGACAAGATGCGAGAGCTCATGCTAACGATAGACTCTCTCACCAGATTTTCTAACATTCGAAGGAAGTTTCCCTTATTGCTGCTGATCACCCTTGGAACGATCTTGATCTCTGTCATATCACTAGCAATCGTCTACTTTTACGATTTCTACTCTGTGACGATGGTTGGATACATACAGACTGGAGCCTCATCATACTTTGGTGGTTCGATATTTTCACTGGTAATATGGGCAGCAGGAATGATCGTCATTTACCTTGTGATGGTGCGAGCTTATAGGGCACCGCAAGAAATAAAATGGGACGAGGATCTAAAGGAGGGGCCGTTAGGAATAATCAAAATCATGCAAAAATATGACTGGGAAAAGATACTTGTGGACCTGAGGTACGCGAAACAGGGATTCATACTCGTATCAATTCTTCAATTGCTTCTTTACTTCTTCCTGACATTCTTCTTCTTGTTCCTTCTGTTCACTTACCTCGTAGGTGGATTGTTGCAGGTCTTTGCAAGCATGTACTACGTCGCTTTCTCTGCAGCTATAATCACGCTCATCCTGGGAGATAAAACTCTTGTCAAACTCTACAATCGGATCTGGAGCGCAAACGTTCTGATCGACGAATTCAGGAGGTTCCGAATTGAGTTCTCCCAAAGAGAACTTTAAGCCGGACCTTTACGTGGTGTCCAGGATAATCAAGACCCTGGTAGATGAGGGGCCACAGAAGAAGACGATCCTATCAACCAAAACAGGGATGTCATATGACAATCTGGCTAAGTATACCGAATGGATGATCTTCAAGGAACTTATTGAGGAGAACGGCGGCCTGTTACACGCAACAGACAAAGGTATCAGAACATACAACGATCTAGTGGATTGGATCGTAACATACGTAGGAAGACTCAAGTTCGGAAAGGGGTCAGAAAAGTAAATTTGCCGCTTAGAGTTCAAAGGAGATTGTCAAATCCCCGTTGATAGAGGATGATAGTAATGATGCCAGTATGACATCCTCAGTAGACCTTCCTTCGTCTTGAATCTGTGTTTGAGAAGCCATGACATCACGGAGAAGTGCCTC
>JAKATW010000066.1 GCA_021827945.1 Thermoplasmata archaeon
CCGATCTTTGGGTACGTATATGTAGTCCCCCGTTTCAAAGGACAAATCCCCCATCATGCTCTTTAATACTCCCTTGCCTTTGCGGACGTAAAAGAGTTGGTCGCTGACCCCGTGTCTGAAGTAGGTATTAGAAGGCCTTGCCGGTTTCAGGATTGATATAGTCAGATGTTCATTTCCAAAAAGTGATTTTCTCCCAGTGACGAAGTCTCCCTCTCTCTTTACTAGTTCTGTGTCGACCAGCTTGTGCGTCTCTTGCAGCTTGTAGACGATGTTCCTTTTTTCCACTTCCCGTATTGATCTGATCCTGGTTGGCTCATATCTGTGGTAGAGTAATGAATAAGAGCCATCAAAGCTCTCTTCCCCGAATAGTTCCTCTCTGAGCAATTTCTTCCTATCATCGAAAGTGTGCCTCGTCCGAGGCATCCTTCCCTGTTTCACATAGTACACCATTTAAACTACCTCATTGATGAGTTCCCCCAGAGCTGGACTTCTTATCGACACAACGTCTCCTCTCTTTAACCAGCCGTATTCTTCGGTTCCCAGTTCCAGGATGCATCCCGTTGAAACTGTTCCTGACATTATGACATCCCCTTTTCTAAGTCTTGTTCCCTTGGAAGCGTATTCAATGAGCTCTGAGAAAGGCCAGTGCATGTCTCTTATGTTCCCGCTTGAATACTTCCTTCCATTCACATATGCCTCAACCGAGATATCGAATCTATCACCCGATTCCATTAAATCTTCAAGTTCGTCAACCGTCGTGATATAAGGTCCAAGACTTGTGGCAAAATCTTTCGACTTTGAAGGACCTAGTCCTATTTTCATTTCCTTTCGCTGGAGGTCCCTTGCAGACCAGTCGTTCGCTAGCGTCAGTCCCAGGACGTGGGAGAGAGCATCCTCTCTCTTTATGTTAATTCCTTCCTTTCCAATTACTGCTGCAACCTCCATCTCATAGTCCAGTTCTGACGTGAATATCGGATATGGAACCGATGAGCCTGATGGGAATATCATGGACGTACTGGAGTAATAGTATGCAGGAATCTCATACCACTCTGGGGCCATGTCAAGTCCTCTCATTGCCCGGGCCTTTCTGACATGCTCCTCGAACGAGTAGAAATCCCTGATTGAAGTGACTCTTGGTAAAGGAACCAGCAGGTCTCTGTTTCTTATACTCTGTAGAAGAGGTTTCTGTCCGTCGACACTGACCTCCGTTATATCATAGAATTGGATTGAGTCGTCGAGAGGTATGTACTGGTCCTCTCTCATGATCACCACGGTCTTTATCTTTCCATCCACATTCATCCTAGCTATTTTCATGGCTCAGAGGTTTCCTCTCTTCTCTTGCTCCCTTTCTATGCTTTCAAATAGGGCCTTGAAGTTCCCTTTTCCGAATGAGGTTGCACCCTTCCTCTGTATTACCTCATAGAAGAATGTAGGTCTATCACCGATCGGTTGGGTGAAGATCTGGAGAAGATATCCGTCATCATCTCTGTCAACTAATATATTCAATTTCTTTAGGACATCGAGATCTTCGTCTATCCTCCCAACCCTCTCGTCAAGTTCGTCATAGTATGTCCCCGGAGTCTCAAGGAATCTAATCCCATTGTTCCTCATTTTTCTTACCGTTTCAATAATATTGTCGGTGGCTAGTGCTATGTGCTGAACGCCTGATGTTTCATAGTAATCTAGGTATTCTTGTATCTGTGACTTTTTCAGTCCAAGGGCAGGTTCGTTTATTGGGAATATTATCTTCCTTCCTCCATACTCAACAACTTTGCTCTTTAGAGCGGAATATTTTGTACTGATGTCCTTGTCATCGAAGCTCATCAACTGATTGAATCCCAGACCCTTCACATAGTAGTTCACCCACGGGTCCATCTTGTTCTCTTCGACATTTCCGACCACGTGATCTACCTTCTTTACTCCGAGGTTATTCTCGGGAGACTCTATTTCAGTGAAACCCGGTGGAAGGTTGGAATCCCACTCACTGTAGTCTCTAAGTGAGTGTACTGTTTCTCCAAAAGTGCTCAGTTCCGCCCTAGCGAGACTCCCATTCTCTCCCTTTATCTTCTTTGCATTCCCTGACTTTGCAATTCCATTCTCCTTGATGAAGGAAAGTGTATCCTCAAGGTTGTTTACATCTATCGCCACGTCTTTGACACCATCACCGTGAAGTTCCACATGCCTGGAGATTTCAGATGTCCTCGAGAGAAAGCCAGTAAAAATCATCCTTACCTCTCCCTGCTCCATCAGATACGATATCCTGTCCCTTATACCGGTTTCAGGGCCTGAATAACCTACTACTCTGAATCCCAATGCCTTTTCGTGAAAGTATGCCCACTGTTTGGCAGAACCGACATAGAATTCAATTGAATCTATTGAATTGAACAAACTATCTGTAGACATTGGTGAATACAATGAAAATAGGTATTTTAACTTACCCTAATGTTCTAAATTCTGATTAATATTTAAATTCCCATCCTGCAGTCGAGTGGTCCGAGGTCTACCATCTTCTGCTAAAGCGAAAAGGAGATTAGCTTCGTAGTAATAATTTCACAATCATGTTGGATTTCGCTCAGGGAGTTGAAAAGGTCAAAAAGCACATGAAGCTTGCTTTCAACATTGAAGATTTCAATATTACAATGGCAAAACAGGAGAAGGACCAGACCAACGAAAGGGAAGTCTGGAGATACAACATAGAGTTTGTAATAGGAGGCAAGCCCAGCAAGGCAATGATCGAGATCAATGCCACTACTGGAGATGTCATTCTTTTCCAGAGGGAGTCTCAGTGGAGACTTTGATCTGCTTGGACCAGAGAATCAAACGACAGTGACCCATTTTCCGGGCTAAGATTATTTATGCGTTTAGGGTATCGTATTCAAAGTTTAGGGTGAACAGATGAAAGTCCTGCAGCTTGACGTTGAGAAAATGACTTACGAACTGATGGAGCCAGAGGCAAGCGTGTACGATGAGAGCGAGGAGAAGAAATTTGAGGTAAACGATGCCGTTGTTATGCTCGTTTCTGTTGAGAAGGGAGACAATGAAGAGATCGCATTAAAAGCAGTAGAAGAGACGACAGGCTTCATGCAGAAACAGAAAATGAAACTGCTTGTGATTTATCCGTTTGCCCACCTCAGTAGGAACCTTGAATCGCCGAAAGAAGCGATGACTCTTCTAGAGTATATGAGAAAAAAAGCCTCTGAGAAGTGCGAAACGATCAAAGCCCCGTTCGGATGGAACAAGAAGTGGAACATTAAGATAAAGGGACACCCACTTGCAGAGCAATTGAAGAGCTATGTAAATGATAATGCAGAGGAAATTATTCCGGCAAGAGGAAAGAAGTCAGGGACAAAGGAAGAGGTCTCTGAAGCGATAAAACAGGAAGAAAAGGTCAAGTCGACCTGGTTCATCCTTACCCCTGATGGGGAACTGATCCCCCGATCTGAGTTCAAAGGGGAGGGCTACGAGAACCTGAAGAAGTTCGCTGACTACGAGATCACGAAGGTCAGAACATACCAGCAGATCCCACCACATATAAAACTGATGCAGAAGCTTCAGTTAGTAGATTACGAGCCTGGATCAGATCAGGGGAACATGCGCTTCTATCCGAATGGAAGATTGATAAAGGGGTTGCTAGAAAGATACGTTACCGAGCGTACCATAGCTTATGGGGCAATAGAAGTCGAGACTCCAATAATGTACGACTACGATCATCCAGCCCTCAAAGAATATCTCAACAGGTTCCCTTCCAGGCACTACATTGTAAAATCCGATGACAAGGAGTTCTTTCTCAGATTCTCAGCAGATTTCGGACAATTCCTATTGATGAGCGACGCTACTGTTTCTTACAAACAGCTTCCGTTCAGGTTCTACGAGATAACAAGATATAGCTTCAGAAGAGAGTTGAGTGGTGAACTCACCGGGTTGAAGAGACTGAGGGCATTCACTATGCCAGATATGCACACGATGTGCGCAGACATTGATCAAGCAAAAGAGGAATTCAAGAGACAATTCGACTTTTGCATGTCAGTTTTAGATTCCATAGGCATAGAGCATGGGTCGTACGAAGCTGCATTCAGGATGACTGAAGAATTCTGGGTCGGAAACAGCGAGTTCATAAAGTTCCTAGTCAAAACGTTCGGTAAACCGGTGCTCATAGAGATGTGGAATTTCAGGTATGCGTACTTTGATCCCAAGTTCGAGTTTAACATAGTGGACTCCATGGGAAAAGCTACTGCTCTTTCTACGGTTCAGATGGATCACGAGAACGGAAAGAGATATAACATGACTTACATCGATGCAAACAGCAATAGGCAGTTCCCCATAATACTTCATGATTCTCCCAGTGGAGCTATTGAGAGAGTGATTTATGCGCTACTCGAACAAGAGGCAGGAGCAGAAAAGAAAGGGAAGACCCCATCACTTCCACTATGGCTTTCTCCGACTCAGGTAAGAATCGTTCCCCTAGCAGACCGACACCTAGAGAAATGCACCGATATATCTCGTGCTATGACTGAGAAAGGCATTAGAGCAGATGTGGACGACACTGATTCTTCCCTTAACAAGAAAGTAAGAAATGCAGAACAAAACTGGATCCCTTACATCTGTGTAATAGGTGACAGAGAGATGGAATCTGGAAAATTGGCAGTAAGGATTAGAGGAAAGACCGGACAGAAAGAAATGACTTCAGAGGAGCTGACGAGCGAAATTTTCGGAGTTACTGGAGACATGCCAAAGGCACCGTTGTCTCTTTCAATGCTGCTTTCTAAGAGGCCTATATTCAGAGGATGAAATACGACAATTTAACAACTGTCTAGAAGAAGTATCCATTCATTGATATAACCTCTTTAAGTAGCAAAAATCTGTTAAAATAGATGCGGTATAATGCCTCCTAACCAGACTATCAACATCTCCGTTGGAAATGACAGCTAAATGCTCTGAGAAATCAGGAATATCGAGATCTTCTTTGATTCTAAACCACCCCCAGTCCTGGGTACCAGTAAGATTCCTCGAATAATATAGGGCATCTGGGCTGATGGTAGCAATCATCGTATGACTTCACCGAAGGGCGTTTGTGCTGTCCCTGGTTACAAATCTCATAACACCGATAATATGTTTCGTGCTCTGATGTGCAGGTAGGTCAGACTATTTCCATTAGCCCATTCTTTATTCATTCATTCCCTGGAGCCCTAAGTAGTACTCATAATTATCAACATCACAAGAAAACTCATGATAAAGTAGTCAGATTTTCATTTTAATTTTCATTCAATTGGATAGTCAAGTGGTTGGACTGTATTTTAAGTTATTCTTATATATTAGGTATACATAACGTACTTATGCAACCATCAGAAAATGGGAACAAGTGGACCATAGATAAAGCGCATAGCAACCTAGAATTCGTAGTACGCCACATGATGATATCAAACGTGAGAGGGAGATTCAGAAGTTTTGGAGGCGATGTCAGGCTTGACTTGAATGATATAGGGAAGTCAATTGTGAAACTTGATATAGATTCCGGCTCCATCTTCACTAATGAAGATGATAGGGACAAACATCTGAAATCTCAGGATTTTCTTCACGTGGAGAAGTACCCGCTGATAAAATTTGAAAGCACAGAGGTTGAGAAATCAGGGGATAAAGTCAACATCAAAGGAAAGCTTATCATAAGGGATGTCTCAAGAGATGTGTCAGTATCTGGAGAACTTCAGGGGCCAATCTCTGACCCATATGGAAAGAAACGGATAGGATTCGACGGGGGAGCAACAATTGCCAGGAAAGACTTTGGATTGACTTGGAACATGGTCCTTGAAGGGGGAGGAATCCTAGTCGGTGACAGTGTCAAGATTGAGATCCACATGGAGCTCACTGCTGACTAAGACGTTGTGAAAAGACGGTGGAATCAGGTTTGCATCTGCGTAAAGTTTAATTCCGGATTGAATTAGACTCGCCATTGACTGTCAAACCTGACGCCTACACGATCAGATCCTTTGTAGAAGATCTGAAGAGAAAACATCCTGAACAGATTATAGAAATTGAAGATGATGTTAGCATAGACTACGAACCAACAGCCTATTACCTTAGCCTGAGAAAGAGAAATCCAGTATTGGTGTTCAAGAACTTGGTTGGTTTCAAAAATTTCTCAATTGTCACCAACATATTTGGAAGTGAAGAGAGGCTTGCGATGTTATCGGGTTTGAGTTCTATCAGAGAAGTAATTGAAAAGTGGTCAGGGATCGCCAACGGAATACCAACAGAGAATCTGGTATTCAATAATCAGCGAGATAGTTTTCGAGCCCTGACATCGGATAAAGACCTGAATCTGTTCAACCTCCCGATACCATCCCATTTCGAAATGGATGGTTCAAGAAGAGGTTTCAGCAGGTACATAACCTCTGGATTGACCACCACAATAGATCCAGAGAATGAAGATGTGATCAACTTGAGCTTTGCAAGAATTCAGCCTTTTGAAAAAAAGAAGTTTGCATTTGATGCAGGTAGCCGTGGACATCTCTGGAAGTATCTGAATATTTCGAAGGAGAGAAGGGAAAGAATGAAGATGACTATACTGGTGGGGCCCAATCCTATATTCTATCTTCTTGCGGCTTCGTTCATTGACAATGAATTTCGAAAGGCAAGTAAAATATTGAACGTAGAATTTTCAAGAGGTCATAAGAACGACATCCCGATTCCTACTGACACTGAGATTGCAATCGAGGCGGAGTTCCTGCCTGGAGAGACATTTGAGGAGGGACCGTTTGCCGAGTATGCGGGTTATATGGGTTACGACTCCACAAAATTTGTTGCAGAAGTCAAATCAATCCTAATAAAGAGAGACCCTATCTATTATGACATTCAGCCATCCAACTCTAGCGAGCATGTAAACCTGTTTTCAATCCCAAGATCATCGATTGTAATGAAATCCATCTTAGCGGCACTTCCAAAGGTGTCAGATTATCAGGTGGTTTGGCCACATTATGGAGGGAGATTCATTTCGTTTGGGTATGTGGTCAATCCCGAACCCGGATTGGCAAAACAACTCGGAATTTCTATTCTCGGACACGACCCTCTTTGGAACAAGGTCGTCTTCGTCAACGAAGGACAGACGGAACTCACCATGGAAGCCTCACTCGTGAATCTCGCCCAGTCGAGTGAGTTTTCAGAGAAGGAAATTGCTAGGGTGTCAAATTCATACATTATCAGTTCAGATCCCACTCGGGATGAATCAGGAAATTCCGGAAAGATAGTGTTTGTTACGAGAGGGAGAAGCCCTAAAATAAAGAGAGAAGTGAGGGACGATCACGTAATTATAAGCACCGGTAACGGAAACGTTCTGATAACCCATAAAGAAGTAATGGAAGAGCAAAAAGTCAACGTTGTTGTTTCTGACGACATAGACATAACGGATGAAGAACAGATTGGATGGGCAATCGCCACCAGGTTAAACCCGGACAAGGACATCAAGATAGAAAGGAATAAGATCACTTTCTTGGCAAGAAGAAAAGTTCCATCCGTAGCTCATGTCCCAGAAAATGTGAAAGAAAAAATAGAAAAGAGGGTCACCTCACTTTCCGGCCGATTCCATTGACACTTCCAACATATCAGCTCCTTTCATCTCTTTCAGTCTGCTCCTCTTAACGTACATGAAGACAAACGTTATCGCTGACCATACCACAAATTCTATTGAGCCTATTCCCACTGGACTTGAAAGGAATATTGCAGCATTAGTTACAGACAGGAATGGGTTAGGCAATCCTATATATGTTGAACTCAGTATGAATACGAATATTCCAATAGAGACTATACTGAGTACAATGCTCCCGGTACCATATCTTCCTATGAACTTCTTGTTTATTGATGGGAAAGCTGAGTTTATTATGATGTGGACAAATAGTGTGCCAAGAGTTGCTCCTATGGCTGCCATTACAAACGCATTAAAACCTCCGAGTATTTCATTTCCAATCACTGATATTGCGAAAGCTGTTCCCGCTACGATGGCGGCTGCAACGTAAGGAGTCATCCTCCTGCTGTGTGTTTTCGATAAAACTCTTGGAGCAAGCCCGTCTCTACCCATGGCCATTAAGACTCTCGATGTTGCATTTGTCAAAACCACAAGACCAGTCAGAAGACTGTTGATGAAGAGCACGGTTATTATTATTGCTGCACCCACCCCAAGATATCCTCCAAGTATGGATATGCCTGGAACGAGGGCACCGGCATAACCTGCCATATTAGATGGACCGTAAGCTACGGTGAAAAAGTAGGCAGTAAACACGAAGAAAACTCCGAGTATTATGACTGAGTATAGAACTGACTTGCTTATTACCTCTTTAGCTCCTCTTGTTTCTTCTCCTAGTGGCGTCGATGCTCCGAATCCTGCGAATGCAGTGTACATAAGCAGGACTCCCAAGGCTACCCCAGTTATTCCCTTATAAGAGTACTTTAACGTGAAGACCGACACGGTGTTTAGAGAAGGATGTGAGATCAATATGTATACTCCCATCACCACAATGACTCCTATCTCAATCAGCGCCATGATCATAGTGTAAGAAGTTGATATCCTAATTCCCCTTACCGAGACTATGAACCCATAAGCCAGAGATACAGCAAGAATTGGGATGACGTACAATGACGATATATTGACATTGAACACGTATGATAAAGCAGCTGGGACGAAAACCGCTATACTCAAAGACACGAAGGCTATTGCCATAATCTGATAAAAGATGTAGGCATATCCTGCATAGAGGGCCACAGATGGTCCATGCCCTGCCTTTACATATTCATAATATCCACCAGAACCAGAGACTTTCAAAGAGATCTTGCTGATTATGTAACCGTTCAACAAAACCACAAGAAATGCGAGGATCGCGGTCAGAGGAAGAGCACCCCGAGCATACAGTGCCGCTCCAGTGAATGTCGCTACGGCTGCTCCCGCTGGAGCTGCACTAGCGACGCCCTGCAACATTGAATTTCTAAACCCGATAGCATCAGAATGAAGTTTTGATTGTATCATATACTCTCCTCCAGACCTTTATTTATTGCTATAAACTGTCTCTTAATGCTATGCATCCCACTATATCGTATATATTTCTGCATTAATGTTCTCATATGTACTTCATGGTAAGAATAGATACTATATTAACTTTCACCAAGGAAGATCCGAATAGACGAAACAACATTGTTTGGTCAGGTTGTTGATTCTCTTGGTTTATTAGTTTTTATTATTCACAAGAGTGTTCTTTAATTGCTCCTGTGGGACAGGTCACCTTGAGATATAACTAACAGCCAAAGGTCCCAATGGGGGATGGGTTGCTCCTTTTGAAGTTAAATCGATATTAGGGCAATTGAGAGAGAAAACTCTGAATATTAAGAAGCCGCCAACTGATTAAAATTAGATTCATTCTAGGAACCAATCGACTTCTATTCTATTCAAATGCAGAGTTACCACTTTTGATGAGGTGTTTTGGGATAGTATACGATGGAAGACCTCCTCTCTCAAACTCATCAGTAAATTGTCACTCCCTTTATCTTGCTTGATTTCTTGAGTTCTGGTATTATGGATGGTGGAATCGCAGAATCGGTTATTATATAGAGTTTAGGATCACCTACAAGGCCCGGATCATCGCCAATAGCCTGTCTAATGCTTACCTTGTGTCTCCACAACACTTCTACTGTCTGATAGATTATCCCATAATCCGTTGCGTCGTATGGTTCAATAACAATCTCGCCCATACCAAGGAATGGGGCGACCTTACCTAGATGTATGGTCGACTTCATATTTAAGAAAATTCTCGAAAGTGTCTTATCTGCCTCGATATTGCTTATAGCAGCCTTCACCGCCCTTGCATCAACCTGGCACTCTTTTGCTAATGAACGAAGTTCAATCTCTACGTTGTTACATAGCACCCTCCCTTTTTCAACCCGTAGTCCATATTCTAGAATTTTGAGGACCACAAGTTTCTGAGAATGGAATTTTGAAAATTTATGTTCTATCATTTCACTCAAACTAGGCATCGATAGCTATTTTGTTTGGATTATTTGTTTTTTCGATGCCCATTCCGAATCCAGAGTACCTAGGAATCTGAAACTTCAGAAATTGCCCACCCAATGTTGTCAAACCTATAGTGATAAATTCCCCAAAAGAATGGTAACAGATTTACAATTCAGCCTTCTAATAAACGTGGGTTCCCTGAAGGAACCCTAATAAATTTATATCTAACGATTCCGGTTCATACTTATCTCTATTTCTTCTTTGGGACAGTCTTCTTTGTACTCTTTGTATTTCCCTTTTTTCCGCCAGATTTTGTCTTCGGTGCCGGCTTCTTAGTCACTTTTTTCGATGGCATCAGATTGAAATAGATTTATTGTTACTTTAGGTTTGCGTTTCTATTGATCAAATTCTTGATAGTGTGAACTCCTTTATTATAAAGGCTAAATGGTCAGAACAATAACACTATATTCTATACAAAGTAAATTTAACTCAACATCATTCAGTTTTGTCGTGCTCTGAAGCACTACATTTATTATCGGAATTGAACTGATCTGACTAGGGATTTGTTTTGCTTCGATTTTTATGATTTCACTATAAATCTTGGTATTGCTACTTGAACTGTTTCTTGGACTTCTTCAATTGTCTTCCTTGTATAGGTACAATAAAAGGAATATGCACATAAAATGTCCTTTTTTGGAAATTAACATCCCTAGAGTGCAAGTACAAGTTTAAATTTTTGAAGGATGGTAGTAACATGAGAGACATTCCTAAATGCAAAGAATGAGATGAAGTCGCAAATGAATTCAAGAGATTTTATTGACTAAAGACTGGACTGCTGATACTATTCGCAGGCACAAAGGGGGCTGATGACGCTGATACCTTACGCTGCGTGTAAGAAGGGCCATCGTAGAAAAACTTGAAATTCCAAACTTAAGCTCGAAAACTTTCA
>JAKATW010000143.1 GCA_021827945.1 Thermoplasmata archaeon
ACAACTTGAGGTCCCAGAGGACAGGCAGAGTGCCCTGTACGGAAAGAAAATAGGAGAAGTGTTAGACGGTTCCTTGCTGGGTTTCAGCAACGCAAAGCTCAAGATAACCGGCGGAAGCGACAAGGACGGATTCCCGATGAGAAACGACTTCCCTGGGATGAGAAGAAAGAGAGTGCTTCTCACTAGTGGCGCTGGTTTTCATCCAAAGAGGGATGGCATCAGAAAGAAGAAAAACATTAGGGGTAACACGATAGGAGACGACATTTCTCAGATCAATTTCTTTGTTGTAGAGGGAAGTATAGAGGAAGCTAAGGGAGAAACGAATGAAGCTGCCAAGACCACCTGAAGTAAATATAGGAATGGTCGGCCATGTCGATCATGGCAAGAGCACTTTAACCAAGCTCCTGACGGGAGTGAAGACAGACTATTTTTCAGAGGAAATCAAGAGAGGAATCTCAATCAAGCTCGGGTATGCCGATACTCCGGTCTACAGGTGCCCTGAAGGATTTCCTACTCGATATTCCATTGCCGTCTCGGACTGCGGTAAGGGAGGGGTACTGGAAAGGGTAGTGAGTTTTGTAGACTCTCCGGGACACGAGAGCCTGATGGCTACGATGTTATCGGGGGCCGCAATCATGGACGGAGCGATAATGGTAATAGCGGCGAACGAGAAATGCCCAAAACCCCAGACGAGGGAACACCTGATGGCATTGAATTTCCTTGGCATAAGAAATATAGTAATAGTTCAGAACAAGATAGATCTAGTGACTGAAGAGCGTGCACTGGAAAGTTACAACGAAATAAAGGAATTTGTGAAGGGTACAGTTGCTGAGAGTGCCCCGATAATACCGATGAGCGCCCTGGACAATGCGAATCTTGATTCCCTTCTAGAGGCGATAGAGCGCACAATTCCGACCCGAAAGTTCGAGACGAACGGAAATGCGATGATGTACATTGCAAGAAGCTTTGACGTTAACAAACCGGGAGCCAAGCCTGAGTCACTTCAGGGAGGAGTGGTGGGAGGCTCCATCATGTCAGGAAAATTCAAGATAAATGATGAAATAGAAATTTCCCCAGGAATTGCTGTCACCAAGGGAGGGAAGAAAAGCTGGAGCCCAATCCAGACTCAAATCTCGTCCATAATTTCTGGTAGTATTTCACTCGAAGAAAAGGGACCGGGTGGACTTGTTGGTATAGGAACCAAGCTGGATCCATTCCTGACAAAGGGAGACAGTCTTGTTGGAATGGTAATTGGACTGAAGGGGACTCTTCCAAGACCAGTGTTCAAGATATCACTGAAGACAAACATTCTTAACAAAGTCGTTGGAAGTTCCGAGGAACTCAATGTAGACAGAATAATCAAAGGAGAGACTCTTCTCCTGAATGTGGCAACTGCCGTGACCGTTGCAGTAGTCACCCAGGCTAAGGGCGAGGTTATGGAGGCAGATCTAAAGTACCCAATAATAGTACTTCCAGGACAGAACGTAGCTATAAGCAGAAAGATCCAGAATAGATATAGACTCATAGGCAGTGGGACGGTCAACTGAATACCCTTTTCTGAAGTCAGAGTTCCATTTTTCAATTCGTATTGATTTGACTGGAATCGCAAGCGTTTGAATTCCTTGCCTATCAATATGCAGTGTTCTTGGATCAGAGGCTACGGATCCATAGGCTGTACATGATTGAGGACCAAGCTCAGGTTGGTCTCAGTACTGTTCAAGTTTCAAGTAGTTTTGGAAGGAAGTGCAGGATACCTTTTCCACTTTCTCCAAGCCAGAATTAGGAGATGAGAATGCCTCTTAAATTACTTTGAACGCAGCATCTACTGGCCAATTTTAGAGGGAATCGAGTCCCCTCGCAAAGACCCAAAGATGAATCTGGTGGATTCCAGTAAAAGATGCACCTTCGCTGAGCTATATTCCTCGCTTTATGGCATCTATCTTTTATGCGCTTGATCCTCAGAACGAAGTTTGTCCGTCAGTTCACTTCTTTGGGGGTACTATCTTGCCTTCTCTCAACTGTTGCTTGCCCTTTCTTATACTCTCGATCAGTTTCGGAACAATGTCGTATGCGTCTCCAATGAGAGCCACGTCAGAATACTTTACGATGGGTGCAGCTGCATCCTTGTTTATTGATATTATGTATTCGGATGACTTCATTCCAGCGACGTGCTGAATGGCACCGGATATTCCAACTGCTACGTAAAGCTTAGGATGGACGGTCTTCCCTGTCTGCCCGACCTGTCTGTCTCTTGTGATCCAGCCTGCATCTACTGTCGGTCTTGAGGCCGCAACTATACCACCCAGTTCGTTGGCGAGGTCTTCTAGCATCTTGAACCCTTCCTTCTTACCAAGACCCATACCACCGCAAACGACGACCTCTGCAGTGGTTATGTCGACCTCCTCCCTAGTGACTATCTGAAGTAGCTTAGTCACTACCTCCTCCTCTCTGACATTACTCTCGACTCTCTCTATCTCCCCCTTTCTTCCTATCACCCTTTCCCCAGGTTTGAATATGCCGGGCCTGGCACTTGCCATCTGAGGCCTGTGCTTGCTGCACAGTATGTTGGCAAGAATCGCACCGCCGAATGCAGGCCTCCTGGCCTCTAACAGTTTCTTTGAAGGATCTATGTCTATCTCGGTACAATCTGCAGTGATCCCAGTGTTGACCCTGACGGCGATCCTGGATGCAAGGTCCCTACCGTTATGGGTCGCACCTATGACAAAATAATTAGGTTTCTTCTCAACTATAAGAGAGGCAATCATGTCTGCATACGGCTTGGTTCTGTAGTGCCTATAAACCGGATTCTTTGCAAAGATGACCTTGTCCACCCCGTACTCAACAGCCTCCTGTGCCATCTTCTCTCCGGATTCGTCAGCCAGCAGAACTCCTATCAGCTTTTCGTTGTACTTGTCAGCGAGTCTACGACCAATTCCAGCCATCTCGAGAGATATTCTTGAGAGCTCCCCGTCGTTCTGTTCAAGCCATATCCATAGGTCCTTGTAGCTTTCGACGCTGGCTGGCGGCGTGGCACACTTGTTCTTTATCATTTTACAACCCCCTTCTCTATTAGCACTGAAACGATCTTGTCCAGTTCCTCTATACCAGGTTTGGACGGATTCTTGACTGGATCCGGAACCGTCTTCATGTCCTTGACGATTGTCGGTGAACCTTTCAAACCAATGCACGCTGGATCCAGCTGCAGCTCCTTGTTTGTGACCAGTCTGACTCCCTTCTTGTACGCAGCAATCTTCTTCTTGAGCGTGGGATTCCTGGGTTCGTTGGCATTGAGCGTTATCGTGATGACTGCTGGCTTTCCAATCTTTATTGTTTCCTCCGCTCCCTCGATATCCCTTTCGACAATGAAGTGTTCATCTTGATACTCTGTTTTGTGCACGTAGGTGGCCTGCTCGTAGCCTAGGAACTCTGCAATTCCCGGACCAACATGACCCGTGGAGGAGTCTGTAGTCTCCTCTCCACAGAAGATCACGTCGAACCCTCCAAGGTAGTCGGCTACTGACGCAAGCGTGAATGCGGTGGGCCAGGTATCAGCTCCTGCAAACACTCTGTCAGTGACAAGAACTCCGTTGTCAGCTCCTCTTCCCATCAGTTCCAGAAGGGCAGAATCTGCCATCGGGGGGCCCATTGTGATTACCGTAATCTCTCCACCATACTTGCTCTTGAGCTCGATGGCCGCCTCAGTTGCGTTCACGTCTGGAGGATTCACAACGTTCCTCGCCATGCTCCTGTTAAGCGTCTTAGTGACTGGGTCTATACTTATGTCCTGGCTGTCCGGGACCTGTTTAATCATAACTGCAATCTTCAACATTTTCGATCACCCATACTTGTAAATGACGCCTTTGCCTGCCTTCGGAAATTGCCACTTCACGGATCCTTGGTCACAGGCGACAGAACAAGTACCGCACTCAACACAGTCCTCATACTGGAACGAAAGCTTCCCGTCCTGCATCGTGTAGCACTGTGCAGGACAAGCCATTACGCAGAAATGGTGGGGACACTTCTCACATATCCTGTCGTCCACGGTTATGTGGGCGAATGATTTGTCCACGTCATACTTTGTCTTTCCGAGCCTCTCTTTGATATCCACGATCACATCCTCCTGTAAATATAATAGAAGTCCGTAGCTGTCTTCAGCTTGCTCATCTTGAGATCAGCAGCGCATGAACCTAGTATGTCTCTGACTTTCTTCTTTGGCTGTCCCCTCTCCCACAGCATTTCTAAAAGGATGCTCTCCAGCATCTTCGGATAAGTCGTGTACATGCTCTTGTTATTGGTCACCTTTCTTATATCCTTGAATGTCTTCAAATCCTTCAGAACATAGCTTTCCTCTAGCTTCTGTCTGTAAAGTGCAAGAGCTTCTGATGTAAAGTCGTTTCTTCCTTTCGCATTGACCGCCGTTTCTCCGGCTAATATTCCTGAGAGAAACGCATAGTTCATTCCCTGAAGAACCAGCCCATTGCTGAAACCGAATCCAGCTGCGTCTCCTACTATCATGTAGCCGTCTCCATAGAGCTTTGGGACCATTTCCATCCCACCCTCAGGAATCATGTGAGCTCCGTATTCTGCTACAGTCCCACCATCAATCAGCGGTGCAATCGAAGGATGTTCTTTGAACTGTTCGATAATATCGTATGTGTGTGTTATTCCGTTCTCCCTCAGGTTTTCCATCGGTGCTACTATGCCCAGTGAGATGCTGTCCTTGTTTGTATAGAAGAATGCACCCACGTTTAACTCTTGCAGGTTTCCCATTATGTATTCAGAGGCCAGACCAGAAGTGGAGCTCAGATTGAATCTGTCCTCAATCTTCTGAGGACTCAGCTTGATTATCTCCTTCACACCCACAGAGACCTCCCAGTCCTGCAGCGGTCCCCTTAATCCCGCTTCAATAGCAAGCCTTGGGTTTATTCCCTCTGCGAGTATCACGACATTAGAAGTTATGACATCACCTGACTCCTCTACTCCGATTATCTTGCCATCCTTCTTCGCAAGCGATTCCACCGTTATTCCTGGGATAACAGTGGCTCCTGCTTCCCTTGCTTTTTTTGCCAGCCATGGATCAAACTTTGAACGTAAAACAGTATATCCAACCTTGTTCTCCTCGAAAATTTTGGTCTTGAAATCAATAATTATAGATGACTTATCTGTAAGAAATCCGATCTTCTTGTCCTGGATAAATCGTTCAAGCGGAGCTTCGCTCTGCCACTTAGGTAGTATTTGAGCTAGATCATTTCCCCACAAAACTCCTCCAGAGAGATTCTTTGCACCAGGCGGATCCGAGCGATCTACGAGCAGAACGCTGAGCCCATTGTTGGCCATTGTAATTGCTGCAGCCGAGCCAGCGTTACCTGCACCCACAACTATAGCGTCATAATC
This sequence comes from Thermoplasmata archaeon, assembly GCA_021827945.1. Lineage (GTDB taxonomy): Archaea > Thermoplasmatota > Thermoplasmata > Thermoplasmatales. The sequence goes on from JAKATW010000143.1 coordinate 5,395, forward strand.
TGGCATCTCTCCTAAAGCTCCTCAAAACTATTTACGTTTTCTACAATTTTACCAACATAAAAAAAGTATTAACTCATCTAACCTTCGTTATTTTAGCCTGTAAAAAGAATATTAAGGAAGTAATCATAACCAGTGAAAATGCCACCGTAGCACAGCCTGGTACGTGCGCGTGCTTGGTAAGCACGAGGTCACGGGTTCAAATCCCGCCGGTGGCTTCTTATTTTAGGTTAGAGCTATTACATCATTTTTTGCCAAAGGACTCTGAATATCGACCAAAAAGGTTCATCTCAAACTTGAACCCCGGGATTTATCGACTTTAAACATTCCTTCAATATGGTCTCTACTACCCTAGTAATATCGGTTTTTTCATCTACCTCATCTTGCTTGCTCAGCAGTTGTACTACCAAACAATCTACCGCTTGGTCTATTCTTCGATCAACACTCTCCTTGACTTGTTCGAATCTCCACTGAACCCTCGAGGAATTATGAACAACGCGATATTCGTAGTCAATAACTTCAGAAGCATATGACTTAAGAAAGACCGTATACAACTTCTGGGCATAATCCCTTCCACCTTTAGATTTTTCCAGTATTGTTTGGTGAACTGCCTCAACAACTTGTTTAGCTCTCACCACTTCACGATGTTTCATACCTTCTTTCTCGAGAGTGACCTCCACTGCCGAGATCTTTTTTTCGATCAATTCAACTTTTCTAATCACTTCTTCATCCGCTATTTGCTCCTTCCCAAAAATGAATACACTTGTGACAGTACTGATTAAAGGTGAAAAGAGGTGGAAAATTGAGTTCAAGAATATGTCTCCAACCTGAGTTAGGGTTCTTTCTATCATCCTTTTTTCTTCAGCAAATCTTAATTCTTCAAGATCATACCTAGCTTCTTTTAATTCGGGTGGTGGCCCATACGAGTAGGTCACCCTTCTTCTGTACCCTCTAGGAGGGATAGGGTATACTTTTCTATTCCGTCCTCTCCCTCTCGTTCTAAACTCAGTCATTCAGGTTCCCCGTATTTATCCCTTATGAGCTTTATCAGTTCTTCATCGACATTTCCATAAACGAAAGAATCTAAGATATGTTCCATATCTTCCTTGTCTAACCTGTAGAGCTCTTTTCCAATTAAAATCTCCAATTCTGCTCTCTTAAGTCTATCTGATGGGTCTTCCGTTAGTTCCTTGGCCCGTGCTACTACTTTTGTTTCAATTTCTTCTGAGGGCCTTGGGATGGGTAATTCGTAAATGAATGGGAATGTCAAATTAGCCGATATTCGCAAGCGAATAAAGTAGTCTATTGTAAAGCTATTGAAAAGTGCTAACAAAAAATATTTAAAGTCACCCTTAGATATTTGCTTTATCCTGTCATCCTTCGCATGATAGTCGAACGGATCTAAATAAGCTAGGCTGTGCACCATAAAACTCCTTTCTGGCATAATACATGCTATCAAGCTTCTTGCATCAGTAGACCTCCCTATAACTCTAAACGCTAATCGGTTCTCTTCGTAATCAAAGTGAAATTTTTTATTCATCAGAAGCGAAATGATCTCCTTTTTATCGAATTGACTTCCTTCAACTCTTGCTAGATACCCCATTATGGACATAGCCTGAGCGTTTAGAAGTCTCTTTCTACCATCTTCTTCATTTACCCAGTAGTTTCCCTCGGAAAAGTGAGACGTGTATTGATTTATCATCTTTCCCTCATATACAACTAAACTATCCTTGGTTTCGCTTGTGTGAAATATGTCTTTATCTAAAGTCCTATGGAGCTCGTTAGAAATCCTGGCCCCTGTTTCGAATAGTAATGGATGATTATCTCTAATTTTTTTGACGATTTCTATATCTCTTTCAGACCTGAATTCAGTTATTCCAAGTACTTTTGGAGAAAGTTTCTGAATCAAGCCGACCGGATATTCAAAAGTCTTATTTGCATCATCCCAGTCATTTACATAAAATCTCGACTGGAATGGTTTCCCAGTTCTTCTTATTGTCACGAACAACATATCAAATTTGAATCTTGAATCGATATCAGGGAACCAGTTTTTTTTCCTATTTTCGAATGAAATGAGTTCTTTGAGTTGTAACTCTTCCAGTATTTTTTGTCTAAGTTTATACGTCCCTTCGTCAGTATGAAAATTAGACGGAACAAGTACAGCAAAAGAATCGTTCGTCAGGTCGATAAATTTTTCTAGAAATGCTTTCTGTAGAGTTACCCCTCCCTTATAATGTAACTTGTAATTTTTCCTTATGAACTCTGAAAGAAAGTGAATTTCATCACTATATTTTCCCCACAGTTCCTTTGCCCTTGGGTCCTTTAATTTTTCGTCAAATACAGGCTCGAACTCCTTAGACGAAGTCGAGAACTTTGAAATCCCTTCTCCAAATATATCAGGATGTTTCTGAGCAAACTCTTTCTTGATTGCTTCGACATCATTCCAGGGCGGATTACCAATAACCCCTGAAAATCCTTTCTCTTCAGAAGATAATTTATCCCCATTTGAATCAAAGAAAGCGTTAAAAAACTCTAATGGAAATAACACAGAGTTTCTCTTTAAGAATTCTTCATATTTTGCTGACAACTTCTCTTTGACCACGTTTTTAATCTTAACTATGTTTTCTATCAATTCTGGATTAGTAGGATTATTGCCATATTCTGTCCTAAATTTCAATAGTTGAGCTATTTCTTTCTTGTAATCGCTAGAAAGTAGATCAGCAACTTCTTCATTATCTGGTCCAACAATAGAGTCTCCTTTAACAAAGTTGATTCGCAAATCAGGCAAAATGTGACTTTCGTCCTCTGGTAACTGTTCATATACAAAACTCCTAGGATGTAATTTTATAGCTTCTTTCCAGATATTTACTTTGGCAACGTCTACCGCTTTTTCATCCAAATCTATTCCAAACAGATGGGAAAAAATTATCTTTGAGATCAGAACCCTGTAGTTAGTGTTATCTCTGAATCCTTTCTGAAAACCTAGTAACTCTCTAATTTCATAAGTCTTTTCGCGCTTCTCCTTCATCTCTTCTGGTTCACTGAGCGTAGAACCGTTGAACCGATCAGCCCAGCTGGTTTTTTGTTCCATTCTTTTATATTCTTCAAAGATATTTCTTAAACAACCAACTAAAAATGGCCCTGAGCCACAAGCTGGATCCATTATCTTAATTTCAGAGAGTGATTCAACTCCTTCCTTAGCCTCTTCAAGATCGCCCTTGTCTATCTTAGCAATAATTTCATCTACCTTATGTTTGAATAGATGAGTAACTAGCTCTGAAGACATATGGGCAGTTATCTTCCTAGGTGTGTAAAAAATCCCTTGGTCTTTCTTTTCTTCTGCGAGAAACGTTTCGTAAGATTTTCCAAAAACGTCCTCATCTATGAACCGGTAGTTATATGAATAAAGGCCTGAAATGAAAGCGCTTGCTGAGGCACTGTAACCTAAGAGCTTTTCAATGACATTCTTAAAACTGTTTAGGTTAGCCCTGTCGTCTAATATCTTCTTTAGTATGTTATTTGATTCGCTGAAGAGTTCGGTATCGTAATATCTGTACAGAAATTCATCAATACTTTTGAAGAAATCAGTGAGCACTGCCTTTGGTCCCTTACGATCATAGAGGGTTTTAGACCGTTCATATTCTCTCAGGACGTGTTTGAATCTTATAACGCCGATGTCTTCGAGCGTCAGTGCGAAAATGAGTTTATTTATTAGAAAAACAGAACTTTCATCAGAATCCTTTAGCCACTTTATCTCCTTTAGCCACTGATACCAAGTCTTGAGGTCGTTGAAGAATAAATTAGTAAGGTCCTTCCGGGGAATAGATTCATCTCGTCTATTGGCAATATCCCACACATTTCCGGTCAGCCTAAGTGACTCGATAAACTGAGGGAATTTCTCCGTAAAAAAGGGACGAAAATCCTTTACTGCTTCTCTATTGAAGTAATATACGTCATCGAGGTTTGTAAGGATTACATAGGCAAATGCTTCTGCCCCCACCAAATACCTAACTACCTGGTTCCATTTGGAATTCTCGAGTTCAACCTTCATTTCTCTCAATTCATTAGACAACGGGTTCAGGCGACCGCTAGAGGTATGAAGTGATTTGACTTCGATGGCAATCGGCAGCGATTCTCCAGACTGAGGTATCATATAATCTACCCACCCTCCCGAACCTGCTCTAGCCTGAGGAAAATTAGACACTATGTCATTCATAATGGGGAGAAAGAACTTATCACAGAGGATTGCTTCCGGCTTAGAAATAGGTAGTCCTTGAATGTACTCTTTGGACTCTTTATTTTGTAATCTGTCGAAGAGATCTAAAGGTATTTTCTTGAAATTTAAGTTTCCTAAACTCTTCACGAGTTCTAAATCCTTTATCCTACTGCTTATCTCTTCGTCGCTAGATTCTACCACAAAATGCTAGATTACCATAAGATAAAAACATTTCATTTTTACGCAAAATATATCTTTAGATTACGTCTCTTCTATTAGAGGTAAAACTCGATAAGAAGGGAAAGTTGTAGAAATGAAAGATGATGGAAATGTCTTGACGGTTCCTTCCCCTACCACTGAAACTCGTAAGTTAGAGAGACTGGTATGGGCGATTACATCACACAACCAAATTGAGATCACTCAAATTAAGACATTTGCAGATGCAATAACCGCGGCCGTAATGCGCAATTCGGACAAACAAGAACCACAAATTATCAAAGTACTAGAAGAGTATCAGAAGAATGGGTTAGAACCACCCTTCTTGATGGTCTACGTACCAATGTTTGAGCTCATGTTCTCTAACTCAGACAAGAGTTCAATATGGTTATGTGAAAAGATATACAATACGCTTCGAAGGACTTACGAAGTTATTCCAAAAAGGTTTAATAAAGATGAAGAAGGGATATTGAAAATTTTTGACCTTATATTTTCCAAGATTAATGAATATAAATCTTCTGCTAGTGATCTACAGCCCACTAAGAGCAAAAAAACTAAGTTGTTTTACAATAATAGTCTCACATATGAACTGGAATCTTTGGTTACAGAGGGAGTTGCAACTAGTTTTAAGAACCTGGTACTTTCACAAATAACTGAGGATTCCCAATAACCCTATAAATTTTCTATGATATGCATCTTTATCTGATTGAGGTCATAAGAAATACTGTTATTGCGCTCTATTTACCTCAATTTCCTGCACATCTCCCTCTATTTT
>JAKATW010000079.1 GCA_021827945.1 Thermoplasmata archaeon
TCCTACATTCGACTATCGGATTACCTGCTTGACTCGAATGTTGCGACCATGAACAGTTACATAGGGATTATTTTGCGCACTTTGGCATTCTACAAGACGGGTTGAATTGACAACGAGAAAATGAAATCAGGAGCCGTAAATAACCCGTTAGGGTCCGGTATGCCCTTTATGAACTAAGGACAAGATATGATTCTACTAACTCGCTCCCGGATAAAGATGAAGCTGAGCCGTATCGAAAAGAAGCAAATGTTGGGAAATATGGTATATTCTAAGGCAGTAAGTATCGCCTCATCTGCGGGAATTCAATATCAAACCTTCCACAATGCGGGATACCTGGAACTTAACAGCTGTCAGACAGCGGAAGGATGGTAGTGCAGCCGGTGCAAGGAAAAAATTATTACAGCCCATCACACTCCGGAAGAACAATGACTGGGGCAGTTGAGGAATTCTTCGAACAGCCGCTGTTCAAAGCGGAGCACCTGATGACCCCTATGAAAAAAGTGTTGACAATTCAGAAAGGGGAAAAGAGTTCGAAGGAAATAATTGACGAAGCGAAATGTCGTGGATATTCGAACCTTGTTGTGAAAACAGGCTCGAAGTATATCGGTCAGATCCCGGTAAGAGAACTTGAAGAAAACAATTCATGGACTAACGAGGTTACGGAACTCAACCGCTATACCGTTCAGGACACCGATGGAATTACGAGGCTCTCAGAAATCTTTGTTTCACATCTGGAGGATTCAAAAAACAGCGAGAAGCAGCCGATATATTTTGTCTTGGGCAAAGACAAGCACCCGTGCGGAATCATGACTTACTGGGACTTAAACAGGAGATCCGTATACACCTACACTTATCACATATTGTTGAGCGTCGAACAGGTCTTGAAGGATCATATTGCAAAGACACACAATGGAAAAAATAACAAAGACCATGACTGGATTTCCCGCGTGGAAAATAAAAACTTGAAGAGTCTTTTTGAATCGTATCGGTCTTCAGGCTGGAAAGCGAAATGCCTCAAGGCATGGCATTTCTCTCAGCTTTGTGATTTTTACAATAATGACAAATGCGTTAAGTTGAGAGAATTTCCACTGTTTCAAAAGGATTCGTTAAAGGATGTGTTGAAAGTGTGCAAAGAATTCCGAAACAAAGTGATGCATCCTGTCAATCTCATATTGGAAGGAAATTCGAGCAGTGACTGGGCATGTCGCTTGATTAACCTCAGAAAACTCTGGACCGAAGGAAAAGAAGCTGTAGACTATCTTGGCAATCCAAAAAACACTTACTTTTTCAGAGACGGTGATTCATTTGCTGATGCAGACACGGAAGAACTTAGTTATCAAAGTAACGCCGCATAGGGAAATTACTGTACTGGCACAGTTTTTGATGTAAGAGTGCGTTCCGTTGTTTGGAGGCAATGGGATGCACTCTACGGAAGATGTAAATGAAAGAAAACTTAAGGGCTTTGTGCTCAGGCGGTTTGAACGCCATTTTCAGTTCCCTGCAGGCAATTCTGGCTATCCGAAGAGCGCCTATCTGGCAGTGCTCGTTCTGACTGCCATGGCGCACAGGTTCGTCGACGGCGGCAAACACAGGAACGGGACATCCTGGTTCTACAGGCTTGCAACACTCTGTGTTGTGGAAAAGGGCAGGAGGTTCGAGATTGCAGCAATTGGGCGAAATTGGCAAATTCTGGACCTACACTTACAATTCTCTATGGCCTGTGTTTCCATCGTACCAAATCTCCAATCTGTTACGAGTGAATGTACAGGGTCTATTCAAATCTACAGCAAAACGTGCACACGCCCACTTGTATTCCGCCCTTTGCCAAGACAGTCACAACGAAGCAATTGTTATCATCTCAGAGCTGAAGCCTTGGCCTTGTGACCATTGAAAATCCTATCATTGACCAACAAAACCACTTCTCCAATCTTCCCTTCGACTGATTTCACGAATCTATTTGCCGAGTCCCCATCTTTGTAAAACTCTTCATCCAGAATAAGAACATATCCGACATCACAAATGCGCTTGTCGAGCATCTCTCTTACTTTGTCTATATCCTCCTTGTACCAAAGTTCTGTTGGGAGTACTTGATCTCGCAGATCATGGGAAATCGCTTGTAACCTCTTTGATACACCATGATATCTGGCAATCTGGAATGCTTAAGCCTATTGAGAGCCAAATTTATGTCCGACTCCATGTATTCGGGTTTGCTCTTAGGCCTCATCGATGCACCCCCATGAACGAAGACTTCTGGCACCTTTGACAGTGAATGCTTCAATCTAGTTACGATGTCTCGTTGGAGATCAAACTCCGACCAGTAACCGTCAGCGGGCAGGTTCTCACTTTCAAAGTCGAAATTCTGGAAATATGCCCTGATCATTCCTATCCATTCTTTCTCAAGTATCTCTCCGAACGGAGTTTTCCCATTTGGTTTCAAGTCAGTTCCTCCTTTGAATCTTTGGCTCTTTCTGACTACTCGTCAAGGAGCCAAATCTCGTTTCAGTCTTTCATGTAAAGCAAATGAGCAGGTCTGAGCCACTGTTTCCTGAGCAATAGGATTCTGCATAATCGACCGAGTTGCCTGGCTAAAAGAGGCTACAATTTCTTGGTATAGTCTTGTGGTTTGGTCCGCATCTAGACGATGAATGCTTTGGTTTCTTCTGCTCACTATTTCATCTGCGCACCGTTTCAATCCAATCTTGTGTAGCAGAGGAAGCATTTTCAGACCAGCCTTACCATACCAGTAGGAATATTCTCTGTTGCCGAGTATCAAGTTTCTTTGTCTGATCTTAGCCGTCCTTGGTTTATTTCTTCTTAAGTCGTCGTCAAGATGATCCTTCATGTCTTCTTCCAGAAGCACTTTGTATTTCTCGGAAAAATCAGCAGACAATAACGCTTCTTTGTAACATTCGATCGACCTCTCAACTACCAAGACACCTGAGCATACATAGCCGCTGAATCCTTTTCCTTTCTGCGGAAGGAAGAATACCATGTCCCCCTTCTTCAAGCCAGACCTGATGTATGGGGCACATATACCCCATACGGGAAAATGGTTGCTCCAAAAGTCAGGATCAGGACATTTGCCCATATCTGTTAGATTTTCGTTCGCCAGGTCGGCTATGTATTTCCAAATTATCCCCTTCAGTGGGTTCTTGCTCTTCAATATGCCAACAACCATCGACTTCCCCAACGCCGTACCCTCAGCCTTGATAATATAATGAGATTTTAATCGTTGCTATGGATCCATGGTTTCCAGATAAAATTTGAGAAATTGGCTGTGGAGTTTTGTCTCGATATTTCTCTAATTTGTGGCGCGCTCTTATGCCGTAACCAACTGCTTTGTACCAGCTAGTGCCTCTTCTAGCGAGGTAGTTCTGCTTTCATAGACCGAGAAATCTAGGTCTAGGGAATGCATACACGCTGTGCATGGTAATACGTGTAAGGGCAATAATAAATGAGGAAGGGAACAGGCTCAGAACGATCCGTAAAACATCCAAAGGATCCGATTGAGCTCAGGAGAACACAACATGTGTTCTACTATGTTCGATTGTATCTACTAGTGGTGTGTCGGAAACTTGTGTTCTGGATTCCGAACATTTCACTGAGACTACAAAAGTTCCATTTCTCATTTACTTGCCGCGCCAAATGACGTTGCAGCATTTACTAAAAATGCAGAAGTAGGTTTCGAATCACCCCACTATGTGCGTTTCAGTTGCTATGAGCTTGCTGCCTTTAGCTTTTCTACAGGTCTTATGAGTATAACTTTGCTCTGAAACACAAGTTTTCGAACAAATCACAATTTCCCGATGCTTTTGTTAGCTTGGGTTTGAAAGTTCATTATCTTGATTTTTAAGTTATATTTGCACTAAATATAATCAAAATCGAGATTTGAAGCTAAAAGTTAGCTTATTATTTAAATAAAAGGTTGAGTAATGAGTTAAGATTGCTTCAATAATGGGATATAACAGCAATCTTGATTTTCAAGATGTCAAACAGCAATCCAGTGATAGGATATCGAGAGATTCAAGGAAAGCAAGGTGATATGTGTTTGATTTAGTACTTATTCATCTGATTGTCCATAGTTATTAGCAATAAAGTAAAGTAAAAGCACTTATATATCGTCCTCGATTATGATTGTAAGAGAAGTGATAATAATGGAAGAAGCAAAGGATCCTCTTGATGCTCTGTTCGTTGAAAAAGATCAGGTAAGCAATGAATTACTGCGGGACCTGCTCGTCGGGTTCGTACAGCTAACTAATGATGGTCTGATTATTGCCAAGCCTGAATTTACGAGTTTGTCCAACCGGAAGAAGATTCTTGTCATCTTACTCGCGAAGAAGGTACTTAAGTTGAAAATGGAATTTGATGAGGCGACTGCGGGAACTGAAATAATAAAGGTAACAGGCCTTACGCGTGGTTCTGTTTATCCCATGTTGAGGCAACTAGAAGGTGAAAGGTTGGTAGCTTCCAAGGACGGCAAATACTGGGTTCCTAACTTTGCCCTAGGCAGCGTCAAAGAGCTATTTAGTAGATAATCAGGTGGCTCCATGGATAAAGAATTAAAAGAAATCATAGACAAGATCGACCAGCGTCTTACCGATCTTGAAAATGCGGTCTTTAATCACGAGACCAAGCAGCTTGGAATCAAAAAAGCAAACTACAAAGGTCTTGCTGGAGGGCTTAGATTGCTGTTGGATAATGGATTTTTTGATCAGCCAAGATCAATCGACGAGATAATTATCGAATTGAACAAAAAAGGTTATTACAACACCCGTTCAGGAGTTGCCAGCACTCTGCTCTTGACCTTTTGTGGGAAGAAGAGAGCACTCACGAGACTCAAAATAGGGAGGAAATTGACGTACGTAAAAAGGAAATGAAGAGGCGATACTTGCAAATGACCGATTTTGCCACAGGTGAATGGGTATGAACATTAGAGATTGCCTTACCGATCTTTGGAAAAGAGGTTATTTTAGTAGCTATCGATCAGTAAAAGAAATCAGGGCCACACTCCTTGAGAAATATGGCTTGACGCACAGTAATATCAGTGCATCATTGAATCGCTGCAGGGAGTTTTTACGCAGGGATGAAAAAGGGTGGATACAGAAGAAAAGGTTTGACCCTTCAGAAAGGACAAATAGTTTGGCAGAAAATCACTTTTCAGTGCTTGGCATCCATCCTAAAATAGAACGTGCAAGTAAGAAGCTGTTTTCAGATGGGTATTACGCTGAAGCAATATTTGCAGCATATAAAACTGTAGATAAAATGGTCCAGGCAAAATCAGGGTGTATATACATGAGTGGAAAGAATCTCATGTTCAAGGTGTTTAACAAAGACAATCCCATACTCGCCTTAAATGATGGTATCAGTATATCTGACAAGGATGAACAAGAAGGTTTCATGCATATATTTGCGGGAGCCAGTCAAGGTATAAGGAATCCAAAAGCCCATGATAACGTGATTCAAAAATCTGCAGAAGTGACATTGCAATATCTCGGTCTAGCAAGTCTATTGTGCAGAATGGTTGATGGATCAAAGAAAGTCAGAGACCACCCAAGATAGAAAACACCACGCTCGTGCGAAGATATCCAGAACTTAACATTCGGCTGACAAAACGACGGACGGACATGCGGACAACAGCACTCACTTCAGCACTGACCATGCCAGGCCCGATTTTGAACCAGACGCCGTACCGGACAGGAACGGGATAACCGAGGCAGGATAGACATGGACACACCGGAGTTCCACTTTCTGCGCCCACCCCCTCATTCCATGTCAAATGCCCGGTCCCAAACCTTGAGGTTCCGGGACGTGAATCTGCTTATGCATTCTGATGCCGTTCCGTGCATTTTTTCCTTCCGCAAACCTGCCCGGGTCTCGGCACACTCCCGTACGTCCTTTGAGGGCGGATGGACCCGCCGGTTTGGCGGCCACACTGGTCAGCGCACAAATGGTGCATGGTTACTGTCGGTCGTCCGGGCCCGGTTTTGCAAACACCGGATGATGTCCTGCGGTAAATGAGGTTCCACGTCCAATGGTCAGGCAGAACTACCTCGATAGAAGCGGCACTAGATGGGGGGGGAACTGCAGGGTCATTCGTTGGAATTATCCGGAATTGAGACCTTAACAAACCCTCCGAGTCTGACTTTCCTTGTATGGAACTCAATGCTGAGCTTTGTATTCCACGGTTCTCCAACTATACACTCTTCTATATACCGCGAGTCTTCTGGGTCGACATTTTGATCATAAGCCGGATCCTCTAGGAGGACGACACGGAGGAAGTGCCAGCCCTGTGCCACTAGCAAATGCCTTATTTTGACATGTTCTACCATTGGACCAAGCTCTCCGGGGTCACTCCAGCAGTAGCTGCACAGTAGAGCTTGGCGGTCAGTGGGTGGCTTTATCAGCACAACCTTACCTTTCTTTTTCTTCGACATTTGATCGCCTCAATACTATCGTCCCTGGTCGGGTTTCAAAAGCTTCCTGTGCCGGTGTAGATGCAGTTGGAAAAAAGGGGAAATCATCATGGTCTCGACTACTTAATTCACTGCAACGCGTCGACAATCGATTCGAATAGATGCTTTGCGGTGTAATATATCAGCACAAAAGCCAATGCGCATAGAAGGATGACTATAGCCCACCCATAGGGGTAGGTTGACCAGATGCTGAGCGTGTAGTTGATATCTTTGAGGATGAAGAACAAGGCAAGGTTCCGCAGAGGGTCAACGACATAAAATGACAGTATGAGGATCAATAAGATGGCAAACCCAGCCTTGAATATTCTCTCAGCGTCCCAGTTTGAACCTGTCATGTGGGACTCTAACCGTTTTTCACGTATTTTAGTCTGCCGACTGTTAAGAGAATGAGACGAATATAATAGTTGATACGGTATTGTATGGGCAATCTGGAACCATACAGGAAACTGTTAATTCATGTAAGTTGTATACAAGTAGAAAAATGCAGACCCTTCATACAGACAGTAAATGTCGACTGCCCATGTTTTCCCTAATTACAATATTCAGTCGCTAGTGTCGCTATTCGCATACCCTACCGAAATGGTTAAATTCTAGCTTCTACGTCGATTTCCCAAGTGAAGTATTACGACAACAAATGGACAACCACCGGAAAGTGCCACGAGTAGCGAAATGAGCGCGAACAAGGCGAAGGAAACCAAAAGAGTGCGCGTACATAGCAACTACGTGCTACCATCAGATAGGCATCCCTTCTCAGTACACCTTGAAATTGTGAGGAGATATGTGAATCTGGCAAGAAACACTGCACTGCCAGCTGAGAATGTGGAGGGACCTGGCATTCCAGTCCAGTCGGCCGGCATGAACGTTCGCTTCCTTAAAGACATAGGACTTTTGACAGCCTCATCCAGAGGGAAGTACTCTCCAACGGAGCAAGCTATCTCCTATATCTATGCAAGGACAGCCGACGAGAACAGAGCAAAGCTGATTCTGAGACAAGTTCTTCAAAATAAGTGGTTCACAGACGCCACCCTTGCGCATCTTAGAACAACCCCTGTCACCACCCGAGAACAACTCCTCAATGAGCTGGCGTTGGTCGCTCAAACCGACAGGCAAGTAAAGGGGCCCGCACTAGCCGTGTTGCTGGATTACCTTGTCTATGCCGGCATAATTAACGAAGATGAACAGGGCATCACGCTAGGTACATCAGTTCAATCTGTAGCTCCCAAGGGTAACGATGTCAAGGCAAGCGCACCAGCGCTGGATGGCACGATGGGATCTGGCACCATCCCATCGACGCAACTATCGAACGATATCGCGGCTGAACCTATAGGTACAGACAAGTGGCATGTCATACAGACTGAGGATTTCTACATCAAGGTCAAGTCTGACATGTACGCAATAGAGGACCTAAAGGATGCAGTTAAGATGCTAGAAAAGAAGGTGAAAAGGGTCAGAGACTTGTCAGACAGCAGCTCTACTTCTGATGGAGGAAAAGTGGATGAGCAAACATAGACCTCCCTACCCGATTGAATACTACCAGGCCCTGAGGAAAGAAGCTAACTTCGGTTGCGCTAAGTGTGGCGTACCTATTGTGACTATACACCACATAGAGGGTTATGAAGGCGAACATCACCTTCGTGAGCTAATCATGCTCTGCAAGGAGCATCATAGTCAGGCAGATCAAGGACTAATCACGAAGGAGGAGCTGTATGTCCTGAAGACAAATCCCTTCAATGAAGCATCAGTCAAACATAAACTTCAAGTCAGTCCAGCAAAGGACATAGTGGTACACATAGGAGGTAATACATTCGTTGAGACACCGGTGCCTCTCCAATTGCATGGCGAGCCGATCATATCTGTCAGGCGAGAGGGGAGTGAGGTGTTGTTCTCTCTTACACTCTATGGAAAAGACGGCGATACTCGTGTAAAGATGGTAGACAACGTATGGGAGGCCGATGCGTCACTCGTTGACGTTCGCTACTCAGAAGACACTGGTAATGCAGACGTATGGTTGTCCATCAAACTCGAGGACTCAGAACCGTACATTGAGGTTAGGGTGATCGATGGTGAACTTCACTTAAAAGGTAGGTTCTACCTCAGGGGCAATCTTCTCGATGTAAGAGACGATGGCTCTTTCGTTCTAAATCAACAAATGTATTTCCGCGGAATAACGGCGATTAAATGTGGGGTAGGGATCGCAATTTGAACCTGATGAAGTGAGCCAAGGGAGCAAATATACCGCTTGATATTACACAGTACCTTAACTGAACCAAAAAGTGGAGCCAGGAAAGGACTCTATTTCTGATTTCGGATAAAGTAATCACTCACTTGTAGCCAATAGGCATTCCATTTGTCATGGAATATCTAGTATACAAATTTGACAACTTGCTCGTGCAGAAAACATCCTCTTGGAAAAATCTGGATTGAGTTCGAAGTCGAAGAACACCATTAAGAAATTCGGCCTGAGAATCCACGCAGAGACCAATAGAGCAAACACTGGGTATTGCACTATTCTCAGAAGTTGGGAATCAGAGCAGTTGAGATGGGCAATTATTTTCTCAAGCCAACAAAGAAGGATGCCCGGCTAATCGGAGACAAGATAGACGGCAAGGAGCCTTTGAGAGAGTATTCTTCCCAAGAGCAAGAAAACACATGATAAGAGGCCAGTAACGAAAAAGTGGTAACTCAATACTCAAAATGATTATCGTCTCGCGACAAGGAGGTTTTACAAACGGTTCATTCTTAACACCAAGTTAATGGATTATGTCAAGTATTCAGGCAAGCTGAACAATCGGAAAAAGTCATAGCCTATTGTCACTGAAATGGAATATAAAAATCTGCTTGATGCTTGCGTTTCTGACCGTGACAAAGCCCTGATTAGCCTACTGTATGACAGCGGTTGTAGGATCACTGAACTACTTACCCTCTAAATCCAAGGTATGAAATTCGACAAATACGGAGCAGCCTTGGTAGAAGCTGGGAAAACAGCCTTTCGCGGTTTACGTATCATTGGCCAGCCTGTTCCTCTACTGAATAACTGATTGACGGTACACCCTCACAAGAGGAACAAGACCGCCCTTATCTTTGTCGGGTTTAGTGAAGGAACGACTGAGGGGTTGGGTTATGATGGAGCGATCCGACCTGACTTTGTACATCAGGGGTGAAAAATCCCTCATAAAACGTTCGTGAGCGGAAAGACAGGTACGAGGAGGGTGAGGCTATTCGGCACTTCAGTGCCTTTCCTCAGGAAATGGATTGAGACCCGCCGTGCAAGGCGTGGTCAGGATGCGTTCGTGTTCACCAATCCTAGAGACGTAAACCAGCCGCCAATGCACTACCACCAGGCACTGCAGGTTGTCAGGAGGGCTGCAGCAAGGGCAGGTATTGCAAAGAAGGTCAATCCCCATCTCTTCAGGCATACAAGAGCAACACTGCTCGCAGAGCACATAGCGGATGCACCGCTGGAAATACAGATGGGATGGGTACATGGTTCATCAATGACAAGAACATATGTCCATCTGTCAGGCAAGGACATGGACAGGATAATACTCAGGGCGTATGGTGTGGAAATCCGTGAGCAGAGGGATGCTCTTGACAACCCCGTTGGGAAGTGCATCTGGTGCGGAACACAGAGTCCTTTGAAGGAGAAATATTGCCTCGCATGCGGCAAGGAGATGAAAGCCAAGGTTAGCCGCTGATGTAAAACGGAAAGATATGCGTCAAAACTGTCGCAATACACATCTGAAGCGGCACCAGCTCACATTGAATTGGAAATCCTTCTGCATGTAGTTTGAATTCCCTTTCAGTATCTATTTCTTTGCTTGAGATAATTTTAGCAATAATTGCCTACGAAACAAAGTCTGTCAACATCGCTTGAGATGTTTGACAGAATCCGATGGATTCGAATTGCCAATGTCAGACGGGAATTGCTTTGATCCCTATACACAATTTAACTCTCGAGCATCTCATTTTTTGGGAGATGTGACACGAA
>JAKATW010000084.1 GCA_021827945.1 Thermoplasmata archaeon
GGGAACGTCCCCTTCAGAAGGTTCACTCTTCACCGAAACTGTGTCATTTCTTTTGAGGAGAAGCAGGTCTCTCGACCAGGGTTTTATCCAGATTGCTACCTGGAGGGAGGACTTTCCTCACCATTTCTGGCGACGGCCATCCTGGGACTACCATTTCTCAATTTGGATTCAGTATAAATCATTCACTGCCTGTCATCGATTCAAAATTTGAGGGTTTGCAGATCTCTCACTACTTCAGACCCACCATCTTTGAGCCTGACAATGAAGTGAGAACAGTTCGTAAACCTCAGTCCATCTGAGTCTCTAACGTGAGTTTCGTAGAAAGATCTAATGAATGCGCCATGAGTTATCACTATGATCTTCTTCCCTGCAAAGGTACTTTTCGCCGTATCAGTAAATTCTCTGACCCTCTTCAGGACCGAACCGACAGTTTCTGTTGCACCCAGGTCATCGATCTCCCTGGAAAGGGACTTCATCTCTACCCCATATTTTTCCCTGATCTGTTCAGAGGTCATTCCCTCGAGCTTTCCGTATTCGCGATCTCTCAAGACCGGCTGGTGCCCGTATATTGGCACACCAAGTGCATTTGATACTATTTCAGCTGTCTGCATTGCTCTCTTCTTATCGCTTGAAATTACGTAATCGAACTGAAAGTCTGAAAGATATCGAGCAAGCTCACTTGCCTGCTTGATGCCAACGTTATTGAGTGGATCATCACCGCTCCCAACCCACAGTCCCTTCGTGTTGGAATCTGTCTGTCCATGACGAGCAACAGCTATCAGCAAATCCGATTCCATTGAACTGGAATACAACAGACCTTTAAAAGGAAGGCGATTCATAAATTAACGAAGAGCGATTTTTCTATACTTGGAAATTACAGAGAAAAAATAATAATGGCTTAGCAATTGCCATTGGAATCTAACTCGGGCCCGTGGCCTAGTCTGGATAAGGCATTGGCCTTCTAAGCCAATGATCCGGGGTTCAAATCCCCGCGGGCCCGTGATTGTGAATTTTCTCTCTCCCTTGCCTGTCATACTCAAGATTGTTCCATGATTGTTTTTCAGGTAGAAATTATTAAAAAAAGAGACCAGAAAAGTGAATGTGATAACTTTATAAGCGTTTTGTAAATCTGAAACGCAGTTAGATGGAACTATTAGGAAGGCCATTGATCCTGAACAGGTATGCCGCTTCTTCAATCAGAACAAATAAGAATTTTCTGGAGTATAACATCCCACAACTTCCGCACATGTATCTGCCAGAAAGTATGTCTTATTTCGTCAACTCAACCTTCATTGACTCCGAACATTTCATAGAGGATGACAATCGAGGAGCAATCTCACGTTCTACCTCCATTGATATTGACGGGACAAAATTCTACCTTTCGGTCAAGGGCATTGGCTCAACAGTACAGCCTTTCTCTCGCAAGAATTTCGATCCGGAAGAAATCAGGCTCCTCTCCGGAATTAGTGGAGTAGATAATTTGCTAGGTTCTAGAAAAGATGTCAGTCAAAGATTCATAACAGGTGAGCTCTGGCTTAGGGGGTCTCCTTATGGAGGACAGGGCCTTGAACATGCGACCAATGCCCTTAGGGTCTCTGAAATGGCAGACCTGACGGACTTGAATGGTTTTCGCGTCGCTCCACTTATTAACATAGTAGAGATCCCTGAAGACCTCGAGAAAAAGATCAAGAAAATATTCTGGTACAGACGGTTCAGAGGAAAGATCGTACAGGAGGTCAGATTGGTTCCCTCCAATGTTCGAATATTCTTCCATTCCGGTAGCACAATCGGAAATAACGTTAGATCAGTATTTGATTTGTTCAAGATTGAGACTGAAGACAAGGCATACGAGTTCCTAGTGAACTTCGTCAGAAGCGGGATTGCATTTCTCACTCTTTTCACAAGGTCGTTGAGGAGCAACGAGGACGACACAGTCAGCGGATATGATTTCTATGACGTATGGCTCGACAAAGATGCTGTTCTGTCCCCTGAAGGGACAATTTACTTCGTCGACCTTGAGGGACTGGAGTGGATACGGGTCAAGAGGGAGGATGTTGCAGAAAAGATAGATGATCAGGTGTACAGATCGCTTTACGAGTTCATGTATGCATACGAACAGATTGAAAGGGAGAGAGTAAGGAGGTTTGGAAACAAAACTGATCGAAAGATACAGTTCGAGCACCTGTTGCGGGAAGCCTTGCATAACGATGAAGTAGTTCAGCTCGAAAGAAGTGGAGAGACTCTATATTTATCGATAGGGAACATTCTGGGTGAACAAAGTTTAATTAAGAAATTTCCAATCATTGATTGGTAATTGTTATGAAGTGTGGAGAGGTACGATTATTTTTTTCTGAGATTGCAGGAAAATCTGTTACCACCCAAATACCGCAGCAGGACCTAGATTATCTTGCTACTAATGGCTACCTTAACGTGATAATGAGAGAACAGTACGATATTATGAGCAAAGAGGTTGCAGACCTTGATCATATCAATGAGGAGCAACAGGGAGAGATCGGGGCTGAAAGGGGGGAAGAAGGATATCTGGACCAAGAAGAGAGAAGGGTACACTCAGTATTGTTCCATTTCGAAGGGCGGGAAAAGAGAGAGTCAGAACTTGACAAGGTCAGGACCCTGGAGAGTGATGTTGCGAAACACAAGGGAAATATCTCAAGCAGGGATTCACAGATAAAGGATCTCATACAGAAAAAGTCCGTACTGGACAGAATGGTTCCTTACACTGACAGATATGTTTCCCTGACCGGACTTGGTGTAGTCACGCTGAGTGATTTGAACGTGCGGAATTATAGAGTTTCTGAAGATGATTTTGCAAGCTTCAAGGAAGAAACTGCCGAAACATCCTCAGAACTGAAGTCTATAGCTGAGATTGGGAGATTCCACGAGTTGAGGTTGATGAGTCAGCTACCTGACAGTGATCCAACCTTGCTGTGGGGAACTTCGATAGGACTTGCAAAGTCGAAGGGCGATCCTCAGCAGATCGACAATATTTTCCTGTCTGCTATGAAGTCTTTGGAGAAGCTGCATTCGACTGTTGAAAACAAACTGATGGCTGCGGAGATAATATCTACGCTCGGGAGCTCAGGTTTTCAGAAGCAGCAAGGTGGCGCACTTGATCAAGCGGTCATCGAGCTTGAAAAACTTGACCATGAGCTAAGACACCACGCAAACGTCCCCAGGGAGCTGTCAGTTGGTATCGCTGCAATTATGATGTACGGCAAAAGGTTTGACGGAACTTATCCCACTGATCGGTTTACCCAGTTTACTGGGATGACATCCTCGTATGAATCAGCTGCAATTCTCTCCATCGATAATGTCCCCGTAGAAGAACTTGAAAGCAGGTTCAGATCGTTCAAGATGCTGTTTAATTCTTGGGGATACCAGACCTCGGATGATACCGAACTGTCTTCTGCATTTTTGGCAGTTTCAGGGCTGACCCCTGATGACCTGAAAACAAAGCTTACAATCGTAGTGGACGCGCTCAAGGCGTACCTAGAGTATCCTTTGGTTGCGGCTTCAATATTATCCTCTATTCAGGTCCTCGAAGCGAACGAAACACTTGATCTATTGGAGAAGGCATATTCGATGCTTTCCCAGTATGCTGTTGGCCTTGAGAGATCAGAATTGCTCAGCCTGTCTGTCAGAATGATTCATGGCATAAAGAATGAGCTTGTGAAAGAGCTTGATTCAACTGCAAACATTAACAGGACTCCGGTACAGTTTACCTATGTTCCAACTGGCCCATTCTTCATTTACTATGTGCCTCTGGTCGTTGCACATTCGTCTTATTATTCAACGTTCTCTGGGATCGGGGGATTTCATCCTGCACACGTTCATGGTGTAGGAGGCTTCGCTGGATGATCCGCAAGGCACTGCCTGCAATTTTATTGTCGATT
This sequence comes from Thermoplasmata archaeon, assembly GCA_021827945.1. GTDB lineage: Archaea > Thermoplasmatota > Thermoplasmata > Thermoplasmatales. Next base: position 3,912 of record JAKATW010000084.1, read on the forward strand.
GTACTGTTGGTAGTTGTCTCGGGAGTTCCAGCGCACTATACTCCAAGACCAGGCGATTATTTCACCTACTACGAAGTAGAGAACCTTGGCAACGGTACAGGAGACTATCAAGGCTACACGGAACATACTGTCGTTACAGGGTCAGAGACCATGAACTCTGTGAACGCTAGCGGCGTAGTTTCTGCTTACTATCACTATTCTTGGGTCTACAGCAACAGCACAGGTCAAACCCAAAGTGGACAGTCATCAGGGAATTTCACATTTTCTGACACCAGCTATCTCTACATCAACGGCACTGACAATCAGACTGGATATGTGAATCCAACAGTTTGGTTTTACGTTAACAATGAAGTTCAGAACGGTAGCAACTTCTTCTTGTTGAATACCCAAATGACAGTTGTGTCTACAGATTACACATACCATGTATCGACGCAGAACAAAAAAGTAGTATCGATTTTTACACAGGGTAAATCTAGCTATTTGAGAAGTGATTCATATGGGACTTTCAATGCTCAGTATACTTGGAATGCGTACTTTGACCCTGCAACAGGATACATCATAGGGTACGAATATACCGAACACGATACAAATGCCTCTGGGAGTGGTTTCACCTACTCGGATTTTCTCAACGTGAACTCCACCAGCTATCATCTGACTGCAAGTTCTGGTAACAATCCTAAGCAGAGTGGAGTACCCGGATACACCGCTATTGGTTTGATCGCAGCCCTTATCCTGGTCGTGGTAGTCGTGGTTCTTCTAATGGCGTCAAAGAGAAGGAAAAGGCCAATTCCTAAGCACTCGCAACAGCCGAATTCCGGGATCGGAGGGTCTCAAGATCCGTCACCGCCGGTTAGTTCCCCTCAGAACATAAACCTGAATCCGAAGCAACCACCAGTGCAACAGATTGTCGTCAAGGAAGTAGTAAAGGTCAAGTGCAGCTACTGCGGAGCCCTGATAGACTCCACGGCACAGAACTGTCCAGAGTGCGGAGCGCCCAGGACCTGAGTACCTTTTTTTATTTCATTCCACGCTCTTTAGATACTGATAGATCACTCCCACTTGCTTCATCCCTGCTCGCAATGCTATCGCAGCAGAGGGGATATTGAACTCAGATATTTCGGAAAATGCTCCTGTAGCACCTTTTGCCCTGAGCCACATTAGGCGAGCAGCCAGCAGATCAGTACCGATTCCTCCTCTCCTGAATCTTGGCAGAACAAACAATGTATGAACCCTCCCCATCTTACGTATCAACGAAAGCCATCCCAGGCCGGCTATCATATGGTCAATCTCGACTGAGAAACACACATCTCCGTTGCCAAATGCTACTCTTACCCACTTTCTATTCATCTTCGGGTCCACTGAAAACATGAACTGTTCTATTCTGTCCAATTCATCTTCTTCAACTACTCTTATCTCATATCTGAAATCGTGATCCAGATATTGGGAAGGAAGATCAATGGAATAAATGTTGTAGAGCTCTCTCTTGGACATATTTTCCATCTCTGAAAAAAGTTTTAAATGAGGCCGGTACTTGAAAAAGAAATCAAAGACTTCTCTAGCACTTGTGAAGACAGTACCCGATCTCTCGATTGGATCATAGATATAGAGCCCTGTTTGGTTTTCGTATGAATCGAGCGACACAACAGCCTCTCCACCTACCTGAATTATCTCGCGAACATAGTGGTTCAAGTAGGTGTCGAAGAATGAAGTTCCTTTCGGTAATTTTACATTCGAATCGGATAACGCAACCACTTCCGAAATCAAATTATTCGTACGATCATACATCCCAAACCACTTGTAGATATCGATTTAAGATATTAGTCTCACGAACCCAGGAATGGTAGTTGGCTCAATTCAGCCTACCCTTAGCACGTATAGTCTGGACTGAACCAATCCTCCACCTGACTAGGATCAGTGATACAACGAGCATGATGAGCAGTCCAAGCAGGTACACGATGTTAAACTTCAAAATGACAACCGAATAGAAGAGAGATGCGAAGCCGAATATGTAATACCCCCAGACAAATCCCTGCACTGACCTATGCACGTTCACGAAGGCATAAAGTAGATAGCCAATCAAAGAGAAAAGTAGCGATAGAAAACCAACTATTGCGAGTCCTGAGAACTTGTCTGCAGAAGACACAATGATATAGTAGAATAACAATGAGGCAAATACTGTCAGTATCACCCCAATTGCAATAGACATCATGGTTCTAGAATTCATCTAAATCTCAGCTATCTACCATAATACGATATTTATATATTGTCTTTTCAGAATTCAGTGAGAATTGAAAACAAAAGGAATGTGGTCCACGGCTCAGTGAGATGAATAATGGACTGACGTATCGTGTGTCATGAAATATAAACACGTTTCACCAGTGACACTTTTCCTGAGAATCCCAGTCAATTCCCTCTCTCTTCAGTTCTTGCGTATAACACCCGTAATAAAAGTACCGATCAGAGCTCCCGATACACATAGACCCCCATTGATCAGAAACATCAAGGCTATCAGGACAAACGAAGAGATTCCAGCTATAGCTCCGACCTCGCTCATCAGTGCTCCAATGTGTGAGTATGGGAGGCTCAAGAAGACAACGAGAATAGCAACAAGCCCTCCAAGAAATCCCGAAAGCGTAGAAATCAAGTATCCCTTCCTCACAACCAGTGCTGCTACCAGACCGGAAAACAGGACAAGGTACCATATCCCCGTGTACAATAATGCCAATCCTAGGGCCACCACAATTACCAACGAAACAACGAATCCAACCGAACTGTTTATTTTCATAGACTTCCCCCCTCTGGAGTGAGTACTGTTACATCCATCGTATCATTTTGAGGAAACGAAGAACTACTCTGGTAGAAGAGAAGAGGTAGGTAGGTTCCGTTTATCCAATCATTGACGTAGTTTGAATATAGCGGGCTAGCTGGATTTTCGCTCTCCCCGCCTGGGTAGACACCATAGGAACGCGAAACGTTAGACATATTGACAACCATTTCCCAGCTCTGTCCGCCAGTGGGGTAGTTATTTGGCCCGACACCTGATGCATCATTTGGAGTATTGAAATCCCCTCCTTTAGAGATGGGGCCGACATTGAATTCACTGAGTCCGAATAGATTTGGAAACAGGAAACCATAGAACTTTCCCCACGTATAATTCCCAGAAGGATATCTTTCTTCGAGGAACGACATTGCCTGCGTCACAGATTCGATTGTGAGAGTCTTCATGCTTGCGTTGGAGAATGGAGCAGCGGTTCCCGTGATGATTGCGTTCAGCATGTCAATGTCCATCGAGGCTGATCCGCTTGTGTTAGGGAAACTTCCTCCCATGCCCGACTGTGTCCCAAGCGTTGAATTGTACTGGGGCAGTACGCCATGTTGCTCTAGAAAAGGAATAAAGGTGTTGTTGAAGAGGTTCATGTAGGTAAAGAACCATACGGATGCAGCCAGCGAATCTGCGGTCATGTTGTAGTTCCATCCCTTAAGCAGGGAATATGCCCTTTCCACAGAGACGTTCGTACTTCCCTGTAAATAACTCAGTATGTGCGGCACTGCCACCTGTGCCTGATAGTCTGTATAGTTGGTCCCCTGAAAATTAATCAGGCTGTTTTCTGAAATGGTAGAATGATTTGAGAGGTAGTTAACCTCCATCTGGGCCCTATACTCGGAGGAGAAGCTTTCGGTTATTCCATACCAGTACGGATACCCCGGTCCTACCTGCCTCTGGTTCGAACTCACAATGAATCCACTCGATGGGTTCACCGCCTGGGGTACCCTATCGTAGGGGATAGAACCTGATATAAACTCAGTACCATTCCCCGGCATTATTGATGCAGGATTGTAGAGAGTTCCTCCGAATATTGGATAGTACGATGGTGAAATGTCAGCAATCAATGTGCTGTTGGCGAATGCGAAGTTTTGGTATGGCGCAACCCACGAAGAGAGATAGTTTCTGAATTGGGTCCAGTTCTTCGCAGAATTCAGTTGAAGGGCAACACCTATTTCGTTACTCACGATATTGCCCACCCAGTCCATCACTATTGCAGTGCTTCCATTCTGTTCCATTATGGGGCCAAGGTTTGTCCAGTTTACTACGAATCCATTCACTCTGTACGTATGCAGGGGATATGCAGTGCCGTTCCATATGTAGGAATCACCTACAATCTGCTGTGTGAAAAAGAACGTTCCGGAAGAGATTGCCTGGGTATCTGTTAGCGTCCACGAGATGTTCTGATTATATCCAATTATGACTGAAGGAGCACCGGGCAGAACAACTCCATATACGTCAACTCCAGGCGCTACCAGTTGAACTTGGAACCAAATCGCAGGAAGAGAAAAACCGAGAACAGGCCCCCCCATCAACAGCGGGTGACCGGTAGTGGTTCTATTTCCTGCAACCACTATCTCGTTGCTGTGATCGCTTGTACTGAAGTTGAAGTAGGTCGGTGGATCGTACCTGAATTGGTAGAGAAGATTTTTAGCCATAGAGAGCACAGTCGAATTGATGGGGAACGTGTTGTGGGAGATTTTCAGCACTGTCTGATTGACTGGTCCTGAATAACCCCCGTAGTAGTAGTTTTGAACGGGTGAAAAGGTGGGAAGCAGATTATATGTAAGGTTTCCAAGCGTATTATAGAGTACAGCAAACTGAAGACCATCATCACCGAACTCCAGTTGTTGGGTCATGAGTTCCTGAACTGCGTACGAATAGACCGGAGTCCAGTAGTAAGGATTGACTCCCAAAAGCTTGAAAAGTAACGGAATTGTGTGATGTGCCTCAGAATAGTTGATGTATTCGTTGACGCCACTGGCATAAGAAAGCATCGCATTCTTCGTCAGTAGGTCGGTTGCATTGGTCGATGCGTTGTTTAGTATGCTCTGCCAGTCCTTTGCAGCTGTCACGGGTGCACCGGTGAGTGTTTGGAATCTGTCATAATTTAAGTACGAATTTCCAAACAGCGTGTGCATCTGTCCCATCCCCTCCAGTCCAAAAACTTCTATTTCCTGTAACCTTTCCTTGGCCTGGATGAACCCAAGAGCATAGTAAAGGGCACCTGTGCTTGGGGCGTAGAAGTGGAATACACCGTACTTATCCTGAACCACTACAACCTTGTCAGTCAGACCAGGAAGGGATATCGAACTATTTCCTACTACCAGGTCCCTGGAGTTCTGGATCACTCCCGTGGATGGATTCAGGATAGATATTAGAGGAGTGAAGGAACCCATGACAAGAATCAGAACGATGATCATAACGCCAACAATTGGAGCGATGACTGATCTCTTTTTCATCGCAATTTATATATTTTCGATTATTTAATCATTTACGTTTGTAAACAATTCTGATTCCAGATAAAAAAACTCGAATCCAGGCTATCTAGTGGCAATCCATCTTGTCGCCTGGAGGAATTTCTCAACCTCGGTGCTGGTGTTGTAGTGGAGTAAAGTAACCCTCAGCATGGACGGGTTCTTATAGAAGTCATGAGAGAGATTCCAATGATTTCCACCAACGACAGTGATTCCAAACTTTTTCCAGTATATTTCCTCCGCTTTACGATCACTGACATTCTTGAAATTGAATGAGAAGGTCGTCCCCCTCTCGTCCAGTCTTGACGTATCCGTGATTCCATAAGTCACGACATTCTTTATGGCTGTGATTCCTTCCACCCTGGGAGTACCTTCCAGGACAAGCCGACTCAGCTCCCTGTGATATCGTTCTATCCTTTTCATCCCTTTCTTAACACCCTCTCTTCTGTCTCTCGGGGAAGTCTTTTCCTTGAATTGTTTAATGTCCTGAGAGAGCTTTGAAATGTAGTTGACGACAGCGGACACTGCAGCGAATATTCCCTGATCTCTTGTACCCACCTCAAAATAGGAGCCAACTCCAGGTCTCGCATCTCTATCGACATTGAATGGCTTTATAATATCCAGTGCGTGGTCGTTCATGTACAGGAAACTTCCTCTTGGACCAAATATCTTGTATGCGGAAAAAACGAAGAAATCACAACCCATTTCCCTGACGTCTGAGTATCCCTGTGGAGCGTAATGTACTCCGTCGACCATCAGCAGTGCGCCATTCTCCGTTGCTATCTTGGAGATTTCTCTGATGTTGACCTTGTTCCCCAGGAGATTGCTCTCCGCAGTAATTGTGATCAACTTTGTTCTCTTGTTTACAAGCGATGCTAGGTGCTCAGTATTGATAGTGCCATCTTCCGGATTCAGGTCAGCTAACCTGAGTTCTGATATCATACCGTTCTTTTTCATCTCAATGTATGGAGACGCGTTTGCAAAGTGTTCTGCGTATGAAGATACCACATTGCTGTCTCTACCAAAGAGTCCTCTAAGTGCATATGAAACCTTGAAAAATAATTCTGATGCTGACTCTCCCTGGTAAATATTCCAGGCATTTAGATC
>JAKATW010000022.1 GCA_021827945.1 Thermoplasmata archaeon
TACTGCAGATACTATATATTTCCGATAAAACTATCTTCAAACATGATTGTCAAGAACAAGTACACTGGCGATCAGTTCATCGAACTAAAAGATACTAACTCAGACGACGCTAGAACTACGTTAAACAGAGCGAAAAAGGCATTCAAAGAGATGAAGGAACTTCCTTCCTTTGAAAGATATGAAGCTCTTCTGAAAGTGTCTAAAGAACTGGAGAGCAGAAGGGAAGAGTTTGCAAGAATAATCTCTAACGAAGCTGGCAAACCCATAAAATATTCTAGAGGTGAGGCCAGAAGGGCCTCGGTAACAATGCTCTTTTCTGCAGAAGAATCGAAGCGCATTTACGGTGAGACAATCCCCATGGATGTTGAATCAAGAGGCAAAAACAGATTTGCTTATTATAACAGAGTTCCCATCGGCCCTGTCTTTGCGATTACGCCATTCAATGATCCTCTGAACCTGGTAGCCCACAAGGTTGGGCCCGCAATTGCCGCGGGCAATTCGATCATAAACAAGCCAGCATCCCTGACTCCTTATTCTGGGTACAAGCTGAATGAAATAATGAATAAATCCGGACTCCCTGAAAATGCAATGCAGACCGTAATTGGATCTGGCGGAGGGGAAGTTACAAACTTTTTCCTGAATTCCGAAGACATAAAGATGGTGACATTTACAGGAGGAGTGGAAGCCGCAGACAGGTTGATAAAAAAAGCAGGGATCAAGAAGTACTCAATGGAACTAGGAAGCAACTCACCAGTCCTAGTCTGGAATGATGCTGATCTGGACTTTGCAACAGATGCGATAGTTGATGCGGCAATGGAATCACAGGGCCAGAACTGTATCCATTCCCAGAGAATACTAATCCACAAGGACGTATACAATGATCTTTCCAAGAGACTGGTCGAAAAAGTAGCTAGACTCAAGGTGGGTGATCCTCTGGACGATTCAACAGATGTTGGCCCAATGATAGCAGAGGGTGAAGCGGTCAGAGTAGAGAAGGAAGTGGACAATGCTGTCTCTCACGGAGCAGAAGTACTCGTAGGTGGAAAGAGAGATGGAAAATTCTATCTCCCGACGCTGATAACAAATGTAAAGCACAATTTGGGACTCTGGCACAATGAAATATTTGGCCCGGTATCCATCCTCCAACCTGTAGATGATTTCGAAGAGGCAATCAACATGGCAAATGATGTTCCATATGGACTTCAGGCAGGAGTGTACACTCACAACCTTGATATCGCAATGAAATCTATACAGAAACTGGATTTTGGCGCAGTACTGATCAATGACACTTCTGACTTCAGGGTCGACGTTATGCCCTTCGGGGGAATGAAACTCAGCGGGCTTGGAAGAGAAGGAATAAGATTTGCGATAGAAGAAATGACAGAGATAAAGCTCGCCATCTTTAGGAAGTGAAAACGAGGAAAAGCTCCCTGGACTTAGTATAATATGCCAGTTGGCAAGTAAAAGATAGTGTATACCCTTTGGGAAGATATTAGAGTTCGCATGTGATATATTTAGTATGAGGGAGCAATCTGACTTCTTAAAAAAACTCAAGGGCTCTAGATCTCTTTTAGCCCCGTTGATAAGCATTCGGGATTCCTCTGTCTCAGAAATGATCTCACTTATAGGACCAGATTTTTTGATAGTTGACATGGAACATTCTGCGATCGATATAGCAGAACTTCAAAACATACTCATAGCAGCAAAACCGATGGATGTTGTAGCAAGAATCAGGGGATTGGAAAAGAATGAAATTAAGAAAGTACTAGATACAGGTGTAGCTGGGATAATAATACCGGGAATCGAGACCCCTGAAGAAACAATGGACGCTGTTTCTTATTCCAGGATTCCCCCTGATGGGATCAGAGGCATTGGTCCGGGTAGGGGTTCAAAGTACGGATATGGATTCGCTGCATACGTCAAAGAAGCAAATAAGCAGGCAGTGATCGTCCAGATTGAGACAAAGAAGGCATTTGAAAATCTGAAGGACATCCTTTCAGTTCCTGGCCTGGACGGTTGTTTCGTAGGACCGGTCGATCTCACAGCTGCTCTCGGCATTGAGTTCTCGTGGAGCAGCAAGATATTCGTTTCCGCTATAGACAAAATACTTTCCGAATCTAGGGCAAGAGATCTCGTGATTGGCATATACACTCCACTGGCAAACAGAACCCCCGAACCAATAATTTCCAGAGGGTTCAACTTCATAATGTATGGTACTGACAGGGAGGCTGTGCAGCTGGAATACAGGAATTCCCTTGAGACGTTCAGGAATAAGACTAAGACACTGACCTTAGGAACTGACCTAATGCGTCAAATCCGCGATCAATAGACTCCATTGATCCAGAGAAGGATATTCTGATGTGTCCTTCTCCCGCATCACCAAATGCTACCCCGGGTAGGACTGCAACTTGGTGTTTGTCCAGTAGCCCCTTTGCCAGGTCCTGCGATTTCATCTTTACGCCGTATGAAGGGAAGGCGTAGAAAGCTCCCTCTATAGGATAGGTCTTCATCTCCTTCATTTCCGAGAGCCTCTTTTCCACGTGCTCCTTTTTTTTCTTGAAATCTAATTTGAATTCATTGATAAAACCATCTCCATTTCTCAGAGCAAATGCAGAAGCCTTCTGTATGAACGGAGGTGAACAGGTATAGGTGTGTTCTAAAACCCTTGCAATGTTCGTAATCATTTCTTTGCTACCAGTCGTGTAACCGGCCCTCCAACCTGTCATCGAATAACTCTTGGAAAGACTGAATATTGTAATCACCATCGAGGGGCGTTCCTCAAGAGAGCCGATGGAAAAATGATCCTTATTGTAAACAAGATCCTCGTAAGCTTCATCGCTGATGATCTTGATGCCCCTTGAGTTGCATGCTCTGTACAACTCTTCTAGTTCCTTCTTTTCTATCACTCTTCCCGTTGGATTACCTGGAGAGTTGATCATGACTGCTGCTGTCTCATCATCTAGCATTGAAATTACCTTCGAAACGTTGAACGAGAGATCACTATTCATAGGATATCTGACAGGAGTTAGACCGGCTAGCAAAGCGGGCTCCGTGTAGAAGTAACCAGGATTTGGAAGAAGTATCTTAGACCTCTTCCCTGCGACAGCCATCATGGCAGCGTGAACGCTCTGTTTTGCAGTTATGAAAACTGTGTTCTCAGTGTTGGCTTTGATCTTATTTTTCCTGTTGACCTTCTCTACGATAGCTTCTCTTACTTCTTGAGTACCGTATGAAGAGGTGTAATGAGTATCACCATCTAGCATGCTCTTGTAAGCTACATCCATTATTTCCTTTGGAGTCTTATACATCGGTTCGCCTATTGCGAGGGAAGTGACTTTCTCTCCTCTGGCCAGTTTCTGCAGTACTAGGTTGACAATCTCGAGAGATGGAGAACCTTCTAACTCACTTATGAACATAGATGTAAATCTTAGGGTTGTATAAAAGGAGTGATCCAAATTTCTTTTTTTCAATCTGATTAGGAAAAGTTAGAATTATGTTCAAACCTTTAAATTATTAACTCACAAAAAGTGCTAAATAGAAGCCAGGGTTGCATTGGTATGGTCGATTTGAAAAAACTGCCTTGGGACAAAGTCAAGTCGGAGGAACTATCCAAGGGACTTTCTAGAAAGTTGATCTACGGAGACAAGGTAATGGTAGCCGAGGTCAGGCTCAAAAAAGGAGTTGTCGTACCCGAACATCACCACGTAAGTGAGCAGCTTACCTGGATCGTTAAGGGAGAACTGCTTTTTGAGATTGATGGAAAAAAAATAACAGTAAAGGAAGGGGATGTTCTCGTAATCCCATCTAATAAACCTCACAAAGCGACAGCTATGCTAGATACCATAGACATGGATATGTTCAGCCCGATAAGAGATGACTGGCTTACCGGAAACGATCAGTATCTCAGAGGCGGAAAGAGTTAGACCTGGGTAACCTCTGTTTTTACCCCGTGGGAGACGATGTAGAATGCAGGGCACCTGCTGGAATTTTTTATGATGTCTCTTATGTCCTTGTCAGCCTCTACCTCAATCTTCAACTCCTTTGCAAGAGGGAAATCGCTCGGCTGAAGCATGGGACCAACGTCGTAGAACAGGTGTCCCTTGAGCTTGAGTTTGCCAAGCTTTACGCCCTTGAGTGAAGCAGAAAGAACTATCGTTGAGGCATAACAGGAGAGAACCCCAAGCATGAGATAATTAAGTGGACTTGCGTAGACGCCTCTTCCTCCGAGAACTGAAGGTTCGTCAACTCCCATAACAAACGTCGCCATGTTGGAAGAAAGGGTCGCGGTAAACATCGGGCTGCCATCAAAATGAAACTCCCCCTCTATGTGTTTCTCAAGAGAAAAATGGCCTCCATCTGCTTCAACTTTCTTCCTGGTTTCCCTCACTGTGCTTAGGTCCAAATTATTCACTATTTCAGACATTCGGATCACCATTTGTGCAGTTTACTTTCGTATATATGTTTTAGTCTGTTCAGTTGTTCAGATTCGAAGTTTGTAAGGCTTTACTTCTTGTGCTCCCGCAGGAATTTACCAAGTCTTTTCATTCCCTCTTCAACAACCTCGTCTGAAGTAGCGTACGAGATCCTGATGTAGTCCTTACCAGAGTCTCCGAATAAATAACCTGGCATGACACCAACCTTGTATTCCTTCAAGAGATTTGCAGAAACATCCTTGCCCGTCATTCCTGAGCCGGAGACATTTATCCAACCGTAGAAGGCACCTTCAGGCGGTGCTATGCTCATTACGTCATGGAACTCTTCAACGAACTTCAGCACCATGATTCTCCTTCTCGTCCAGGTTGCAACCATGTTCTTGACATATTCTCTTGATTTCTGACTGGTCAGAGCCTCAATTGCTGCGTACTGTGCAACACTGCCAGGGCAGACTACGGTGTATCCCAACAGTGACCTCATCTTTCCTGAAAGCTCAGCATTTGAAGCGGCAAATCCGATTCTCCATCCCATCATTGCATAACCCTTTGATAGGCCGTTTACTGTGACTGTACGGTCTCTCATGCCGGAGAGTGAAGCTATGCTGATGTGTTTGTGATTGCCGTAGAGTATTTTCTCGTAGATTTCATCTGAGATTATGATCAGATTTTTCCTTTCAGCAACTCCTGCTATGCCTTCCAACTCTTCCTTGGACAGGACGTGGCCCGTGGGATTAGATGGAGAGTTTACTATCATCAATCTCGTTCTGTCTGTGATCTTCCTTTCAATGTCTTCAGGAGCTAGTCTAAATCCCTCTTCCCTCCTCTGAGGTACTCTGATCGCTCTCCCACCAGCAAGACTCGTCAGGATAGGATAGTGGAACCATGCAGGATCAGGAACTAAGACCTCATCTCCCCTATCCGCAAGTGCGAATAGAAGGAGGAATATGGAAGGAGAACTTCCAGGTGAAACTACTATTTCATCAGGATCGTAAGACAAGTTGTTGTCTTCCTTTAGCTTCTTTGAAATAGCTTCTCTAAGCGGGAGAATCCCATTCGAGGCAGTGTAATGTGTGAAGTTTGAGTCCATCGCCTTCTTTGCTGCTAGATTTACGAAATCTGCAGTAGGAAAATCAGGTTCTCCTGCAGTAAGTGGAATCACATCTTTCGGCAATCCTAGGGCGAGTTTAAATACATCATCATCGATATTTACTGCTCGTTCAGAAAGGGAAATTCCTTTTTTGCGGGCGGTTTTTTGTCCTTCAAGAGATTTTTCCATTTTATCCACCAGCCTATGCTTGAATATCTGGTTCAATGATAAATATCCATGCAATTTTAAAGAAACTCTAAACAAGGGAAGTGAGATTCTAATGTTTAGTTAACTAAAGTGGCGTTTTAAAAGCAAGTCAAACCAATAGAAAAGAAAAAGAAAAAAAGGAAGACGTCTAAACTCGTTTATTCTGCAGCAGAGAGTTCGCTGTCTTCGACGAATGGAGCTGCCCTTCCTGCATGTGGTCCCCTGTGCCTATGGTATGCTATTCCGGAGAAGTATCCTAGGTAGTAGAACACTATTGCAGTTACAACGAACATTCCGGTTCCAACGAAAATGTTCACAAATTGACTGTAGTAAGATTCGACAAGCAAAGATATGAGGAATATAGGAAGCCAGATTCCGTACTTGAAATCGTTCGCGTGGATTTTCTGCACCCTGTTGTAAGAAATCAGGAATAGGAGACCTATGAACCAGGCTGCAATAATTATCCACACGGCATTCCAACCGGACCAGTATATCAGAAGACTTGAGACCACAAAAGAGAACGGACCCAGGACGCTGACGATCGGAATTTTATATGGCCTCTTTTCGTTGGGATATACTTTCCTCAATATCTGAACAGAAAGCGTTCCCAGCATGTAGGAGACCATGAATCCATCAGCAACTAGAAGTATAAGTGATGCAAACGAGCGCATTAGGAGTATAAAAACTACTCCTATGATGAGCACCAGAACGTTAGTCGTTATTGGGATTCCATTCTTGCTCATGTGCTTGAGAAATCCAGGGAAATATCTCCCATCCCTTGCCATGTTGTGTCCTATTCTTGAACCTCCACCGAAGAAGAGTACTCCATCCTTGAATGTGTCTATAAGAGTGGCAACGAGTGCCAGTATAGCTATGATCGCGAGCTTGTATCCGTACAGAGCTTGTACAAACGGTGCTGGAAGAGTATACAGTCCTGCCCAGTTTCCGACTGAAAGACCTTCGGCCGACCAGGTAACTGAACCAAGGAATGCAGCGCTTTCTAGTATGTATATGAAGAAGACTATGATCAGGGAGAGGATAATGGCCCTTGGTATCGATCTTCCTGGGTTCTTCAGCTCCTCAGCATAGTTTACTGGGTGGGTGAAACCTGCGTATCCATAGATTGTTGCAGTTATTGCAGCAAAGAAGCCTACTGCTCCGAGCGGTGCAAATCCTCCAAGGTGTACACTGTTAAAAGCTACGGGACTGAAATGGAAAAACAGAGCTATGACAAAAACTGCAATTATACCAGTTGCAAAGATTGTCAGGTAGTTGTTGATACGCCCGAGCCATATTATCCTAAAGTTGTTTATGACGAAGATTGCTAACATTGCTAGAAGGGCTACAATCAGACCCAGGTTTGTCAGGAATCCTGTGTTAAAGTCGAACAGTGGTTTGTAGAAGAAGGATATGTACTCAATCAAGGCAAGCATGATCGAAGGGACTGAAAGTGTGTAAGCGAAGAAAGCTCCCCATCCGTTCATTATTCCCACGAGTGGGCCATTGCTCTCCAGTGGATAGTAGGCGTGACCTCCAGCCCTCGGCCACATTGCTCCAAGCTCTGCGTAGCAGAGCGCAACTGGAAAAATCAAAATCAGAGCAACTGCCCAAGCGAGCATACCTGAAGGGCCTCCTAGACCGAGCACGGACACTGGAGTGTATGCAATAGCAGGACCTAAAATCGCTCCTACTGAAAGCATAGTAGCTGAGAAGGTACCCATTTCCTTCCTGTACGCCCTTTTGGTAGTATTCTGTTGTTCACTCATTTTTAATTCACCGACAACAAGGAAAAATCAAAGTGGCAAAACTCTGATCTCTCCACTAGTGAGCATTTAGTTAGAACTATAAATTCTTTTCCAGAAATACCTAAATATCGAAATTATAATCAATAAATATTAATTAAAATAAATTACGTTCGGCTCTATTGAAACTATTAAGTAAAATAAAATTTTAGATAACATATGCTGACATGATAGTTAGATGTAAATCAGCACCTGGGAGAACTGAGTCTCTTCCCAAAAGCTCCGGATGCTCAATCAGAATGCGACAAGAGTAACTAGTTATTTCACCACAGTTACCAGATCCGTCAGGGCTGCCTGGGCAGTCTGAATTCTTCCGGCCCCTGGCCCCATACTGTAGACCTTACCCATAGTGTCAGTATTGATCTCTATCGCATTAGTAACTCCGCTGACTCCGGAGAGGATATCATCCCTGTCTAACTTGATCGGTTTCACATAAGCTGTGGTCTTGTCCGCATATGCTATCAGCTTAGTCTTTTCTCTCGCTTGTTCTGGTGTGACATTCCTTATTCCTTCAATTTTTATATCTTTGAATTCATGTTTCCAGCCTAGGATGTGAGATATGATCGTTATCTTTGAGGCTGTGTCAAAACCATCGACATCATTGGTCGGATCCGCCTCTGCATAACCAAGATTCTGGGCCTCCTTCAGCGCAACTGAAAAGTTCTTTCCCTGTTCCATGGAAGTGAGTATATAGTTGGTCGTTCCGTTCATAATTCCCCTAACGCTGATCACCTCCGCTCCAGGTAACAAATCCAATAGATTGAAAGACGGTGTCCCGGCCATGACCGTTCCTTTCATAAGGAATTTTACATTCTTCTTCTTTGCAAGTCCGATCAGTTCATTGTACTTCAGAGCTGACGGACCTTTATTAGTTGTGATAACGTGTTTCCCCAACTCTAGTGCTGTTTTCACATGAGAATATGCGGGCTCAGCCGTTTTGAGGTTGAGCCAGGTAAACTCACAGACTATGTCCGCATCAGATTCTCTGATGGCAGTTAGCACATCTTTCTGAGGGAAAGTCTTTCCACCCTCTAGCTCCTTGATTATGCCCTGCTTTGGGTTGGTGATGTGACCATACTTCATGTCAACAATTTCGCTTACCGATACGTTGCTAAGTCCCAAGGAATCCCTTTTCTTAGAGAATAGCTCATAGAAACCTTGACCAACCGTTCCAAACCCTAATATCAGAATCTTGAAATGTTTAGAAGTCATGCAAAATTATTGTTTGCGATTAGTTAAACATTCTGGTGATTGTTAGTCAGTTCGACCTGCACCATTTGACCAGAACAATACTTCACGGATTGAATCTCTGGTCGGCTCACATCTTTCCATTAAAGGAACATTCTACCCAAATTTTTCAATCCAGAATCTGGCTATCTCCTCCCTTGTCGTGATCCAGACCTTTGATTTGTTCTTCACATAATTCAGGAACTCATCAAGTGCGGGTAGCCTGCCTGGCCTCCCAGTTATTCTAATGTGAAAAGCCGCTGACATCATCTTTGATTGCTGGACCGATTCCATGTAAAGCGTATCGAACGAGTCCTTGAGATAAATTAAGAAATCTCTACTGTTCGAAAACCTGTTTATGGGATTTAGAAAATGAAAATCGTTAGAGTCCGGTGCGTAGGGAATTATGAGCATCCCAGTGTTTCTTTCGAAGTATGGAATGTCGTCTGCGTAAGAATCGGAATCGTAGATGAAGTTACTGAACTCCTTCAGTAGGGCGATGGTATTTGGACTCGGTTCCCTGGCGTAGAAACCTACAGGTTTTCTCCCCGTGATACTTTCTATCAATTCTACCGATTTCTTTATCTCTTCCCTCTCTTCGTCAGCGCTCATCTTGAATAGCTCTGTCCAAGAGAATCCGTGGTCACAAATTTCGTGTCCATCATGGATGATGGCTTTCGCTGCGTTCTCGTTTGCTTCCAGAGCACGGGCAGTCGCATAGAAAGTAGCCTTCGCATTGTGCCTCCGTAGCAGATTCAGGATTCTCCATATTCCTACTCTCTGTCCATACTCGTAAACAGACTCCATCCCTACGTCTCTGATTTTGGTGTCAACTGGTCCGAATTCACCGATGGTTTCAACAGTATCATCGGTAACGACCGAGTGTTCACTTCCCTCCTCGTAGTTAAAGACTAGGGAGAGAGCAAGTCTATTCCCCCCGGGCCAAAGGAATTTGGGCGGATTTGGTCCGTACCCTACAAAATCTCTTGAGACTGACATCCGATATCCAATCAGTAGCTCAAAGAAAAAAGTAACGATTGCAGAAATAGAATAGCCCGAATTATCCAGCATCCATTTTGGGATAGAGCGGTAAAGCAGATTGGTTCCAGTAAACTGACATTCTGAAGTTTGGCTTAACCGCTCTGACCCAAGGACGGTGTTAAAGCGAAATTATCATTAGACTGGCTGGATAATCAAGTGTTTGAGCTTCTGGACTTCAAACTTGCCGCTGCAACTGACCCCAGGAGCATTGTTATCAACCAGACTATGGATAAATAGAGGTTTCGTGTGATTAATTCGATTATCACCGCTACTATCACTGATAGGGCAGCCAAAGTCATGCCGTAACTTCTGGAAGAAAATCTGTTCCTATTGCTCACAACGAGCCAGACAACGACAGCCGCAATAACAATGGATAATATCAGACCGACGTAAGTGGAAGTAGAGTACACCAACAGTGTCGTAACAGTGAGGTTGTTCGAAAAGGTCATATAGATCG
>JAKATW010000102.1 GCA_021827945.1 Thermoplasmata archaeon
AGCAACTCAGTTAAAAGTTTAATCGAAGAGTCGCCCCCAGAGGAATTGGTGTTGCTTGAATCCAGGCCCGGCAACGAGAGCAGGACTGCTGCAGAGCAGTATGAAGAATATAGTGATGTCACGGTTATTCCTGATAGTGCAGTGCTTTCGCGCATGAGGTATGTCGACAAGGTCCTGATAGGGTTTGACGGACTGTATTCTGATGGCACCCTGACAAACAAAATAGGCACTTACCCGTTGTGTTTGAGTGCTAGAGAAGCGGGCGTTGAAGTTATTGCTGTAGGTGAATCGTTTAAGTCTACTAATCATGATGCAGGTCCGATTCCGGAGCGTGACTTGAAGACCCATGGGAGACATAGCAGAATTCCATTGCTGGAAGTAGTCCCACTCATCTATGTTGATACCCTAGTCACAGACATTGGGCAGTTCAGAAAGCCAGACTCAGGAACAGTCGATAAACTACATAGGACATTCATAGATGGAATCTCATGAACGGATCTGCCTTTTCGTCGAAACAGAAATCAATAAGAGAAAGGCAACATTAACCAAGATGTGAAGGCTTGTATATTGACGATCGGTAATGAAATACTCAAGGGAAAAACAGTCAACACAAACGCTGCAGAGATTGGTCGAATGCTCTCATTTTCAGGATACGACGTTATCAGGGGGCTGGTTGTGCCAGACGTTAAGGAAGAAATTGGGCAAGCTTTTAGATCGTTGATCGTAAAATGCGATATTGTGGTATCGTCAGGTGGCCTTGGTCCCACTTTTGACGATATAACTATGGCGTCATTTGCAGAGGAGTTCAATATACCAATGGTCGTGAATGCCGGGATTTACGAAGTAATCAAAACTAGGACTATAAAGAGAGGACTTGAAATGACTAAGGAACGCGAGAAAATGGCACTCGTACCACAAGACTCCATCATCATCAAGAATGAGGTTGGGACTGCACCGGGTATAGAGTACAAGATAGAATCTGCCCGAATATTCATTCTTCCAGGTGTACCAGCCGAGATGAGGTCGATGCTGAAGTCAATCGAAGATAGAATTAAACTCAATGACAGTTTCTATTATGAAGACTCAATCGTCATTGTGGGAGTTTATGAAGCATCTCTGGCACCATTCATCACAGAATTGATGAAAAGATATGGCGGAAGGGTTTACATAAAATCGCACCCGACAATCAAGGAAGGAAACGAATCATCGCTCGAAGTGGAGGTGTCAGTAAAATCAGATAGCATCAAGACCTCAAAGAAACTCGTGAATGACGTGCTTAAAGAGATAAAAGATCTAGAATTAAAAATTAAGAAATGAGTCTTGACAGACGATTCGTGAGACAGAGGGTTAAAGAACCATACATCAATGCAATTTCAAAAGAAGCTATATCACTTTTTCTTGAACTAGTTGCTGCAGCCTTTCTAAGGGCTCTCCGGGATGTTGAAATTACAGTATACCCCATCACTCTTTTCGTTCTCTAAAACGGAAATTGCACGATTAAGCAACATCAACTTCCTTCCTGTCTTTATGGAGTCAAGAGTGTTTTCATTCTCAATAGTTGCCTTTGAAAGGATATCATATTTCTTTTTCTCCAGCTGGTTAACAAGTACCGACTTGACTTTCGCGTTAGCGGTTTCAAAGTCATTACCTGCCGATACTTTCTTGACGTAGAGAAGGTAGAGTAGATTTGAAAAGTATATGTCTGAAGCTACCTGAAAATACCCCTCAGGGTTCTTTGTGAATTCGATACTGTGTAAGGAAACGAGTAGCTTTGATTCCTCTCTTGAGAAGTTTTTGCTTTTTCCTTGGTTCTTCACATAACCATTCTTTTCCAAAACCCATTCTTCAGTTGACATATTTAGCGACCTCCATCCTCTCAAATTGAACATCTTGTTCCTCCTGCCGGTGAGTGGTGTCTATAAACTCAAAAATGGATTTGTTTCTAGAACAATACTTAGACGACCTGGAGAATTGAGGTTTAGATTCTATTTCTATTTTATCAGCTAAACTGTGAGAATAGATTTTAATTTTCGGAAGCGAATTATTCAGACTTACTCGGATCAATTTTGCCGAAAAGTCAGGAATATGCAGGCCAATGTAGGGAATGGGACGTCTGATTGAGGAGGGGGATTGTTTCCTCGAAAGACGTCTGCTTCCCAGCAATAGCCTCATTCCTCTATGTTGTGTGTCATATTCTCTGGACTGCAGCTTCACTTGGTACTGCACAGGGTGGCTTCGTATCACTCTAACAGTATCTGTTACTTCTGATTCCATGACTTTTCAATACTATAACCATTTGATAATATTCAACAGTATGATAAAGTTAGAATAGTTTTCTAACTTTTCAGTATTATCGAAATAGTAGTACGTTATCTAACTTTGGGGGATTAGAATGTTTGAGATAATAGCAATTGCGCTTTCTCTTATGGCATTCACGAGCTTCGTAATCGTGAGGTCATTGGGTGGAGCGTTTATGGGAAGCGGATGAGATCGGAATCAATTTACCGGTCTTTCTAACTTTTTTATACTATATATTATTATTGAATAATGGTTTTTAACCAGCGAGAGGAAATTTGCCCAGTTTGTGGAGAAAAGGCCAGACTTACACGGAAGTGGGTCGTAAATAAGTATGGAAAACGTTACGATTACTTCATCTATAATCACGAGGGCCATGTTCATTACTCAAATCAAGGTAATAGTAAATCAAAGAAATTTAAGAAAGGACAGTTAGAAAAGATACTAATAGAGACAATAAACTCTCAAGACTTCAAACTTGGGTCCTTTCGAATAAGAGATCTGAAGAAGCTCCTTATAAAGAACTACCCTGATATCGGATTTGGTTCAATCAAGGAAAGTCTCAACAGGCTGTCAGATGTGGGAATAATAGAGAAACAGAGAAAAGGCAGGAGCTTGATATTTGTCAACACTGTATCTAAAGATAGACTCAGTTATGTAATTGATAGTCTGACTATTTCACTGGAAGACAAGAATGATGATGCAATGTTCACAAAACACTTATTTCAATATAAGATAAGAAATGATCATTCATGGCCTCTATACTATGTTCCGTTCAGGGCTGTTGGGGACGTAGACTCTACTTTTAGTGATCTAGGAATGCGCGCTTCTGATCCCTCAAATTCCAAGGAGATCAAAGTGATGTCTGTTGAAGATACTCCAACGGATAAAAGGGTCCTGCTTAAACTCCCTTCACCGCTTATGCCGGAGGATGTGAGAGATTTGAGCATTGAATATAACTGGCCAGAACCTAAACAGCTATTCGTTTACTCCTCAGCAACAAAGATGAATAGTTTCGAATTCTGGCTTTCTGGAAACAGCTCAACCAGACTTAGTATTTCCTTGACACCAGCTTCCAGAAATGAAACTCTAGATTTAACTAACCGAATAATAGAGACTTCCTCGCAGAGGTGGAAGTATATATGCGGCATTAGCCTTAAAGATGTCGAGCCGTTTTCAGTACTCCAATTGAGATGGAAGCAGTCATGAAGTGGCCATTTACAAAAAGAAATAGAAATATGAATATTCGAAAACATAATCTGCATTGGAATGGGTAGGAAAGCGATTCAAGAAGCATGCAAAGTATGTGGTTCTCTTGCGAGGAGAATTAATTACGTTTCAAGCGCAAAGGGGAAGGTATACTACTATACCAAATACGTTCATTCAAATGGGATAACACACTACTACAGACTTCGAAACGAGTTGCCATCTGGGACATTATCCGACACTGAAAAGACTTTTTCAGTATTTGACGCACTTGATAATATTCTAGATGTTAAGATGAAGGGAAGAGAACTTATTTTCGGTGAAATCAAGTCCCTGGTGGAAAAGTCTTACGGAAGAACTGTAAGCACCGCAACTATATATCGAAACTTGAGCAAGATGATGAAGCTAGACCTAATCAATAAAAGAAACCAAGGAAATACCGTGTTCTATTCAAGGAAACTAGAAAGATCGACAATTGAAGAATTTAAAACGATGAGACTGTCTATCGGATTTGATTTCACAGGTCAATTTACTTTCGTAACAATCTTTGTTAACATTAAGAATCTGGGAATTAAACTAATCAACAGTTTTCCCATTTCCCTGCCTGTTGGGGTTATAGATTCTCTCAGTCAGATAGACTTTATGGCTTTTGATGAAACAAAGAAAATTCCTATGAACAGAGAGAGTATTGCATACTCGTATGCAGATCAGACTGGTATCTCAATAACTTTAAACAGGCCGTTACGTAAACTCGAGGAGGAGAATTTCTTCATTAACTATGTACATAAGTCTGAAGGTGGCCCGGTGAATGTCTTCATTCCATCCGATCTTGACTACCTCAAGATCATCTGTGAAGTGCAAAGAGGGAAAGAAGTAGAGATCAAGAAGAGACTTGGAGATGGATTGAAGGAGATAGAACCGACAAATCGTAAAAGAACAGGAAACGAAATCGGGCACAGGATCATTGAGGCAGAGTTTGAGAATGCAGTCAGAGGGGACACCATCGTGGTCTCAGTAGGGAAGTAACATCCGTCATATATTCGGAGGTTGACGACAAAAATGGGAGTCAAAAGACTTATCTAATGTCAACGAGAATTTTCAAATTTATATTTCAATTGTTTTGATTGTATATGAAATTTAAACCGATTGAAAATTACCTGTGAGGGGCGGAAAACCTCCTTTTATTTCAGAAAGTGCCAAAAGTTATAAATGTGTTAACACTGGTAATTCACATGGAGATAATCCGGAAAAGGGTCCGATTGGGAAGTATAATCACTTTTGTAGATCCAAGGCGCGACCTGATCCTGGACAACAAGAAAAGACTCTTCCTGCATTATCTACCTGAATCAAATGAGGAAACCAATAATAAGAACTCTCTTCGATATCAACTTGTCAGGTATGAATTCGGATATTACATTAAATTCCTTGGATTTTTCGATTTTGAAACTGCTGCCAGAAATTATGTGAAGAAACTTGTGACGTCTCCCCTCAATCCTCCTGAAATAGAGAAAATGATCCAGAAGAATACTAGAAGATTGCCATACAGGGCAAGAGAAATTATAGATAAAACACTGCAAAATCAAAGTATGCACGATCCGGGTGATGATGCGATTGACTTCGAAGAGAACACAGATTGGGTCGTAAAAGTCGCAAAGTCATTCTCGGTTAGGGATTTTTTTTGGCAGAATGGAGCCATCATCAAGGGGAAATCGGGATCTGAGCATGTGTTCGACCTGGTGGTGATATCCAAGGAGAAGGAGGACACAAGAATCGCATTTCTCAACAAGGTTTCAGATGATATAATCAAGGACATAATGCTCTTCAATGCTCTGGCAAACGATTGTGACATAAAACTCAAGGTAATATCCGTAAATAGAAACCTGGAGAAACCTGCAATCAGTCTCCTGAACAGATATGACATCTCGGTTTACGATAAGAGGTCTAACGTAATTATAAAACCGAGTCCACAGCAGTCGTTATGATCAAAGTTATTTGTCATTTTAGTAGAATGAAAGAGAATTTCTGCAGAGAGTAAGATATATCCTGTATCCTTATGAGGATGCCAATGTTCCCTACTGTCGATTCGTGGTAAGCATTTAAAGAAGCCAGCTGACCTACCTACTCAATAAAAGTAATGCGTGGTGAGTCGACTTCAAAATGATTTATCAATTGGATTTAAATAGAGACTCTATTGGCGCAGGTCCAATGCTTAATTAGGACGCTTACAAACCCGTCTAGTAAGAGGCGGTCAATCTCTCTAATAGACATTTGGTAACACGCCCGAGCTGGGATTCGAACCCAGGTCTGAGGCTCCGCAGGCCTCTAGGATAATCCAAACTACCCCACTCGGGCTTATAGGCTTTCAGACACACTTTCCAGATAGAGGATGGATTCGAGAAACTCGTTTAACGTTTTTCTGACTTCGTTAGTTTGACCTTCTATTTTGCACATGTACACATCTCCGCTCTTTCTGCAAGTGATATATTTTCTATGATCCTCCATTATTGCTCTAATGATATCTCCTGCCTCTTTCCCCCTTATTATTAAATTGACCTCAATTTCCAGGTTTCCCAGCCCCTATCACTCTCGGATTCGAATTAAGTGAAGTCAAAGAAAAAATCTCACTTATAACTGGAACCTTCTTGTCAACATCTATAAGATATCGCCCTTCAGAGATATCCGATATCTCGGCATTAATGTTGTTGAACAGAAAGTTCAATTGGATCTTATCGCCGACCGAGGGCACGACCTTCACGGTCGGGTTAGTCCGGACGTCCAGTTGTATAGATTCAGTGAATTCGATCCCTTCATGTGAATACAAAATTGTTCCCCTTGGAACATCATCTACTTCAGTGCCCCTGTAAGCCAGTCCTACTCGGGAAAAAGGATCAGCGCTCTCAACGTCAACATCCATTATCTGTATGCTCTTTATGTCAACACTCTTCCCGGATGGATAGGCCTTCATCACCATGTGTTTCTTTATCTGTCCTCCAAGGACAAAACCAAGACTAACTGTTCCAACCCCTTTCACTTGAAAACTCTGGTCCAGAACTACCATATTTTCCCTTGCCGCCGTATCCACGGGGATTTGAGAGAACTTCTCAATGTCTTCATACTTTTGATTCAGAGCGTATGACTTGATGCCCATGCTCGCAGTGATTTTCTGAATCTGGGCAAAGAGGGTCGGATCTGCAATTATGCCAAGCGTTTTTATCTCGTGATAGTCCAAGGTCAGTAGGAATTCACCGATGCTCTTGTCAAGTGAGTTTACAGTCAGGATAGCCTTGTTTGAAACTGAAGCTGCGTTCAGGAGCGTCTGTATCCTTTCTGGAAACTTGAAGGGGAAAAGAAAAGTAATCTCGTTCCCCGCAATCTTAGTGTTAAAATACCGAATATCAGTCTCGGACCCCTTCTTCGCGAAGCTCTTTAGAATCTCCTCATCTCCATAGAACAAAATTGTCTGGTTCACGGATTTAGAATTGACTGCTTTTATAAAAAGTGTTTCGATTTTCCAAGGGTAACGGAACGTTTGTTACGGTGGAGGGGTAGTGATAGATTTCTCTTTATCTTCTTGTGTCATAGTATTTACGAATTCTATTATCTCCTCGATTGAGCCGATTGCAGATTTCAGCGTCCTGACCTGATTTATGAGATACCTCTTGCCTTCGCTGCTAATCTCATAATACTTTCTATTTTTCACGATTTGGTGATCCACCTTGTTCCTCACCAGGCCTCTGATCTCCAAGTTCTTTATAATCGAGTAAATCTCGCCATTTGACAGTCTCTGATCCAGGCTCCTGTTAACTTCCCTTTCCAGCTGGTATCCGTAGTTCGGTTCGTTCCATAGATGCCTCAGAATCACCAGAGATATTATTCCCTTAAAAGTGCGTGTCCTTTTTTCTTCTTTCATTGGTACACAGAACTCAATTGACTGTAATATTTAAGCATGAATCTTTTTGGGGTCGTGTCTTGTCATATCTCCCGCCATCTAGATCTCTTCAGGGCCAGGTATGTAAGGACTGCGGTTATTGAAATCAGTATGATCCACGCCAATACGAATGAAGATGTGCTGGAACTGTAGAATCCTGTCTGGCTCTGAGCGATTTCCGATGCATATGTTGTCGGTGAAAGGTAAGCGAGGTACCTGTAGGGATAGGGAATATAGGTTATCGGATAGTAAACAGGGGGTATGGTAGTCAGGAGTGGTGACAGTATTCCAGAGAATCCCCAGGACTGTATGATATCGGAAGTGAAAGTAGAGAGAAAGAATCCAAGTGAAATGGAGAATGTGAATATTGTTGCCATGTCTAGGAATATTATGAGTCCTCCAATCACGGTTATCTTGACAAATATGACGTTCAGGACGATAAGAAATGCAAGGGTCGGTATGGAATAGACTATCTCCGATACCGCCATTCCGACAATATACACAAGTGAAGTGGTGGGGGAGCTGACTATCATGTCCTGCAAACGCATGTCGTTCTTGAGGTGCGATAAATCCTGTTGGAGCGATGTGCCACTAGATACCATATTCATAATGAGTGCGCCGACCGCAGCTACCGGGAGCAGGGTCCCCTTGCTTGCGAAAGTTACGACGGCGAGAATTGCAAGCGGTGCAAGAAGGGTGTTTATCAGGATGACCGGGTAGTTAATCATCGCGTATATGGAGTTTACCAAAATGGAAGCCATTATCTGGCTACGAATCCTCCTTTTCATTTTCCTCAACCTCCTCTCCGTTGCCTAGGTATTGTTCAAAAATGTTGCTCAAGGATGCCTCTTCTACTGTGAATTTCATCTTCTTTGTCACGAGATAAGGTACCAGTCCGTATATCTTGGAAGCAGAGCCGTACACGAATGTCTCTCTCTCTGAGACAGGGTGTACCTGTAATTCGTTATCCTCCAACTTGAAGTCCTCAGAAAAGACCTTGAGTACGTATGGCAATTTTACCTTTGCTCTAAGATCTTCTATGTTGCCCATATCCACGAGTTTCCCGTGGTCAAGAATCATTATCTGGTCTCCAAGGATTTCAGCTTCCTCTAGGTAGTGGGTAGTGAGTATTATGAGCCTGTCCTTTTTCATCCTGGAGAGTAGCTGCCATAGCTCCTTTCTAGACAGGTAGTCCAGTCCTGTCGTTGGCTCATCCAAAAATACAATGGGAGCCTCGCTGGAAATTACTGTTGCTACCATCAACTTTCTCTTTTGGCCACCTGAAAGTTTTCTACTCTTTTCCCCTTCCTTGTCCTCTAGACCTAGCTCCCTCAGGGCCTCCTTTCCCTTCTCTTTTGCCTCCCGGTACGAATATCCTCTCCACATGAGGTAGGAACTGACAGTCTGCAGGGGGGTCAACCAAGGTAGTGGACGGGCTTCCTGGGGGACCACTGCTATTTCCTGTCTCACTTCCTCTGCCTGATCAATGACGTCCTTATCGTTGATATATCCACTGCCAGATGTAGGCAGCAGTTCAGTGGATAGTATTCTTACGAATGTTGTCTTACCTGCCCCGTTCCTCCCAATGATCGAGAAAATTCCATTCATGTTCACGTCAATGGATAGATTTTCAAGTGCCCTCGACTTCTTTTCGTATGTCTTCGAAAGCTCGATCGTTTTAATTCTCATTTTGACACTTTTTTAAATCTAGTTGTCATCTAGGAAGGATCAATCTTCTTTATTACACCTGAGAAGTCAAGGATCTTATCGACTATTCCCTTGAAACTCTTTGAACTGTTGCTCTCAGGGTGCGATATCACCATCGGTGTACCGTCATCCCCATCCTCAACGACAGTTGGTTCCATTGGAATGGAACCAAGGAAGTTGATTCCAAAATCCTTGGATATCTTCTCTCCGGAACCCTTCTTAAAAATGTAGGTGGTCTGGCCACAGTGAGGGCAGACGAATCCACTCATGTTCTCGATAAGACCAGCAACGGGGGCATTAAGCTGTTTCGCAAAATTGATCGCCTTTTTCACATCTAACATTGCAACTTCCTGGGGTGTTCCAACTACCACGAATCCGGTTATTTTGGGTATAAGCTGTACGATAGATAGGGCCTCATCTCCTGTTCCAGGTGGAAGATCAAAGATCAGAAAGTCCAGTTTCCCCCATGCAATATCCTTGATGAACTGTTCAATCATCTTGTGCTTAAGGGCTCCTCTCCATATCACTGGCGTATCTCTAGACGGAAGGAAGTATTCTATTGAGATTACCCTCAGGTTATTGCTGTACCTTACTGGAACTATCTTCTTGTTTTCGTCCATGACAGGCTTGTCATCCACAAGTCCCAGCATCTGCGGGATATCGGGTCCATGCATGTCTGCATCCACCAGACCAACCTGATAGCCCCTCATCGAGAGATCTACGGCAAGATTGGCTGACACTGTAGACTTGCCGACTCCCCCCTTTCCGCTCATAACCACAAGCACGTTTTTTATGTTCTTGATAGTCTCATC
>JAKATW010000092.1 GCA_021827945.1 Thermoplasmata archaeon
CACTCCGATTGATCTTGTTCTCCTGAATACTGCTTCACCCGAACTGATGGCATACTTGTGGTTTGCAATGGAATATGGGAAGAACGTGATTGTGCTTGGGGGAACGGGCGCTGGAAAGACCTCGACACTAAATGCTATTTCCCTATTTCTCCCACCAGATTCAAAAATTGTGAGCATCGAGGACACTAAAGAAATCAACATTCCCCACAAAAACTGGATATCAGCAGTGACAAGAGTCGGAGTAGGTGAGGGAAGATTTGTCACAGGAAAATCGACTGGTGAGATAGATATGTTCGATCTGCTCGTCAGTGCGCTTAGACAGCGCCCAGATTATATGATAGTCGGGGAGATCAGGGGCAAAGAAGCTTACAATCTGTTCCAGGCGATGACGATGGGCCAGACTACTCTGACTACCATTCACGCAGAATCTTTGGAAGATATGATATCTAGATTGGAAAACCAGCCGCTTAATATACCTCGGACCATGCTCACCTCAATCAACATTATCATAAGACAGTCACTTGTGAGGATCAAGGGAGTGTACGAGAGGAGGATTACTGACGTGTCAGAGGTGATGATGCTGGATCCGGAATCAAATGAACTCACTTTCAATACCGTATTCAGGTGGGATTCTTCCGGTGACAAGACGGTATATGCGGGAGGTTCCGACTTTCCAAGTGAAAAATTAGGCAGTATCGGAGCCCACGGAGGTGACGGGGAGGGAGAAATCAATAGAAGGAGGGATGTAATCAAACTCCTCGCAGAAAAAGGAATCACAAATTATCTTGAAATTTGGAATTACATCAGAAAGTACCGGGTAGATCCAGACAAAACACTTTCAGAACTGGAAGGATATACTGGAAGAAGGGGGGGTACAACTGTCTAACGCACCGTTCTCTTCAGGGAATGTTTCAGGGACCGGAAACGGTATGTCGTCTCAAAGAGGTGTCCGAGATCGGTATTTCGGAATTTCACTTAGACTTTTTAAGCGAGTATTCAAAGACGAAGGGTCAGCATTCCTAGATAATGTCCAACTGGAGCTTGATAGGGCTGAAATCACCATTTCTTCAGAGGCTTACGTCAGTGGAGTGTTGTTCGCCAGTCTAATCGCGGGGATATTGTTTACGTTATTAACCGCTCTCAGTTATTTCTCAAGTCTCCATTCACTTCTTGTTGCAGTTTCAATTCCAATATCTGTACTTGTAGTAACAGGTACTGGATTTGCGTACCCTCGAACAAAGTCTTCCAGGAGAGGAAAGGAAATAGATGGTAATCTTGGATCAGCATTCGCATTTATATCGGCTATGGCAAGTGCGGATGTCCCGATCAACGCAATCATGATCAAACTGTCGAAAATGAAGGAATATGGCACAGTGAGCGAGGAAGCTACAAAGATAGCAAACAGGACGGAATTCCTGGGTATGGATGTCTTTACGGCGATGCAGGAAGTGGCAAAGACCAGTCCATCAATAGAGTGGCAGAAGTTTCTCCAGGGAGCGGTAGCAACTTCCACTGCTGGCGCTAGGTTGAAACCGTACTTTGTGAATAGGGTCACTGATTATCAAAGCCGACTGAGAGTGTCCTTGAGGAAGAATGCAGAAAGCGTTTCTGTCTTTGCAGAAACATACGTGACTATAGGAGTGGCACTCCCTCTATTTCTTATCGTTATTTTAGCGGTAATGTCAGTGGTTGCAAGCAATGCCAGCGGAACTACGATATCGTTTCTCATGTTCTTCTCTTTCCTGGTACTTCCCGTAATTATTATTGTATTTGTTCTGTTGATTTCAAGCGTTAACAAGGAGGTACGGATCTCTTGAAGAGGATGACACTTGCATTGGTCTCCGCAGGAGCGGCTTCCCTGGTTCTTTCCGTTTATTTCTACGTTTCCTATAGGGGTCACCTAGCTCTATTCTTTGACCTTGTGGTACTGGGACTGTTTCTCATCTTTGCTTCATTAGGTGTAGAAGATATTCTTAAGATGAGAAGGACAAATGCCATTGAATCAAGACTACCAGATTTTTTGAGGGACGTTGCAGAAGCATCAAAGTTCGGAACTAACCTTGCAGACTCTATCTCAATTGCGTCCAGCGGTCAGTACGGAGTTTTGAACAAGGAGATCAAAGGGATTGCAGCCCAGATTGAATGGGGTGTTTCTCTTGATGAGGCACTTACCAAATTTGCCGAAAGGAACAATACTCCTTTCACTACCAAATTGATCAGTACGGTAATAGAATCCAACAGGTCGGGAGGTAGTGTGTATGAAGTAATGAATCTGATAGCCGACAACTCTAAGGAAACACAACTGCTTTCAAAGGAAAAGTACTCCCAGCTTAAGAGCTATATAATAATAGTGATGATGGCTTACGCCGTCTTCCTACTCACAGTAATAATTCTTGACGTACAGTTCTTCCCGAAAATGGCCGGGCAGTTGTTATCTGGAAGTTCTGCGTCCCCTGGCACCTTCTTGAGCCTGACTTCGATACCGTTAATCAAGGAGATATTCACTGGAGTAGTAATAATCCAGGGAGTGGGTAGTGGATTGATGTCTGGTGTACTGGGAGATGGAAGGTATCAGAGTGGATTCCTTTATGCTGCAATTCTTTCCTCAGTAGGATACCTGACCATAATGCTGTTCGGAGGCGTCTAGGAATGTCACCTATTCTTCCGTCCAGGTTGCCTAAAAATAGAGACATTCTGGAAAGCAGGTTCACACATGGTGAACTGTGTGAAAAGACAGAGGTAGATTCTAAATTGGAATTGATTGAGGAATATGCAGTGGAACCGCCATTCAGTTCGGTGAGGATAAGCAGGCAGAATGATTCTGGGGTCTATTCTTATGCGGTTACGGAGCCTGTTTTGCTGGATGACTCCAGGTCTTTCTTAGAGAGGGCGAGGCGCGATTTCATATCATCTCTCACTTCATACCCTGCAAGTAGAAAGGAGAGAATAATACTCATTAGGACATTCATAAAAAATTTCAATGTCTCCACTAAATCTAGACTTTCTGAACTTGAGCTTGAAAAGGTATTCTACTTCATCTACAGGGAACTGGAAGGCTCTGGACGGATTCAAGCTCCTTTGCTCGATGACTCCATCGAGGACATTTCTTGCGTGGGTCCAAATGTTCCGCTTCACGTCGTGCATAGAAAGTACGGGTCTATCGTCTCCAATATCGTCTTTGGCGAAGACTCTGAACTGGATAATTTTGTAAGACTTATAGTCCAGAGATCCGGAAAGCATATATCAATCGCAGTGCCAATGGTTGACTGTTCGCTCCCAAATGGCGCTAGACTCCAGGCAACATTGGGTAGGGAAGTTACCAAGAATGGCTCTTCTTTCACTATCAGAAGATTTAAGGACAATCCATTCACTCCACTTGACCTGATTGAACTGGGGACGATGAATGAAGATGTAGCAGTATATCTGTGGCAGGCGATAGAGAAGGGAGAAAACATATTCATAATTGGGGGGACGGCGTCTGGGAAGACTACAACGCTGAACGCAATACTCCTTTTTGTCCCTCCTAATAAAAAAATAGTGAGTATTGAAGACACGAAGGAGATAAACATTCCACATGAGAACTGGATCCAGTCTGTTACGAGGCAAGGCACGGGAGACGTGAACCCGCTGACGCGGAAGAGGGTGGGGGAGGTGGATATGTTTGACTTGTTGGTGAACAGCCTAAGGCAACGCCCTGACTACATCATAGTGGGAGAGGTTAGAGGACGAGAGGCATACACTGTGTTTCAATCAATGGCAACTGGACAGACAGCCCTCAGCACCTTCCATTCAAACGACATTCCATCCTTGATTCACAGACTTGAGGGGGAACCTCTGAACATTCCCAGGTCCATGATCTCTTCCCTGAAAATAGTTGTAGTTCAGGGTGTGGTGAATGTCAGGGGAAATACGGTCAGACGAGTGAAGAAGGTCGTGGAGATAGTTGGATTAGAAAAATCATCCAACGAGGTAGTCACGAACACAGTTTACGAATGGGATCCGGTCAGCGATAAGATCTTGTTTAACGGGCATTCTTACTTCATGGACAGAGTTCTAAAAGCAGAAGGAATGACACTTGAGCAACTCAATGCAGATATTCTGAGGAAAGGGAAGTTGTTAGAGGAAATGGAGAAGGAGATGGAAGTAAATTCCTCCAGTTTTACTGATAGGGTCTATAATAAGGGGGATGAGGTACATCTCAACCAGGATCAAGAATCAGGGGATGGGAGTTGAAAATTAAATGAAGAATGTCAGGTACGAAGAAGATGGTGTCGCAACAGCTGTCGGTGCAATTTTCGCGATATTGATTTTCATCTTTCTTCTAAGTCTTTTCATTACCAGTTATGTACCTGCAGAAATGAAAACTTATGAAGAACAGTACGCCTCTGGAATCACAAACGATATGATGCAGTTCACCAGTGCACTCAGCATGCTCTCACTCAACTACAATCAAGGAGAATCCGTCTCTGTCAACTTTGATCTTCAGTCGGGCTATATTCCACTGTTCACAACTCCAACGGTCGGAGAGATGAGCCTCTCATCAGCGACCCAGGGGGGAAACGGTTATATTACAGTAGAAAACTCGACGATGAATGTCGGGGCAGGTGGGGTTCTTACCATAGCTTCTAATGACAGGTATTTTGTCGACCAATCACTCACCTATGAATTCTCAACAATATTCTATGAACAGGTTCATACCAATCCTCTCATAAACTCCTCACTCCAGTCAGATCTTATTCAGGTAGGCCCTCCAGTGAACGGTACGATAAATCTTTCTATAAACCTATTCAATCTGATGGGTGGACCGCTCAACTTGTCTTCCCTGTCTTCATTTGGGCTTTCAATTACAGCCATATCCAGGAGTTCGACAATTATGGTGGGGAATTTCACTCTTACTTA
Source organism: Thermoplasmata archaeon (assembly GCA_021827945.1). Classification (GTDB taxonomy): domain Archaea; phylum Thermoplasmatota; class Thermoplasmata; order Thermoplasmatales. The sequence goes on from JAKATW010000092.1 coordinate 4,900, forward strand.
CTCATCTGCGTTGGGGGAGCAGCTCTATAACACTTTAAAAGAAGAACTAGCAACTATTACTGACGTCAGCACGGGATACACTGCCGAAGGCGGCGGCCTTTCTCAAGTAAGCGTAAACACCGACTCTATTCCTATTCTTGTAACAGTATCTGTGGTCAGCGTAATGTTGAGTGTAAATGGATAAAGATTGTTCTGTTATTTTTCATCTGGTATTTTAAATAATATTTTAATTACATTTAATTATAATAAATTATAAATAAAAGACTTCGTTTTATCAACAATGACATCTCATCAGTCCATTATCGATCATTCACATTCTTTTCTTGAAAAGATAGGGTCAAGAAGATTGATGATAACATCCGAGGTAGCGGTTTCCATAATTATTGTTTCACTTCTCGTATGCTACCATTTTGTAATGGATGGGCCAATAAATTACTGGATGGTCGTGATTCCGATAATAGGTTTTGGGCTTTCACTGATGGACAGCTGTATCGGAATGGGATATGGCACCATTGGTAGTCCCCTGTTGATCATTCTAGGGTTCTCTTCAAAACTGGTCGTTCCTTCTATACTCATCTCACAAGCGGTCACAGCAGTCATAGCTTCAACACTGCACCAAAGACGCAGAAATGTAAACTACTTCGACATAAAAGGAAACGACCTCAGGATTGTCTCTCGACTCATTAGTTTTGGATTGATCGGAACTATCATCGGCGCGGTCGTCGCAGTTCAACTCTCGAAGGCTTATCTCAATACGTACATTGGACTGCTTGTAATTGCTATGGGAGTCTTACTCTTGTTGAGACCGAGCATAACTTTTACATGGCTAAAAGTGAACCTGCTAAGTCTAGTCAGCGGATTCAACAAGGCAATGTCTGGAGGAGGTTATGGGCCGGTTGCAACAACGGGCTTGCTTGTATCGGGTAATCCGGTGAAGAATTCCGTCGGTGCAACGCTATTCTCAGTCATATTTATAAACATAACATCTTTCATAATATTTCTAGCAACAAAATCAATGACCTCGTTTCAGCTTCCAATCTTCTTGACAATCGGAGTTCTCGTGGGATCTCAGTTAGGTCCACGGATAACGGGAAGATTCGGCGGTTCTAGAATAGCCAAAGCCTTGTTTGCATTTATCTCGATGACCATGGGTATGTTGACAATTTTTTTGACATTTGTGACCTGACAGAGAAGTGCTGGTTGATGCAAGATTCACATTATGTAGGATACAGAATCTGAGTCAAAATTACTGATGATCCTCAGATTCTCTCCTTTACCACTGGGAGCATACGCAAGAAATGGGTAGACCTGCCAGGGGTCCCTGGTACCAAGTTCAAATGCAGGGTGTCCCTCCTCAAAAGTAGTCGCGCATATCTGTGCTGTAATGGTTCTAGCCATGTTCTCATCGAGTACGCCAAGCGAATGCAAGTACTCATGCGTCAGAATTACGAAGACGTAAGAATTCACATCCACTTTAGAGCGATTAGCATACTTCAGTGCTTCTAACAGGTTCCTGTTCATGACGATGTAGTTTCCTCCCACTTCCCAGAACGCTCCCAGCTGAGATGGCAAATCCGCGAGTGCCAATCCAAGTCCAACTCTTTCTTTTCCAGTAAATGTCTTTACAGCCTTCCTCACTAAGGAAAATATCGAGTTGTAGTCCGTGTGGGGCGCACTGACTGTCGAAAGTTTTGCGAGCTCGTTCTGGATGTCAGTGCCGGAGTTGCCCCTCGGACCGATTGGTCCAGCATCCCTCCTCACTTCCCCCAACTTGTCAAGGTTTGAAAGAAAATTCATGAAATACGATTTATCTCTTCTATATAAGTCATTCGTAGTATCGCCTTTGCCAATTCTGTCAAATCAAAAATAAGTCTTTGAGTGACTATAAAAAAAGCTGTTTACCTTAAATCTACGCCAGGCAAGTTAACATAACCTGTCAAGAAGTTTTACTGATATAGTAAACCATGGTGGAGCATTGATGCAATAATCCGCAACAACTTAAATATCAAACCAAAATGCATTGCTATGAGTTCACGGGTGGAAAGAAAAGACGGATATGTCAATGTTAGTGGCTTGAACCTGTACTATGAGGACTTCGTGCCTGACCATATCGAAGGAACGATCATCTGCCTCCACGGTGGTCCAGGTGCCTCCCACGATTATTTGCTCCCTCTATCTGATCTCTCAAACTTTGGATTCAGGATAGTTCTGTATGATCAATTTGGTTGCGGGAAATCCGATGAGCAAAAGGATACTTCAAAATTTACGTTTGATTATGCAGTTGAAGAAGTTGAGGGGGTGAGAAAGCAACTTTGTCCAGAGGGCAAAGTGTTCTTAATGGGTTCTTCGTATGGAGGGGCCCTTGCACTAGCTTATTCACTGAAATACCAAAGCGCTTTACTGGGTATGATAGTCAGTGGAGGGTTAGCCAGTTCGCGCTTGACTATCAAAGAGATGAACAGATTGATCGACGACCTCCCTGAATGGGCTTCGAGTGCTATCAGGAAATATGATGCAACAGGCGACTATACTCACCCCGACTATTTAAAGGCAACAGAGGAATTCTACTCCAGGCACCTGATACGGATGAACCCAGTTCCAAGGGAAGTACGATTGTCCCTGGAATACGCAGAAAAGAGGAACGTTTACAGGATCATGAACGGACCAAACGAATTTACGATTACCGGGACGATCAGGGACTGGGACATAACTGACCAGATTCACAAGATTGTCATTCCCACACTTATCACCGTGGGAGAATATGATGAAGTCACTGAGGTCGTTGCTCAGGAAATACACAAACGGATTAAGGGATCGATCATGAAGGTTCTTCCTAACTGTTCACATCTTAGCATGTGGGAAGACAGAGAAGGGTATATTGCAACTCTGAAAGAATTTATAGATTCTGTGCTTTCATCTGCAAAGTAAGTAGATTGGCGACGCCAAAATACTAAGGCCTTTCCTGTTTGAAGTACGGAGTCCTGAACTTCACTCCCTTCTTGATCACATCAATGGAACTCTGATAACCAGCGTCCGCGTGTCTTATCACACCGCTCCCTGGGTCTGCATTCAGCACTCTTTTTATCTTCTCTTCCGCTCTATCAGTTCCGTCTGCAACTATCACAACTCCTGAGTGAATGCTGTTCCCAATGCCCGTTCCTCCTCCGTGGTGTACGCTCACCCAAGTCGCTCCAGATATCGCGTTCAAGAGAGCATTGAGTATAGGCCAATCAGCGATAGCGTCGCTTCCATCTTTCATACTCTCAGTCTCTCTGAAGGGAGATGCTACCGATCCAGTATCGTGATGATCCCTTCCAATTGCTATCGGGGCACTTACCTCCCCCTTTCTGACCATCTCGTTTATCATAAGTCCGAGCTGCTCTCTCTGACCATACTTCGCATAGCATATCCTTGCAGGTAACCCCTGAAAGTGGACCATAGTCTTGGCTAGCCTAATCCACTTTATCAAGTGCTCGTCATCCTTGAAATTTTCTATGATCATGTCATCTATTGCAAAGATGTCGTTTGGCTCTCCTGATAGTGCAAGCCATCTGAATGGTCCTGAACCAATCGTGAAAAGATCTCTCAGGTATGCAGGTACGTAACCCGGTATCTCAAATGCCCGCGAATAGCCTCCTTCTCGTGCCCTGGTCCTTAGATTATTTCCGTAGTCAAAGACCTTTGATCCATTTTCTTTGAATCGAATTATCGCCTTGACCTCTTTCACAATCGATTCATATACCTTCTTCCTGTAGTCAGACGGATTCCTGTCTCTGTATTCATAAGCCCCCTTTACATCAAACCCTTCAGGTATATAGCCTAGATTAAGATCGTGTGCAGCAGTCTGGTCCGTCACTACGTCAGGAACTACTTTCCTAGAGACAAGTTCATCATAAATTGTTGCAGCATTTCCCAGTAGTCCAATAGATATAGGTTCCCCCGAACTCAATGCCCGGTCCTTGAGTTGCAATGCCTCGTCCAGTGAATCTGTCCACTCATCCAGATACTTGTCCCTCAGTCTCCTGTTAATCTTTTCTATATCAACCTCTACCACGACCGCGACTCCCTCGTTCATCTTGATTGCAAGAGGTTGTGCTCCTCCCATCTCTCCCAGGCCAGATGAGAGTACCCACTTTCCCTTCAAGGAATATTTCCCAAATTCCTTCTTTGCAAGTGCGGACAGCGTTTCATAAGTTCCCTGGAGGATCCCCTGTGTACCTATATATACCCAGGATCCGGCAGTCATCTGTCCGTACATAGTTAGACCCCTCTCTTCTAGGTCCCTGAAAATATCGTCTGTCGCCCACCTTGGAACAATTTGTGCATTGACAATAAGTACTCTCGGTGAATTTTCAGTGGTCCTGAAAATTCCCACAGGCTTTCCCGATTGGATCAGTAACGTTTCATCATCCTCAAGGGATTTGAGCGATTCGACTATCTTGTCGTAAGCTTCCCAATTCCTTGCTGCCTTCCCTTTGCCTCCATAGACAATCAGGTTTTTAGGGTCCTTTGCGACCATAGGATCTAGATTGTTCATCAGCAATCTCAGGGCTGCTTCCTGGCCCCATCCCTTTGTAACCAATTTGATACCTCTTGGAGAATGAATTTCTTTGATCATTTATCTCTAATCCTGATTACAAAGTAGTAATAATTAATTTCCTTGAACTATAAATTATTCTCCAGTTTTTGTCATAGGTTTTGCGAGAAAAATGTTATATTTTAGGAGAATTAACGAAATTAGGATGACCTAATTAGTGATAAAGGTTAAAATGGAGATATTAAAAATCTTTGGAGA
>JAKATW010000138.1 GCA_021827945.1 Thermoplasmata archaeon
TAGAATTAGTTCAATCATAAATTCTGGAAACATATTTAACGCCCAGAAGATAAAGAAATAAGGAAACAACATTAACAGCAATTGCCAAATTTTTCTCGATGGATATAATGCTAAGCCGACTAGTATAATCTCAGCGCTAAACAACAAAAGCTCTTTAAAAACAAGACCAACTAAGAGAAAATCGATAATTAAAATAGCAATAACAGGAGCTAAATATGATATAAGAAAACTTGTCTTGAACCCTTTTGGTCCTTCCCTAAGTAGGTCGCCTATTGTTGGATTAACTTTATCCTCGATTTTTCTCTTCTTCCTTCTGGACGGCTTTTTAGTTAATAATAGAGGGATCAATAATGATAATATGCCGGCTGTTAAATTTACGAATTCTATTATTGTACCTAATTCTGGTGGCAACAGTTCTATAACTTTCAGTGATATTTTAACTTATTATAAACGCTAGATGCTGTAATCATGTCCACCCTTCTACAAATTCTTTCATTTCCTGTATAAACCTGTCCAGAAAAGATTTCCTTACCGGACAGTGAAATCTCAGGGAGAGGGTTTGTGAGCAAACTATCGGTGGTGGGAGATGGGTTTTTCGGGCTTTGACTACAAGATACAACACGTCTACGATCTTTTGATTCATGAGATCTGAAGTACTTTCCTTATTGAACATTCAGACATGTGCTGCGCTTTGGTTGACAATATCAGACACTACTCTTGTTGCCAGTCCAAGGTGACCGGAAGGTCGAGAGAATGTGTAAATATCCGTAAGGATTGTTATTTATCCGAGGAAAGGAGTTTAGATGGTTAATTCAAGAGAAATGACTGATTCTGAGTTGATGGCAGAACTTGAGAGAAGGAAAGTCTTGGAACCGACACTAAACATAAGGGTGGGCTTTGGTTCATCGCTCAAATTCTGGCTTGCTTACCTGATAGTTAGCATGATCTCTTTCTTGATAGTTGTACTTATCATTGTTCTAATAATCTACCTTTTATTCCCGGGCTTAGGAACCATTCTTACGCATTACGGGCTATCAATTTGGAGCATGCTCACATATGCTTAATTCTTTTATTCCTAACAGCAGCCCCTCGAGAAGATATTTAAATATCTTAGGGGATTCATATTATAATGAACCATAGATATAACTTAACTTCTGAATTGGATGTCAAAAAACAAATCCCGTTGATTCAGAATTTTATGTGTACTGAACCTATCTTTGCAGAGCCCTTATCAGTATCAGGGTTGTTGCTTTATCGAAATAAACAATACCTAGACGCTCTTCGCTTGCTTCAAAAGTCCTTGGTCATAGATGTAGGACTCCACGAGTCTAGGTATGTTATGAGATTATGCGCTGAAAAATTAGGTAGCTCTAGCAGAAATGAAGAAAATATTGTTAGAAATGGAATGATTAATCCGGGAAAAATATTCTCTTGGATGATACCAGTACACTTAAGAGAGTCTTCAAAAGGTACTGAGTCATACGAAAAAATACTCGGAGAGGTATATAAATGGGTAACGCACCACATATCCGATCAGAGCTTTTTTAAAGAGATCGTTGATTTTCTATCGATAAAAATTGAGACGGCAACGAACGATGATGAAATATCTCGTCTATATTCGATAAAAGGTCACTTTTTACTTGCAGATTCCTACTTGAGGCTAGATAACAGGGAGTTGCTTATACTTGCTGACAATTGTTATGAGAATTCTGATAAATCAAAAGCTGCTGGATGCAGATCAAGCTCCTTAAGAGGTAGGGCAGAGATTAACTTCATATTGGGAAACTATGATGATGCTTTGGAATATTCAGATAAATCAATTAAATGCGATCCTAGCTACCCTTACGCATACGTGACTAAAGGGGTCATTGAATGGCACAATAGAGAGTATTCAGAGGCAATAAAGCTGTTCTCAATGGCAATTGACCAATACCTAGGAATGGTCACTGTAAGGAAACCGTCAACTGAAGTGATGCAACTTATAGAGGAGAAAATATCTTCAATTCTCTTGAACCAATCTGACGAAATAGATTCAAGAAATGAATTTCGTGCATGGATACTTTCCAGCTATTATTACGGCTATTGCCCTTTTCATCCAAAAGAGACTTCTTATTTCAATATTCAGAAGAGGAAAACAGGAAATTATCTTAGAGTATGTCACACATTAGCGAAGGGTGAGGGAGACAGAAAGTTTCTGGATTGCCATTCTCTTATCAATCGTAATCAAAATGGTTTTTAGGTACTTTCTTTGGAAATGTTCCAAAGAAATTCTTTATTTTTAAGTTCACTCAAATTATTGGTGATTAAAAAATGGGAGATGATGAAAAAGACTCTGGAAGACAGTACCTGAAAGATGGAACCTTCATAGAGTATTCACGAAATGAAGACTACCACGTGCATTATGACTCAGGGGGAGGTTCCGACATTCCAGTGGCAATCCATGATAATGCACCCACAGAAAATATCAGGAACACACCTATATCAGAACTCAAGCACGACGACTGAAATTTATTCTTTTTATCTTCAATTTATTTAACAACCGTCAAATGGTTTTGAATTGAACCACACTCTCTCAAGGAGGGCCTACGGGCAAGCTCCGGCGAATAAATAGTGACATCCGTTTAATTGAATTTTCCAAGATCAAAGCATAATTAAATTAAAACATACCCTGTAAGCGCATATAATCTGTAAAATGAACAGGTATAAAGGTGTGAAAATCCAGACAGGGTTTGCATACCATAAATGTATATTCAGAAAATCATGATACAATCCAAGATGATTCCTTTAAGTTCATTCTTGCCTACTGCTCTGACTGCAATAATCTCAGGATCATCTGGCTATATTGGAAGACTACTCTGGGAAAGAAGGAAACTCAAGGATGCCAAGGTCAGGAACTTGATTCGCATTATAGGCTTTTTAAGCGACAAGCGAGCGAAATCGGATAAGGACATTAACGATTTTAACGGATTTCTAACGGAAGAAGGGCACAGATTAGGTAAGGAAATTGTCAGGATTATACCTCACATTTTTGATGCGTTATGGATAGTCAGTGGTTTTGGCAAAGCGAGTTATGGAGGAAAAGACTACAATGACATCATAAGACACATTGATGGCAGATTTATTAGTGCGAATCTTGGGTATGATGCAGAAAGATTTTACTGGCTCGTTTCAGAGAGCGTTATGAATAAATGGATAGACGTAGGGAATTTAGCAATTAAAGAGTACAATAAGTTGACAGAAAGGGATGTTGAAGTGGATAGATGGATGCTCAAGACTGTCCCTTTAGATAATCTCACTCATGTCCTAATTAGAGATACACCCGATTCAGACTACTAAAACGATAAGTTCAAGATAAGTGGGATGGAGCATCACCACGTTATCTTGTCCATATACTCTTGTGAGTTTACCTGTATTGCCTTGGTATAGGTTGATGTAGTCCACAAACTGAAATGATCCAGCTACTGGTGGTGAGGTTTGTTGAATAGGGCTCCATTGAAAAGAGATTTGACCGCAAATGTATGACGGAACTTATCAACGTGGATTTAAAATCCTAGCTCTTTCTCCATTTTCGTGAGTAACTGGTCCGCCGCACCCCTTCGGTTTTTGAGGGGCCAAGAGAGGTGGGGCAAGAAAAGAGCCAACGGAGACGTAAAGCTTTTCCCAAATGGTGAGCATTTTACACAGGATTAGTTCATATAGCGAAATTCATTCAGATTCAAGGGCCTTTTGAATCTTTTAAGATCTTTCCTTGAAGAGTTGCAGACCTGAGAAATATCCCAGCTGCAGCATCTGATTGAAGAATTAGAAAGATGGCTGGTAAATCTGTGATTCAGTGAAATAATGATTCAAAGGTCTGAGAACGTGTTTGTATGTTACTATCGGTATGTGAATTGTGAGAAAATTAGCTATAAAAGCGAGCTTCGGTTAAAAAAAGTATTTCAAATCTAACAAACCTCAAAGATTATAATAGAAACCATCACTGTGATTACGAGCTCAGAAGCATATGGTAAACCAGCTGTTCCTGCCACTATCGCTAGAAGAAGAGATCCGTCTATAATCATCTCTATGAAAATGATAACAATGACCAGAGGTGCTTTGCTTAAATCCATCCCTCTATCCATTCCTTCATTTCCTGCTTGTCCCTATCCGTGAACGGGATCCCTAAGTAGTGCCTGAGTTCCGTTCTGCTAGAATGCCCCATCGAGAGGAAAATGTAGTCAGACATCTGGGGATAGTATGCCCTCAACCATGACGTGTAAGTCTTCCTCATGCTCTTCACCGAAATCTTGGTTGGATTGAATCCTGGCGAAGCCTCAATAGCCTTAAACCCTTTCCTCTTCAGCATCTGGTCGAACGCAACCCTCTTTGGCATTGATACTCTGTGCAGGTGAGCAAGGACTGTCTTTCCCTTGATTGACAGTCTGATCCATCGCTGCCGTTCGTCCGGATCCTTTATTGCACGACCTTTGAGAACTGCCTCAGCCGGGAGATGGATGGAACTGTCATCCAACCATTCTGGGTGATCGTGAAACCTCAGCAGTTCCTCATACCTCATTCCTGTTAGAAGAAGGGAGTCGAGAACCAGTTGCTGATCTTCATTCAACTGATTCCTTAAGATCAGATACTCGGACGGTCTTAGCACCCTGGTACCCTTAACTATAATGGGATCGGACACAAGTAACGTTATGCTTAAAACGTATGTGTATTTTCTGATATTCCATCTCAGGTATATATGCGATGGAAATCAAAGGGTAGTAGAATGCATACGTTTACAGTATGATAACGTATGTATGAATTTGTATCATATCTCTAAAGATCGGGAGAGCTCTATCTCTCAATCTCAGGGCTAAAACCGAAAGGCAACTTCTATCAAGATTCTAGATTGGATGAAAATTTAACTCGAGGATTACGTTTCACGCTAATCTTCGTTTCCAAGAAGTAAGACACACTTTAAACCTTTAACTAAGCTATACAATGGAGCCCCCTCCTTTCTCTGTAAGAAGCAGTGGAAATTCACAGAGTAATTTCGCTGCCCGAAAATCCCCTTCTTATTGGATTCACAACATCCCATGATAGGACTTTTAAAAGGAAGCCATGTTCTACTTCGCCCGTCATAGGATCAAGAAGATCCTTATTGGCTTGGACAAATACATCTTTTGGCGTAAACAAGTTCCTTTCAAGGCCTTTCCGGAGAATATTAAAGGCTACTTCCTCTTTTCCTGACATTACATATGCTTCAAGAAGAGAAAATGTCGTGATAATCTCTCTCTTATCGATCTCTACTGCTCTATTTAAGACTTCGACCCCCTCTGTGTAATTGTTTAACTTCGCAAGGTAGTAGCCAAAATTGTTCAAATAGCTTTGCTCATTAGGATCTAGAGATTGGGCTCGTTCGATTGCTGAGCATGCCTCTTTTAATCGGTTTAGCTTATTAAAGGCAAGGGAAAGTCCGAAATAGTAGCTTGGGTTGGAAGAATTTAACTTTATTGCACTTTGCCATTCGGTAACTGAATCCTCGTATTTTCCCCACTTGAGAAAAAAGTCCGCCAGTTGTCCGTGGTAAGTCGCAGTTTTCTTAGTATCCGCAGATACTGCTTCTAACTCGGTTTCCTCCTGTTTCTTTTTCTTGAGTAAGGTTTCTAGGCGTATCTTTACTAGCTCATTCGAACTTTCTAAAGTAAGAGATTTCTGATAATACTCTATCGCAAATATAAGGTCATCAATGGCCTCATATATATCACCAATCATAGCATATACATCTGGTTCCTCTTCCGAGATACTTATTAATTTCTTAAGGTCCTCCATTGCGAGCCAATATCCTCCTAACCTTCTCCAACCATATGCCCTGTTAAAGTAGACATCCGGAAATACTATTGGAGTATAGGATTCCTCAATCAATCTTGAATATGTATCAATTCCCTCTTCAAACAGGCCGGATTTAATCAACTCCTCCCCAAGTCTACGTTCAGTCATCTCTAGTCTTCCAAAACCATCGAAGGAATTATCACTAATCACATAAGAGTTATCGGTTCCTTTTTTCACAACACCTTTGTCACTGAGCACAGAAAGTACTACTTCGATGCGTTCTTTTGGTATATTAAGTAGTCTACTTAAGTACTCTGAGGTAGCACTTTTGCTTACCGCCACAGAAGAAGCCACTTTCTTGCAATCGCTAATGAATGAGGTATCCTCGACTGTTCTAAGTAGATGTTCTAGTTCAAGTGTTGCACCATCTGAAACTACTTTACCTGCCTCAGCGGCTGCTCTTCTGGCAATAAGGTGTATTTGTTCCTCAAACGTGGTTTTACGACGATTGTCTTTATAGGATTTGTTTGGCAGTTTATTCAGCCTATTTACTGTACTAACGAAGTAATTTCCAAATTTGACAAGTGCACCTGGAAGACCTTCAGCACCGCTGTAGCCCTCATTGACAACATAATTTTCTATTTCAGCAGGAATGGATAACTTTCCCCGTCTAAACCCACTTTCCAGAAATGTCTTCGACTGATCTCTATCGAACGGATAAAGTGTCAGATTTCCAATCGCACGGTTGTACATAATATCCATGAATTCCTTATCTAACAATTGGTTCATTAGCCTAATATCCGACCCTGTCAAAATGACCTTCACGTTTCGTTTGTTGTCCTGTACATGTTTCAGAATTGATAAAAACTCAGTCTTTTCTTCCAACTTCCATCTAGTCGCCTGTTGCACTTCATCTAGAACAATTAATGCAACTGACTTGTCACAATTTTCAGCTGATAATCCAATCGCGTCTATCATCCCACGCAGTCCTGCTTTCATAAATAACTCATGCCCTTTTCCACCTATTTCCAATCCAGCAGTCACAGGAAGAAATGGAATGTTAAAAGGAAATGAATAATGTTTTTCCGATCCTTCAAGGAATGATAATACTTTCTGGAATTTTTTAACGTGTTTTGGTTTCTTAACGAAAGTAATTACTTCAGAGAAGGTGGATTCAACGCTTACGCCGAGAGTCGTTTTCATCATTTCCATGTTCATTATATTGTCCATGCTAAGATAAATTGGTATCACCTTGAATGGCAACTTTAGGTCGTCCCTCTTATCGTCACTGACTGTCATAGCCAGAAATGACTTTAATAGACTGGATTTGCCAACTTGCCTTTTTCCTTTCACGATTAGTAAAGAGTCTTCTCCCGATGCAAGGAAATTCTTCAAATCGAGAAGTTCTTTATCTCTTCCTAGCAATTTGGAAGGGTCGGTTATTGCTATCTTAGAAAAAGGATCGTGAATTACATAATGAACTCCTTCAACAATATGGCCATGTTCTGCCATATTGTAATTATATTCTACAGATATTTAATTCTGTTCAAACTGTAATTTCTATGAATGTCCAATGCAAAGTCCTAAATTCGACTCTTCCTTAATAGATTGTTATTCTAAAATCGACTCTCCGCCGCCTGTCGCATCCTTTGATCATTCCCTTGAACTCTTTGGGCCCGAGTATCACGGTCTTCATAACTTCCTTGCTCTTGGACTTCTTTCAACCAACTTTCTCGCCTAGAGTTCAATGGGATTCTCAATCATTATGTATATATTCCAAAACCATTCTTTAATTTTAGGTAAAACTGAAAGAAAGTGATTGAAATTTTGATAGGATCCTTGGATGTTAACAGGATGAAGGTAGTATTTTCTTTCAATTTTAAGGAGAAAACTGAAAGAAGGAAGAGGAACTCTATAAAATCTCAGTTTACTTTTATCCATCGTGCAAATGTTCAACGTTGAGGCCCCTGTTCGGCTGTGCCTTGATAGATTGCACCTTCGGAATCGTCAAATCATGAGGTCTTCGATTTCCGATTCAAGACAAACGAAAGCTGAAAGAAGAGCTGCTCCCTCTTTCTCTCTTCAACAGATCTTTCCAGTGCTTCCCTTTTCTTCCTACTCATTTGATAGGTCTTACCTTCCTTCTTGGTCGTCAGTTCTTCTCGTTCCTCCTGGTGAGGACTACGATGTAGTACATCAAAGCAACTAACCCTGCTATCAGGTACTCTGCCCCGCCATACGGGGTCTGATCCAGATATCCGAGCTCCGCTATAATTCCCGAGATGGCGTTTAGGTTCGGCGGAAGGTTGGAACTCGAGATCTTTCCTGAAACTGGAGCATTTGCGGTGCCTATTGCACCGATCATTGAGATGTAGGCCCCGCTCTGGATCTGATTTACCTGAGCCTAGGTAAGATTGATGTTGAGGGTGAAGCTGCCAGTCCAATATAGAACTTGAGAGTTGTCTAGTGCAATTTTCAAACTGTTAAACGATTGTACCAGAACCTTTAAAGTTCATAATAAATAATTAGCTTATGGCAATAACAGGATTGGTAGTTGCAAAGGGACTCGCAGTAGCCGCTGGAGTAGCTGGGACTACGATCGCAGCGGCTCACGTAGGTAATGTTATCGGGCTTACAAATGCCCTGCAGCACGTACCCACGTGGACACATGCACATACAGTGATATCAAGTCTGATACAGAAACGATAGTCAGTCTAGTCGAAAGCCAGCAATGTCAATCGAGTAAATCTCTGATCGCAAGCTCTTCACATCTGTCATTTTTATTTATTTCCAGTTTTCTATGAATACTCAGATTTCTTTTATCTCGCCTAAACCTGAAAAGGAGCATAAAGTTCATATTTTAACACAAGTATTCCAATCATGTTCTACTCTGAAAAAGATGTTCCAGCAAAGCTTGAAGATGTACTCTTTGCTCTGCTTACCCACCTCAAGAAAGCAGGATACGTCGTGGTCGCAGACATAAATGTCAAGAACATCCTGAAAAATGCCTTGAATTACGATTTCAAAGACTATCACATTCTGGAGATCTGCAACCCGATTGCTGCAAGGGAGATAATAGGGGAAGATGACCTAAATGGCCTCTTTGTGCCTTGCAAACTTACAGTCTATCAGGAACAGGAAGTTACGAAGATTAGGATGCTCAGAGCAACTCTGGTCACTGATACTCTTCTACCGAAAGCATCTGCTGTAATTGGGAAATATGAGAGAGACTTGTTATCGGTCCTGAATTCATTTTCTATGTAGAACGGAATTAACTGCCCCTGAGACGAATGTTCATTTCTTTCAGTTGACTCGTTTGTCATGGAATATTCAGAAAGACTGACAGAAATACAGCAGTTGTTTGGATATTATACTTCCAGTGTGCCCATAGCGTCAACCGGGAACGCATAGTCCGATCCACGAAAGTTATTAGAAACCAATAAATTACTCAGCACGTGAATATGATTTACGTTATCTCTGGTCCACCGGCAGTTGGAAAGTCAACAGTTTCCAAATTGATAGCTAATAGTATCCCTAGAAGTGCGTTGATTTCTGGAGACCAAGTGCATCATATGATCATTGGAGGACATTTAGCTCCCTGGAAAGACGCCAGTCAGGATGATTTAACTTGGAAGAATATTGCCGAACTCACCAAGAATTTTTTGGATTTCGGTTTTGATGTTGTGATTGACGCTGTTGCTTTACCCAGCAAAGTGAAGTATCTGAAAGAGGAGATGGGAAAGAGAGATGTCATCACAAAGTACGTGATACTTCTTGCAGACAAGACTTCTTTGCTGATAAGAGATGGTGAAAGGATGGAATCGATGGGAGAACGATGCCTTTCTTTACTTGAAGAGTTCTGCTCACTGAGTCCTAAACCGAGAAATTATCTAGATACAACTTCAAAATCACCAGAACAGATAGTGAGAAAGATAGTTGGAGACAATTAAGATTTCTTTATGAAATAAGATTGATTTGTCTGGTTAGATATTTCCGACTAGATGTTTAGTTTGAAAATCTAGGTTCAGACAATTCTTTGAAGCCCAAGTCATTTGTCTATATACCATCACACCCTAAAGCGAGGAAATAGGCAGCGTAAGGTGCGTCATTGATATTTCGTAGTCTCAGGGTCTCTTGGTAATTCCTGAGGTCTTCATCCCTGAGCTTACTATTTCTTCTTCCTTTCCGGAGCTCTGGAACTCTTTACATGATCGACTGGTCGTTCAAGTTCACCCTTAACAATCTTCATTGCAAGCTTATATTGTTCTTCTGAAAATCCCTGCAGTATCATTCCCATGTCCACTTTCCCTCCTTTTTAAACCTCCGAGATTCAGCAACCCTACGATTCAGGACGTAGTCAGTAACTGCTATCCCTTTGCATCCAATTGGAAGATGCCTGTAAGATCTGTTTAGACAACTAAATCCTGACACTTCATCTCATCAGCGGTATAGGTATCGTCAATCAGGTATAGAACGTTATCGATTATCTAATCTATAATCAAAAATGACCTGTTATTTAGTGCATAACTAATAATGGAGCATGGCATTGATCAAGGCGCTGGAAACTCAGTCCGGCGCAATGAGGCTCCTTCTATACCTTACGAAGGGACCTTCTTATGTGACCCTTATCCTAAAGGAAACTGATATACCTAACATCCAGCTTCTCAGATCAGTCGATTTGCTTTTGGACCTTAAACTAATTCAGAAAAAAGTTGATGGTTCTACTTACCCGAAGAGGAATATCATTACCCTCACTAACAAAGGTAAACAAATCGCACTAAGGGTCAAAGAGATCGAGGGTATCTTAAAAGAGCCTTGAACTCAGTCGTTACGGTAGTATTGGTCTACTAATTCTATCTCCATTTGTAGTTTTTTCGCTCGCTCGAATGCAATACGCGATATTATCAGGGACATTTTGTCTCTAAAAATCTTGATTAGGTCCTCCCTTGACTTTGTTTCCTTTACGCTCTCCCAGAAAGTTGTCAGGTCGAGATCATACTGATCGCGCCTTCCAGTCAGATATTCCTTGTCCAGATCCCCCTCCCTCATGTTTCTCGATTAGTACCTTATTGTGCATACTTATACTTTATCTCTTATTAGAAAAATGAAAAAAATGAATAATTGAATTTTTGCCATACAATGTTCTGCCATTATGATAGGATTTCATCTATTTTCGGCTGATATTTGCGAAATGATTATAATTAGATCATAATGATTTTGACTACGTTCTATTCTTCAATAGAATTACAATCAGATCTAGATGATGTGGCAGTATCATTTTTGTTGCACATTAAGGAGCAAGGTTATGCAATAATCGCAGACATAAATGTCAAAAATCCTTAGGAACTCGTTGATTTAAAACTTCAAAGGTTGTCATATAATAGATAAACGCAAGCCCTAGGCCGCAAAAGAAATTATAAATAATGAAAAATTGAATGATTTTTTGCCCTGCAGAATGAAAATAATTCGAGACGAAACGGCCACAAAGATGATGCTACTTAGTTCTTCACATGTCTCTGATTGTCTCTGCCCAAGATCGTCCGCAATCATAAGAAGATATGAGAGCGAATTGCCATCTATCCTTGATTTGTTTACAATGTAGTCCGGGGAAAAGTAGAATTTATCAGAGTCTCCATTAGACCAGACAATCTAACTGAATCTTAGAAGACTGTCCTGTGAAGCTGCTAGACCGGTTCCAGGGTCAACCTCATATCCGCTCAACTTAAGAGCTCTTTCAATAGCTCCTATTGTAATCATTACCTCAGAAGAGGATATGCTGCCCATATGTCCGATCCTGAAGTATCTACCTGCTATCTCTTTCATGAGCCCGGATGCAAACACTACTCCGTTCGTTTCAGTATCAGAGAGGAATTTCTTGGAGTCTGTCCCATTTGGGAGATAGACTGCAGAGATCGTGTTAGCGTGATCCTTTTTGGCGATCAGTTCGAGACCCATTCCTTTTATGCCAGCCCTTATCGCTGAAGCCATCTTTTCGTGCCTCTTGAGTCTCAACTCCAAACCCTCACTCATTATGTTGCCTAGACTGACGTTAAGCGCTGTTATCAGGTTAACGTTTGGAGTCCCAAAATAGCCCCCTTTAGATTCAAGCACTCCTCTTGATACTGCTTCCCACTTTCTCAGATCCGAGAAAAACGAGTTCGGTTTGAGTTTTCCCATTCGATTAAGGGCCCTCTTCTCTGCGACTCCAACTGCGAGACCGGGTGGTGCTCCAAGAGCCTTCTGAGAGGCAGTGAAAGCGACGTCTATTCCCCATTTCATATCTAGATTCTCTCCTCCAACAGAGCACACACCATCTACCACCAGAAGTGTATCTGTTTTCTTTGATACTTCAGCTATCTCCTTGACGTTGTTTCTAACACCGGTACTTGTATCGACGTGAGTAACGGTCATTAGGTCATACTCATTTGTATCAAGCTTTTCTTTGATCCTGACTGGTTCGACAGCTTGCCCAAGCGGAGGTTTGATTTGCTCTACTTTATCTGTGAATCTTGAGAATAAATCGACAAATCTGTCCCCAAAATAGCCAGTATTTACGACGAGCACCTTGGAATCTTTGCTTATGAAATTGACTGTCGCAACCTCCATTCCTAAAGTACCAGAGCCAGATATAATGAACGGTAGACCCTCGCTAGTCGAGGAGCCGAAAATAGAGGTGATATTCTGAAGTGCTTCCTTGTATATTGATACGAATTCCTTGGAGGAGTGAGAGATAGTAGGAATAGACATTGCATTCAAGACATTGCTTTCATATTCTATCGGTCCCGGGATCATGAGCAGTTTCCGCATGAGAGAGGTATCTTCCAATTGATATATTACATTTCCACTTTCAGTTATATAAAATGACTTTTGAGAGATCTGACGACTCATTTTGTGCATGACTTACGTAGTCGGATTTAACCCTTGATACGATTGAACCACTATATTTCGCTGTACCTGAAGCATGAAGTGATATGATCATTCACCATGCCTGTGGCTTGCATGTAAGCATAACATGTCTTGGAACCAACGAACCTAAACCCCCTACTTATCATGTCTCTACTCATACGGTCTGAGATATCCGTTCTTGCAGGGACCATTTCAAGGGAAGTCCATCTATTCTTGATTTGTTTTTCATCAACGAAGTGCCAAAGATATTTGTCAAATGACCCAAACTCATCCCTGACCTGAAGCATTGCCTTGGCATTGGTTATAACGGATTCTATCTTCAGCCTATTTCTGATGATGCCACCATTCTCAAGAAGTCTCTCTATCTTAATTGCATCGTACCTTGCTACCTTGTTGTAATCGAAGTCATCGAATGCTTTTCTGTACTCATCCCTCTTTCTTAGGATAGTCAACCAGCTCAGTCCTGCCTGAGCTCCTTCCAGAACCAGAAATTCAAACAGTTTTCTGTCATCGTGGACTGGCACCCCCCACTCCTTATCGTGATATTGGGTCATGGTGGCATCATTCAAGCTCCAACCGCATCTCCCCTTCCGAACTTGACTTGAATTCATTCACTGCTTCACTAAAAGACATTAGAGGTTGTAGTTCATAAAGTTGAGGGGTCTATAATGTTACTATCTCCTCAGTAAGATGTCCGAAAAATAAAAGCCGTCTCTGAGAACCGTTTCCCCCCTCCTGATTGGAATAGGGGAATCGTAAATCGGTCCCTCATAGACAAAGGTGTGAAACTCTCCGTTCTCTCCACATGGATCAACTCCCTGCGGGAGGGAAGAAAGAAAATTTTCATCAAACTCCTTTCCTGCAAATTCCTTGCTAAGTTTTTTGGGATCAACAGTGCATAAGATCGCCTTGAAACCCATCTTTATGAAGTCGTGTGCGAGCTTTGTAGTGTCTTTACCCCAGAGCGGGAAGATGCATCTGATGCCAGTTCCAGACATCCTCTGCTCCCTGTACTTTCTAATGTCCTCTAGGAATAAATCACCGAATGCGACATTCGCAATTCTCTCCCCCTGATATCTCTTGATTCTATCCATCATTACTCTTTCGTACTCTTCGTTGTTTGCTCCCTTTGAAATGTAGGCAATGTCAGAATTAATTGAAGTTCTCCTGACCTGTTCTGACAGGAGTTCTTCCCTCACACCGTGCATGCTTATTCTACCATAGTCCTTGGTCACTGTGGTAAGGAGATACCGGACTTCGTACTTATCCTGAGAAAGAATGGTGTGGAGTGTAAGGGCACTATCCTTTCCTCCACTCCACGAAAGGACCAGGGGTTCTTTTGTCATCTAAGCCTCAAATCAGAATAGTAAATTAAGCATTTGCAGCAATCTTTAAGCAACTTGAACAAAAACTCTTTTCATTTTGATTATATGCAAAGTCATGAGTGAGGAGAGGAATATAAAGATCTATTACAATGGTTCCATCTATACCAAATTCATTCCCCCCACCGTGGTTAAGTCAATTGTTACTGAAGGTGAAAAGATAGAGTTTTGCGGTAGTATTGAGGAGGCGATGAAGATCTATGGAAAGAGTGCCGATACAATTGTCAATCTTGAAGGGAGAGTTGTGATACCGGGATTCGTAGACTCACATCTCCATCTCGACGATCTCGGAAGTTCATTAAACTATCTTGACCTCAGGGGAAGCAGTTCCATCTCTGAAATGAAAGATCGGCTCAACAGGTATCGCGTTAAGAACCCTGGCGCTAAAGTCGTGATTGGAATGGGATGGGACCAGGAATCGTTTTCAGAAGGTAGATGGCCCACACGGTATGACCTCGATGCAGTGGAGAATAGTGTTCCGGTATTCCTCGAACGATTCTGTGAACATGCAGGAGTTATAAATTCCAGGATGCTCGAACTCTTTGGTACTAAAAACTTCCCCGCAAACATATTCCCACTCTCACGGGACGGTAGTGCAACCGGAATAGTAAAGGAGGAGGCAGCCTTATTCTTCAAGGAGAAGGCACACAAACTTGTTGGCGATGAGGAAAGGAATCTTGAGAGCTCTGCTCGTTACCTCCTGTCCAAAGGTGTGACATCGGTGGGATTCGTTTCGTGTGGTTTAGAATCTGTTGATTATTTGTCAAGAGAAGGTTCCAGACTCGGTTTGAGGGTCCGGGTCTACCTTAGAGAGGATTTATCAGATAAACTCGAGGACCTTAGGAGCAAGATAGGAGACAATCCCTACCTCAGAATAAATGGTATCAAACTATTTGCAGACGGCGCCCTTGGAGCAGAAACAGCGGCTCTAAGGGAACCTTACAGCGAAGACTCGGGAAACAGCGGAATGCTAATATTAGATCCTCAAAAATTGGTTGAAATCTTTGGACATTTCAAAGGTATGCATGCGCAGTTTGCGATTCATGCGATCGGGGACAGAGGAATAGATTCTGTCATAGACGCGATATCAATATTCGGTAGGGACAATATGGTAGCTCCCAGGATAGAGCACTGTACCGTGCTCAGAGAGGATCATCTAGAAAGACTCAGAGAACTGATGATAGGAGTCTCAACTCAACCCGCCTTTGTGATCGATGACTGGTGGGCCGTAAAGAGACTTGGAAAGATAAGGAGCGTACTTTCGTATCCTCTTGCCAGTCTCTGTAACAATGGCATCAAAGTTGGGATATCCACTGATTCCCCCGTTGAGAACCCCGATCCGTGGTTCACCATAGATGCAGCTGTCAACAGGGGTGAGAGGGAAAAAAGAGAGATCTTGAATTATTCAAAGGGGGAGAGGATCGATCTTTCAGCAGCGTTCTCACTCTACACCGTAGGCTCCGCTTCACTGCTGCTTGACAGTGAAATAGGATCTTTGGAAACGGGTAAATTTGCCGATTTCATCATTCTGAACAAAGATCCTTTCGATACGAAAGATTTGAGAAGCATAATGACGCTAGAAACTGTAGTCGGGGGTACAACCAGATACAAAAAAGAACGTTGAACTATGCGGGCTCATTTTGATCCGGCGTAATAACTGATAAAAATGTCAGCTACGTTGGTTCCAGTGAAACCTGTGAAAAGGACATCCCCACTCTGCACCAGGGGTTCCAGACTGTCGCTCGTGGACAGACTGTCTCTTATGTAGTTTCTATCCAGAATATTCAGTGTTTTACTATCTACCACTCCCCCCATAGCCTTGCTAGTGCCATCCATACCATCGGTACCTATGCTGGCGAAGGCGAAATCCTCTTCGTCGCCCATTAGCAATAGAACTCTCAGGGAGAGTTCAAGGTTGCGTCCCCCAATTCCCATTCCGGTGAGCCTTGTGGAAGTCTCTCCACCACCAACAACGAACACCGGAACCCGTTCTCTCTCATAGACAGACTTCATTTTGTTCACCAAGAACCTGGCAACGGTTTCCGTGTTCCCTTCTATCCTCGATCCTAGACTGACCACCCTGAACCCTCCAATCTCCAGCTTCTGACTCACTGATTTAACGAAGTCTGAATTCTTTAGAACGACATAATTTTCTGCCCTGTACTCCCTTGTCTCGTACTTGACCCTGCGGTTTTGAATACTGCACTGTTGCCCATATCTTGCTACGACCTGATCTATCGAAGAGCTCTCGGGAGGAGTTGAGGTAGGACCTGAAGCGACGACTTCTTCAGCATCTCCTGGAACATCCGAGACAATGATCCCAATGACCCTTGCAGGATACGTATAGTTAAGGAATCCTCCACCCTTAGTTTTGGAGAAGAGGTACCTAATAGCGTTTAGTTCTGTAATATCCGCCCCGCTCTTCATCATGCAACTTATTGTTCGGTTGTAACTTTCAAGGTCGGTATCATCCCTTAAAAGTTCGAAGAGAGATGAACCTCCGCCAGATATCAAAACCAAAACTACGTCATCTGAGGTAAGGCCTTTCACAGAGGTTACGAGCGTCTCTGAGCTTTTCAGAGTATTAACAGAAGGGAGTGGGTGGTCACCGGGAAGAAATGGACCCACCAGCCTTCCGTCATCAGGCATGGGAACTATGATTTTTGCACTGGATATCCTTTCACCAAAATATCGCTTCACTCCCTCGTACATTCCCTTACCTGCTTTACCGAATCCGACTACTCGCAACCTCCGTCCGCATTCTGGATCGATCCGTTCCTTCAAGAAATTCAGAACCTTCAATTCTGGATCGTTTTGTCTGAATGCAAAATCTATCGAATCAATTATGGAGTCTCTTATGCACGATCTCCTAAAATCCCTTGGCAACTTTAGTAACTCCACCACTTACTATTCCTTTGGATTAAAAATATTTAACCATTGGTAGTATCTGAAAAGGTGAAAGACCTCGTCATAAGAGGTTCCGTTTACGAAAATGGAAAAATGGAGAGTGGAACCTACAGTGTGTTTGAGGAGAAATTTGTAGACCCATCCATTAAGCACGACCTGGAGGGGACATTGATGAGGGCTCCAATCAATTTCCATACTCACCTGGGAGATTCATTTATTGGTTCGGAGCCTGTGGGCAATCTAGAGCAGATAGTCGGACCCGGTGGATTCAAGATCAGAGCGCTAGAACATGCTGCTTCTTCTCTGATAAGGAAGAACATGAAGGAATCAATCGATTACATGGAGAGCCAGGGGACCTTGGCATTTTTTGATTTCAGAGAGTCAGGAATAAGAGGTCTCAAACTTGTGCCTAGATTCAGAGGAATAACTGGATATCTCCTGACAAGGCCAAATTCTTTAGACGAAACTGACCCGCTTCTAAGTATGTCCTCCGGATTTGGGATGAGCGCCTTATCAGATTACGAATTCGACTACCTTCGAAAATTGTCCAAGCAGGCACATAAAAGGAAAAAGTTATTTGCCCTCCATTTCAGCGAGAACAAAAGGGAGAGCGTAGAAGACCTTAAAGAGTTGAATCCAGACTACGTCATCCACTGCATAGAAGCGACAGACCGTGACCTGGAAACACTAAAAAAATTGAACATCCCTGTTTCAATAACTCCAAGGTCGAACATCTTTCACGGCAAGAGACCCGACTATTCAAGGCTCTTTGAGAAGGGACTGACCGTCACTCTGGGCACAGACAACGCTTTCATAACTGAACCAGGAATTATGGAAGAAGCTGAGTTCCTCTACAGGTATCAGAGGGGGCTGAGTAGACTGAGCCCAGAGCAAGTCCTGTCAACAATCATAGACAATCCTAGGTCAGTCATGTCGAAACTCGGGCTCAGAGTGGGCGAAGAGAAATTCCTGTTTTACCCTAACGAACTTCTCACCCCCTACCAGGTCGTGACCAGGCCCAACTACTATGACAAGTTTGTACTTTTAAAGAAGGACAATAGAATAAGTTTTATTCCGAGAAAACATTGAAGAAATGGGGTAGAAGCAATTTGGCCGACAACGATTTTATCAATCAATATAAAAAGAGGTTCAGTGAATCGGTTCAGGGCAACGAGGAAGCAGATACCGAATTCAAAAACAGGATTGAACTCGAAAATGAAGTTCCAATAAAGGTAGCCCTAGAACTTCTAAAGAAATACTCTGGAGATTTGAACACATTCTTCCAGTCGATTCCTCTAAAGGACATCAAGGATGGATATCAGGGTAATGTGCTAGGAAACGTCACCTCGATAAGGTGTATTGATTACGAGAAGGAAGGAAATAAGAGGATTAGGTGTGTGGGAACTCTTGAGGACAAAACGGGCAAGATTTCATTCACCGAATTCCCTGAAGGTTCAAGCAAGATTTCCAAGGGGGATCTCATATTAATCATGAACGCACCGGTAGGGAGTTATAATGACCGCCCATACCTGACAATATCTTCCAGAATGGAGATTAACGTTCTTGAGAAGTCCAACCTGAAAAGTGCAGCTGGAGAAAACTTGAAGATAAGGGATCTCAAGCCGGATATGTACGACGTTACGATCAAAGGCACTCTGAGATCGACGAGATCAAAGGAGAATGTGGGAAAGGACTCCGTGACACTGTACTCTGGAATCCTGAACGATGAATCAGGGAATGTATCTGTCCAGAGCTGGGGAATACCACTAACAGATGGGGTGGTTGAAATCAAGGGAGCTTCTGTCAAGCAGTTTAAGGAAAGATTGTACCTTCAGATCGGGAAAGGTACAAAAATAATAGTTGTTTCAAGGGAAAGCGGCCAGTTTGAGAACTTGGAACAACTTGCAGGTTCTCAGAATGGGACTGCGAAAGGAGACGGCATAATTCTCAAGATAATGGACAAGAATCTCGTGGTCTCGGTCTGCACGGTCTGTCAGAGGGTTGCAAAGGAAGGCAAGTGCTTAAATCATCCAGACGCACCGATTGAGAGAATACTTCGCTTATCGATGATTGTAGACGATGGATTTTACTCCCCTCTGGTCTATGTATACCAGAAGGTGATGGAACGGTATGTATCGGGAGGAAAAGAAACCATCAAGAGGGCGATAGCGAACGGCAAGGAAATAGAAGTGCTCGAGGAGCTGAAGCGGAAGGTCGTTATGAAACCTGTACAGTTCGTTATATATGGATTCAGAGGAACTTCTGGAACATACATGGAGGCACAAGAGTTGAACATACTAGACGATAAGGCGATAGGAGAAGAGTACCAGAAAGTGACAGAGGGATTGAGATGAAGCAGAGAGAGCCAGCCGTTAGAATCAGCACTCCCGAGCTGCTCGGTATGGACGAAATTTACAAGGAAGAGGGAGAAGATGGAACTACCTATGGTCTCTCCGAGCTCGGATTGCTTGTGAACAGATTCCTGTTAGTGGGAAAATTTGTAGGGAAGTCTGATGAGGACGAGCGCTCCATACTAAGAGTGAAAGATAGCTTCAACGAAGTTTCGCTCTATGTCGGGTCTTACTACTCAGACAGTCTGGAACTACTGGAGGAGCTCACAGAGAGTGATAATGTTCTCGTTGTAGGCAAGGTCTCAATTTCAAGCGCACAGTCGCAGTTTTCCAAGAGGTTCTACCTAGAAAACATATCAAGGATATCGGAACTGGAAAGAAAGTATTTAGAAGCTAAGGCTGTTCAATTCCTTAGCGATAGAGTCAAGAAAATCTCGAGAGCGATCTCTTCGGGAATCAAGGAAAAAGAGGAATTATCTACCCTTTTGAACTCTGAAAAGAACGGAATCGGACTCAGCAGACGGTTCGAGCTAAAGGGATCTATTGATGTAGAGAAATTCTCAGATCAGGTAAACATCTTCCTTCAAAGCGTGAACAAGAGTAACAGGGACAGCATACTGAAAGAGATCAAGAACTACCGGGAAATTTCCATGGATGAGATAGCAGACAAGTTTGATGGCAAAATACCGAGAGAAGAATTAGAGAATGAGATACGGGACCTTATGAACGATGGTGAGATAATGGAGATAAAAACGGGAATCTACCGATACGTCCCTTAAATCAATGTCTAAACGCCCTTTCCTTTACTTCTATGAAAGTAAGTAGCTTCTTGTTAGCATAGTCTATGACTTCCGCATCACGGATTGACCCCATCGGAGCGGCAATGTTCTTTATGCCGTAATCGTCAATCAACTCCAACGAGTCCGCAAAAGGAAAGAAGCCGTCAGAGACCAGGACCGCTGAAGGGCCAATTCTACCAGAGTCCTTTGCCTTATTGAGAGCTAACCTGACCGAATCGACCCTGTTGGGTTGCCCTCCACCTGAGGACAGGAGCCATCCGTCTTTCACGATAGCTACCGCATTGCTCTTAATTGATTTGGCTACTTCCCATCCAAAAAGCATGTCTTTCAATAGCACCTCGTCAGGTGACCCGCTCCGTATTTCATACGAAAGGTCTGACCTCTTATTCCATTCCTGAACCAGTATTATATTTCCAGCACTCCTGACGTCGGGAACAGAGTAGACGTCATCACGTCCCTTCAAGAGCCTTAGGTTTTTCTTTTTATCTAGCCGCTCATAGGCTTCCCTCTCATAGTCCCTTGCAATAATGACTTCGAGGAATTTGTCTTTGAGAAAAGAGGCGTGCTCCGAATTTACGAGTCCGTTGTAGGCGAGGATTCCTCCATAGGCCGATACGGAATCGGTATCATATGCTCTTTCGATTGAGTGAGATCCAGTGGCAGCTCCGCAGGGAGAGGCATGCTTTACCACGGAGGATGATCCTCTTTCTAACCTAAGCACAAGTTCCCAAGCTGCCCATGCATCTATGATATTGTTAAAGCTGACTTCCTTGCCTTTCTTCAGAATCTCGAAGAAAGGGGGATACATGGCGTACGAATGAGCGGATTGATGTGGGTTTTCTCCGTACCTCAACCTTTCATATTCTCTCCCCCCCGTAACGAAGATCTCTCCTAATCCATCAAGCCACTGAGAGATCGCATAGTCATAGTACGAAGTCAGTCTGAAGGTCTCTCCTGCCAGAGATCTCCTCAGTTCCGACGGGATCTCTCCATCCTTCATGGTGCTCATTACATTATCCATTGACGCCCTGCCCGGTACCACCACGACCCGTTGATAATTCTTGGCAGCTGCCCTCAGCATAGTGACTCCTCCGATATCAATGAATTCTACAAGATCCTCTGCCCCTTTGAGAAAAGAACCGAGAAAATCATACAGTTCGACGTATACCAAATCTATTGGCAAGTAACCGAACTTCTCGAGATCACCGTCATTCCTGTCTTTCGCCAATAGTCCTGCTAGGAGTGATGCCGACAGTGTCTTCACCCTGCCTCCCAGAATCTCTGGATTTCCGGTCAATTTCTCGACGCTTTCGCACGATATTCCATGGCTCTCCAGATACGACCTTGTCCCAGACGTGCCAAAGATCTTGAACTTGTTAGATGACAAGAAAGATCCAATTCTTTCAAGTCCTTCCTTATTCGAGACCGAGATTATTGCATTTCTACCTTCTTCGGTTCTCACGACTCTGATATCATCGGACTGTATTAAACTGTTTTTTCAAACCTTTGGTAAGTTTCTGATATATAAGTAAAATAACAAAAATTTTAATCGTAAAAAGAAATCTTAGTGAATATGGTGGAAACCGTAATGCCTAGGAATATAGTCGTTGAATCTCTGCCTCAGGCCCTAGTTGAGGAGAGAGAAGTCGAAATTGTAGAACGAAAGGGAATCGGTCATCCCGATTCCGTATCTGACGGAATTGCTGAGGCAGTAAGCAGATCTCTATCTAAATACTACATTGAAAACTACGGCAGAATACTGCATCACAACACCGACCAGGTAGAAGTGGTTGGAGGTCAATCTCAACCAGAATTCGAGGGTGGAACCATTCTTGAACCGGTATACATTCTGCTTTCAGGAAGGGCAACCACAACCGTGAATGGGAAGAGGATTCCTTACAGGAGCATCGCAATAAAGGCAGCTTCTGACTTCCTTAGAAACAGGTTTGATACCCTGAACATCGAAAGCGACGTCATGATAGACTGTAGAATTGGCCATGGATCAATAGATCTGAGGTCTCTGTACGATACGACAAAGCTACTATCAAACGATACTTCATTCGGGGTAGGTTTTGCCCCGTATTCGGAAACGGAACGGGCAGTCATGAGGGCAGAAAACTATATCAATTCTGACCTGAAAAGAACAATTCCGGCACTTGGATACGACGTCAAAGTCATGGGATTCAGGAAGAACGACACAATCAACCTGACAATAGCCGCAGCGATGGTTGGTAAGTACATCAAGAACGGAGAGGATTATGTCGATAAAAAGGAGAGGGCAAGAGAGCTTATAGAGAAGTACGTTCAAAAGGAATCAAAGCGCGAAATAAGGGTCTCGGTCAACACAGCAGATAATCCGAAAGAAAAACTCTACTACCTTACGGTTACAGGACTCTCTATGGAGAATGGAGACGACGGATCTGTAGGGAGAGGAAACAGAGTCACTGGTCTGATAACGCCATACAGGCCTATGAGCATGGAGGCAGCTGCAGGCAAGAACCCAGTGACGCACGTCGGGAAGCTCTACAATCTAGCTGCAATGAAAATTGCAGAACAGTGCATAAAGGAATCAAGCGGAGAAGTCCCGGAAATACACGTAAGAATCGTATCACAGATTGGAAGGCCCATAGACGATCCTCACGTAGCAAATCTCCAGATTGTTGGCACAAACGAACAGACATCAAAGAAATACACCAAAGACTTTACCCGAATAGCAGACGACTGGCTGGCCAATCTGAACAGAATAACAAAGATGTTGGTCGCGGGGGAAATAAACACATTCTGAAAACCCATGTTCGTCCAGTTCAGATTGTTCAATCCTTCCCAACTTGGTGAAGTAATTGAGATAGCCAAGAAGAATCTGACGGAGAGATATAACGACTTTGTGTTCCTAGACATACAGAGGTCGTGGCCATCCGGATTCATCCTGGGAATGTCTGATCAGACAATAGCTGGATTCATATGTGGTGGAATATCCGGTGAGAAAGAGGCAAGAATTCTCATGCTCGCCGTCGATACTCCATTCAGACGGAACGGTATAGGAACTGGCTTGATGTCTCTCTTTGAACAGGAGGCTGTCAATGTCAAGGTGAGCAGGGTGAAACTCGAAGTCAGAACGGACAATACCGATGGAATCAATTTCTACAGGAATCACGGATACTCTGTTTCCAGCCTGCTTCCGTCATATTACAACGATGGCTTTGACGCTTACGTGATGGAGAAACCCCTGGTCAAACCCTGACAGTTTCACTATTTGAAAACCTGATCCTTGTTCGTTTCCGATTACCTTCCCCTCAAATGATTTTCTCGAAATTTTTCATTCGCAATATGATACCTTTTTATCATCCACCTCAGCAGGGGAATCTGAGGAATGAAAGGAATGAGGTAAAAAGTGTAGAGTGGAAATCCTAGGTACATGAAGGATAGTTGAGGGAGGAAAAGGAGGAATAGCCAGTAAGGGTTGCTTTTTCCACCGTAATACCAGAAAGCGACAGGTGGAGCGAAAAGGAGAAGAACAAGGGTATCGAGAAACACTTGAAAGACATAGTAGGAAAGGGGCAATCCACCGACATAGAATAGCTGGTTTACAAGAATAGCGGCATATACTAAAACGGAAGTCAACAGTACGGAATATAAATAGATCGGGGCTTTCCTGCTATCAGTGATCATTCATTTTCATTTCACCATAGGAGAACGGACTAATAGCGTTAACTGTGGTAATTGCCTGGCACAGTCCACTCTAAAAGTGACCACAGTTCAGACATTGACTCTCTGTTCAGGGGGTATAGCTAGACCGCGAAATCATCCTCTTCCAGTTTAATTTCTGGAACAGGAGCTGTAGTTCCGTCTTTCTTCAGTATCTTGACCCATATGTTTCCAAATGGGATCTCCTGGTTTAGCTCTATCCTGCGGTAGTATGCCAGGAAGAGTGCAGATTGAAAGACGTTGATAACATCATCTGGAGTTTGCTCCAAAATTGACTCCATTGTGAAGTGATCCTTCTTGGACTGGAGCATTCTCTTCCATACCTCCCCTATGATTACCTGGAAATCCTCAGGATGAGCCGTCTCCTGGAATATGATCCTCTTTGCTTTTCTGACGGTATTTCTCAGCAGGCTCAGGGGAGTGTTCTTTATCGCTTCAACGATGTCTTCTATCGTAACGTTTCTCTTCTCAACTGGCAGATAGCCCAGAGAGATGTCAGGAACGGGCAGTTCCTCCTGGCCCACCTCAAGTGGTTCGTCCGTGAATTCCTCGGGCTCTTCTGGCTGTGGCAGCAGCAGCTCGCTCTTGTTCCTTATGTTGATCCATGCAAAGTAGACTATCTTGCCTGCTACTGGGAAATCCCTGAAATATTGATTGACTTCGTTCAGGAAGATTGATGTGAATTTCTCAAGATCGATGTTCCAGGGGTCAAGACCGTATTTATCGACGACCTCCAGTACCTTGAGGATCACCTCCGCTCTCTTGTTTTCAATTTCTGGAGATATCTCCTCCTCCATTATCTTCTCTATCACTGCCTGATCTCTGTTCTTGTTGAGTATCTCAGCTACCAGCTCTGTGCTCATGTTGTTGCCACCTCCTCTCTCTGTTCCAGTTCCTTAGTGAACACCGTACTGTTCTTGTCCTGGTAAGTGACTCCAATTATCTGGTGTGCATACTTCATCGTTGCCTTTCTGAGAGTCACAGCAATGATCTGTGCCGTCTCGGAATTTCGTCTGAATAGTCTCCCAACATTCTCTGCATTCACGCCGTCTAAGAACATATCAACCTCGTCCATGAAGTAGATCGGTGACGGGTCGTAGTTCTGTATAGCTATTATCAGCGAGAGGGCGGCAATGCTCTTTTCTCCTCCACTCAGGGAGGCGAGATTGTCCAATTTCTTCCCCTTGGAGGATGCTTTTATCATCAGCCCTCCCTGGAAAGGATTTGTCACGTTCTCCAGAAGGAGATATCCCTCTCCTCCGTTCGTGAGTTCCTTGTAAATGTCTATGAAATTCTTGTTGACTGCCTCGAATACCTCCAGGAACACCACTTTCTTCTGCTCTTCTAGCTTTCCTTCAAGCTCACCGAGCCTCTTCATCTCCCCGTCGAGGCGATCTCTTTTTCCGATCAGTTCGTCCAGCCTTGCCTTTTCCTCTGCGTAATCATTTATGCTTTTGAGATTGATGGGTTCCATCTCATGAAGCTGGTTTTCCAGCCTGTTCATTTCCTTCTTTATCTCTTCGATTGACCTCTGATCCTCAATGATCTCGAACTTTTTCTCCGCTATTGTCTTATCAAGTTCGGTTATTCTCTGAGAGGCATCTTCCATCTTTGCTTGAAGTGACAGCAAGAAATCCATTTTTGTCTTCTTGATCGTAGTCTTTGAGTCCACTTCAGACCTTATCTTGAATCTCTCGTTGGTGATATTCTCTATCTCCTCTCCCCTCTTCTTGAGTTTGCCTTCCTTTGATTGATAGACGGACATTAGAGTGTCTAGCTCTCCTTTCACTCTTTGGAGCGAGCCCTGCATATCATCAGATGACTTCTTTCCCTTTGCAAACTCGTCCTGCTTGGCCTCTATGGATTCTTCCACAGAGTCATGGTTCGCTTTCAGACCACTCAATGTCATCTTCTGTTCGTTTAGGATTGCGAGCTTTTGTTCGACCTCATTCTTCAGGTCACTCAGCTTCTGCTTCATCATTCTTATTTCTTCTCTCGTCTTCTTGTCCATTGCCCTGTCTTTCTCTGTGTTCAGCTTCTCAATTTGTGAATTTATTGAAACAAGTTCTGAATTTATCTGGTCGATCGCACCCGTCTCTGCCTGCTCATCCTTCGTACCTATTTCGAGCAACTTCCTCCTCTCGTCCAAGTACCCCTTCTTCTTTCTGAGTTGTTCCTCGAGCTCCTTCTTTCTGCTGAGAATTTGGGTGAACTCGCCCTCGCTCTTCCCGACCTCAACGTGCGCCTTGTTAATTTTTTCTGCGAGACCTCTGAGCTCGTTTTCCAAGAGTGAAAGTTCGTTTCTTATCTCTACCCTTCTTCCCTTGAGTGCAGACAGTTTTGCGGTAAGTCCTTCAAGGTCCTTCCCGACCTCTCTCTTTGGAAGCATGCCTCCCGTCATGGCATTGCTCGGGTCTATGAGATCACCGTCGAGAGTAACAATTCTGACTCCACCCATAACTTCCCGAGCGACCTTCATGTCCCTGACAAGGAGAGTATCGGAAAAGACGTAGCTGACAATGTCCTTCATAGATTCGTCTGCAGAGACCTTCTCAGAGAGGAAGCCCATCGTAGACTTATCCTGTGCCAGCATGACTGCCTTCCCTCTGGGTCTCAGTGGTATGATCTTGTTGAGCGGCAGGAATGTCAGTCTTCCCTTTCCCTTCCTCTTTAGGGTTTCGATTGCTGATTGAGCGTCTTCGTCTCTCTCCACCACGATGCTGAAGAGCCTGTTACCTCCTGCAGCCCTGACGGCTTTTTCGTTATCTGGTAAGTATGATATCAGTGAATCAACGGTGCCCCTTATTCCCTTCAGGTTTCCATTTGCGGATTCCACATTTATGAAATTTATACTCTCCCATACTCCAGAGAGTTTGACCCCCTGGACTTTTCCGACTTCACTCTCAGACTTCTCGATCTGCGTAGTGATTTCCTCTTCATCTCTTCTCATCTGCTCTATTTTCTTCTTCGTTTCCAGGTAGAGTTTGTTGAAATCTTCTCCCTGGGGGTTTGCTTTTTTGAGGTTTTTGGATCTCCAGTCTGCGTCCTTGATCGAAAACTCCAGATTGGCGATTTCCTCTTCAATCTTGGAAATCTCCTCCATTATTCCCGAATTCCTGGCCTGGATCGATGACATGTTTGATTTGTGCTTGGCCAGCTCGTTGAGCGTATTCTCTTTCTGCTTGTTTACTTCATTCATTGCCTTGGTCAGGTCCTCGAACTTGTCAACCGAAGTGGCAGACTTGTTTTCCATATCCTGGATGCTGAGCTCCAATTCCTTGAGTTCGTCATTCTTTAACTTTAAATCATCCTCAAGTCCCTTGACCTTGGATTCAGCCTGTCTGACCTCATTCTCCAGTTTCTTCTTTCTTGCAGTGAGCTCTGATATCTCCTTCTTGATCTGGGAGATCGTCCCATGGAGATTCTCGTGCTCCATGTTGATCTTTGCATAATTGATCTTGCTTGCATCAAGATCGTTCTTTATCCTCTGGAATTCCTCAAGCTCCTTGTTGTTTTCCTTGAGAATCTCTATCTTCTTGTCCAACTCGTCCCCCTTTGATATCAGTTGCTTTATCTTTTCGTCTGCGGAGTTTACTTCTCCATTAATCTTATCCATTTGCTCTTTTATCGTTGATATCTCGCTCTCTGTATCGCCTTTCTTCCTGTACAGGAGGATCGATTCGTCTTTCTCAATTTCTCTTTTCTTTGAAAGGTATGCCTCTGCCTGCTCCTTTTCCTTTGTAAGAAGTTCCACCCTTCCGGACAGTTCTGTTACCAGCGCCTGAACGGTCACCATGTTCTCCCTTGTCTTGTCCTTCTCGTTGTTCGCTTTCTCTATTTCATTGTTGTAGACCGAAATCCCTCCGACCTCTTCCAGAATACCTCTCCTTTCTAGGGGAGTCATTTCCACTATCCCGGTGATATCTCCCTGCCTGACAA
The DNA here is from genome assembly GCA_021827945.1 of Thermoplasmata archaeon. GTDB lineage: Archaea > Thermoplasmatota > Thermoplasmata > Thermoplasmatales. Next base: position 27,796 of record JAKATW010000138.1, read on the forward strand.
AATTGTAACCATCTGCGAATATCTTGACCTTTTCGAGAAAGTATTCAAAGTCCTGAAGTCTGGCTCTATCGTCGTTGATGTAGTAGTAAGAGGAGTAGTCCTGATCGTTGTTCTCAGAAAGCTTCACCATCCTTGTAAATGTGACTTCATTTGCATCCAGAGGTACGAGCTTGTCGGTGTTATCGAACGTCACGCTCGCCTTGAGATAAGGAGAAGGTTTTCCCGATTGATTTCGGTGTATGAGGTCTGTCAACTTCTGGGCCCTGAGTGATTTGTTGCTCTTTGTACCGAGGACAAACAATAGCGCATCGCCTATGTTGCTCTTACCCGAGGCATTAGGTCCAGTGACAGACGTATAACCTGATCTAAAATCTATGACTGTCTTTCTTCCAAACGACTTGAAATTCTCCATTTCAATTCTTTTTAGGAACATTTTTACCACCGTATGACACTTGTCTGTTATATGGCATCAATATGTCATACTTTATATATATAGTTTTCCGTTATTTCTCACCTAGCTATGATATATATTCCAGCGGATTTGATTGCATCACGAAATTGAAAATTTTGCCCTTTTTCTGATAATGTTATATCTTGGCTGACAACTATCATTCATGAAGAGGTATGTGACCGCGAGTTATACATCAAGCGTCCCCTAGGCGCCTTCGTCTTTCTTTCCTGCACGGCTTGGACACTTGGAATTCAGGCACTGCTCCACTTCGCTCTTACCGTACTTGAAGATGGCTATTGGAAAGCCATCGACCACGCACTTTTTGTCTGTCGGAATGACATCCATCTTCTGAGGGATAGAAAGAGTCACCTTGCAGTTGGGGTAGTTAGAACACCCTATGAAGCGCGTGAACATCTTACTTCTCCTGAGGACAAGATTCCCACCGTCTGAAGGGCATTTACCAAATATCTCACGACTGGTGTTGTATGAACACTTGTTGTCAACACACCTGATCTCGGGGCGTTCGCCCTTTCTAATCACCCTTATCAAGAAGAGACCGCAGACTGGGCACTTTTCATCGGTTATCTCAATCTTGCCCGTCCTGGGAAGATACTGGAAGAAGTCATTCAACGGTCCTGTGCACTTTATGAATCTTGAGTTGTTCCCATAATCGATTATGAGATCTGAACCACATTTCGGACACTTTCCTACGACCTTTTCAAGTTTAAGGGTCTCGTAAAACTTCTCCCTTATCTTATCCGATTTGTTTACAAGATCATCTAGGAGACCTGTCAGGATCGTTCGACTGTCTTCAATCACCTCTTCTTTTCTCTTTGATCCGGCAGCTATCTGGTCCATTTCCTGTTCGAGCTTGGCCGTCATATCCGGTCTTGCCACTGCCTCTGAGTTTAAAATAAGCGATTCCCCCATCGCCATTCCAAGCGGTCTTACCCTGATCGGATTTCCCTCTATGAACCCTCTGTCGTATAGTTTCTGGATGATCTCGTGCCTGGTGCTCTTTGTTCCCAGAAGCTCCTTCTCCATCTTTTCTAGGAGAGAACCCTGCGAGTACCTCGGAGGTGGGTTCGTATTCTTCTCATCAATCTTTGGCTCCTGGAATTTAATCTCTTGTCCAACATTCAGTTGTGGATCCCTCTTCTCCTGATAGTAGACGATTGGGTAGTATTCCATCCAACCACTGTTGATTGCCTTAGAGGCGGTGTACAAAAATCTGAGGTCACCTACCTCAGCAATGTATTCTGTATCGAGGATATCGGCATTCTCCGCTACTGTGGCCATAAATCTCCTGGCTACCAGATCATATATCTTGAAGTAATCTCCCTTCAGCTCACTCTTCTTCATTGAGGAGGTAGGATAGACCGGAGGGTGGTCCGTAGTCTCGACTCTTCCCCTTGATGGTATGAGTTTGCTATGTTCCGTCAGATGCTCAACTTCTTTCTTGAGATACGAATTTGCAAGATTTGAAAGAACAGATTTGACGCTCAGGGTCCTTGGATAAACCGTGTTGTCAGTTCTGGGGTATGATATCTTTCCGTGCTGGTAAAGTGTCTCCGCTATAGCCATTGCTTTCTCTACTGAAATACCAATCCTGTTTGCATCCCTCAGGAATTCTGTCGTTGAGAAAGGGACAGGTCGGTATATCTTTCTCTCCCTGTCACTCTTTTCCTTTACCAGAACTGTTCCGCTCTTGTTTATAATTGCAAGCAACTTCTCTGCTTCTTCTCTATTCTTTATCGGATTCCCTTCGTAGCTGAACTTCACGCCATTCAATTGAATGCTTAGTTCATAGTATTTCTCCGGTACGAAATCCCTGATCTCTGTCTCCCTTTCCACCAGAATGGTCAGAGTTGGACTCTGCACTCTGCCTACTGAAATGAATTCCCCCCCTAGTCTCTTGGTTGTAACGCTGAAGAACCTGGTGAGTGTTGCTCCCCACATTAGATCTATCACGCCTCTCGCTTCAGCAGAGCCAGCAAGATTATAGTCAACTTCGGTAAGGTTATCGAAAGATTGGGCCAGATCGTATTTTGTAAGGGCGCTGAATTTCGCTCTCCTAACTCCCTCTTTTCTCTCCATTAATCTCAATGTTTCGACACCGATCAGTTCTCCTTCTCTATCATAATCTGTAGCAACGATGACCTCTGAGCTCTCGTTGTTGAGTCTACTGAGAGTGCTGTCAAGTCCCCTGACCTTTACATTCTCTATCGGAGTGGCATGGACAAGGTCTTTCAGGTTATCGATTCGCCAGTTACTGTATTCCCTTGGATAGTCTAATTCTATGATGTGACCTCGGAGAGACAGGACTGAATATTCCGTACCTCCCCTCTGAAACTTGAGTATTGTCGAAGCACCAACCTTGGCCCTGCTCACCTTTCCTTCGCTTAGGGCGGTCGCTATCCTGAGTGCTACATTCGCCTTTTCAGCTATAATTAAGCTCCCCACGGTGACTAAATGCATAGGACATATAAAAAAATGCTTGGCTTTTTATCAGTTCAAAATCTTGAATATTATGAGAGAAAGTGCAATTGAGACTATTATAGACGCGACGCTCAGTACCTTTGCCTTGTTAGCCGAGCTCCTTATGACCGCGTTGAGTTTTTCCCACTGGTTTTCTCCTGCTACCTTCAGCCAAATATCCCTCTTCACGTATTCCAGGTTGCACTCTTTCTGTACAGAAGTTTCATCTTCGAGCTCCTTCACCAACCTGACGATCTCTTCGTGATTGGAGAAAGTCCCAACCGGGTTGACGTTGAGTCCATTTGTATTTACCACGTGGTTGTCGGTGGTACACACCAATACCCTGTCATATCCCGTGAGGGCACCTTCGACCTTCATTCTCAGCCCGTACTCCATGTTGTTTCCGTCCATGAGTATGATTGCGAGTCTCTTTGAACCTGCAGAGAGAGAGACAAAAGAGATCCCCCCTGGACCGAGATCCTTGTAATCGGGAGTCCTCCTGCTGTGGGCGACCAGAAACGACTTTTTGTTCTTCCTGCTCTTTACGGCCTGCTCTACTTCCTCAATCAGATAGGAAACGTCTTCCAGCTCTCTCGGTTCTTCCATATTGTTGTTGTGTTGGTCGACGGTTATTGCCCACTTTAGACCGAGAGATTTGGCTTTTCTAACAATCTTTCTTCCCTCGGTAATCTTCACGTCATCAAATCTCGGGTCATCCGGCGAAAGGAAGAATATTCCTCCCTCACCGAGCGGCAGAAACGTAAGATACCTCCCAAAGTAAGGCTCATAGCAGTAGCTGAATTCTTTTCCCTTTTCGTTCAGGACATTAGATATTTTCGCCATCTCGGTGTCTCCGGCACAGTTATCGTCATGGGTGGTTGTTGTGTGAAATACCAGGAGACTTTGATCGTTGTGGTTTCTCTGGAGTTTTGCGGTAATGTTGGAACTGCCAAGGTCCCCGAGAGGTCCAGGGTGAACATAGGGAAACACCATCGTGAATCTCTGCAAGTCGGACTTTACTCTAACTACCGATATCTCTCGTGGGGCCAGCGTCGTGTAGAGATCCTCAAAGAAATTCTTTAACACGACATTGTAAGAGATGTCAGAGGTTACTGTGTTGACAAACTCTCGCAGAATCTTTATTGGGTCGGTACTGAATTCCTTCACAAATTTTGATACAGAAAGCTTTACAAATAAGTGAGAAGAGAGCGCATATACTATGGAAGAAAGTATGAGTGGAGCTATATATATTGCATACTTCGGTTCAATCAGTAATGTATACAGGGAAAAGAACAGTGAAAAAGAGATTGCGATCACATGGGTCAAAATGACGTTCTTCCCCGCAAACGTAAGATAGACCAGCGTCCGCAAGAAAGGGATCGTCGTTATTGAGACGAGGAGTGCAACTGGTGGCCCAAGAAAGTGAAAGGCTATGACGATGAAGTAGAAGATCGTAGCAAGATAGAGGGTGACGAGATTGAGGAATAATACTCTGGTAATGGGAAACTTGAATTTGAATAATCTTGGAGCAACTATGTCCCATATGATTAGTGATGCCACCGAAAGGGTATAGATGAGAGTGAACCTCAAGTCACGTGAAGATACGTAGAAGATGGGTATGAGCACGACTATGAGGGGCAGTGCGAGATAGGATTTTGGAGAATGAAATGCGAATCTTCTTAGTCGTTGACTCTCATTCAATCAAATCGTAGGTAAATAAGGACTTTATTATTTATTTTGTCACAAGATAGTGAAGGGACAGTGAACCTACTATCAGATTGAAGTAGAACGTGATAAAGCGCCAAATTATGACGAATGCCACAATTCCCCCATGGGGCAAAAAGACTGAGAAAGTAGCGATCATCAGCACTTCCATGATTCCAGCCGACCCTGGAGTAACTGGGATCAGGGATATCAAAACCAGTATTATCTGGATGAATATAATGTCCAAAAGATTGGGCATGACCCCAAAACCGATCAGTAGCGCGGTCGGTACCATGAAGTCTGAGATCCACAAGAGTGACGTGACCAAGACGCCAATGATCAGGGCACCGGGGTGGTGCAGGAATATCTTCTTAGTCGATGAGGCATAGATTTCTATGTGTTCAAAGACTTTTGGTAGAGATTCCTCGTATTTCTTGCCCTTCCTGTCAAATCTCCGTGCCACCCTTTCGATCCAACTCTTCAATCTATTCATCAATGAACTCGCACCCATGGACACCAGAAGGAATGAAAGGAACAACACCAACAGTACCGTCCCAATCATCGCGAGAATCCTCAGATCACCAGATAATGTCTCCAAACCAGTCAGAATTGCGAATGCGAAGACGCCAACGAAGAATATTGAGTCGAACCCTCGTTCGCCAAGAGCAATGGCTGTGGCAGTACCTGCGGGTTCACCGTAGTCTATCAATTTCTTAATTCTGACAGGTTCGCCTCCCACATATCCGGGAGTGATGGAAGCAGCAAAGAGTGAAGTCATGACCGCTATGAACGATTTGAAGAACGATATCTTGTAGCCGTTTGTGCGGGAGAGTAGCTTAATTCTTAATCCCCAGAAGAGGAAAGAAACAACATGCAGGGCGAGCGCAGCAAGAAAAAATATGTAGAAGTCCGAGGGGAGAGTGGAGAACGTACGTAAGAGGTTCTCTGGTCCGTAAACGAATATGAATATCAGCAGAGTGACCGCAGATACTGCAATCCCAAGGAACTTACTGCCTGATCTTAAGTTCAATTAGTTCACCATAAATCGCCTCTAACAGATCTGCGGTAGTCTGAATTGAATAATTCATGCTGGATCTTCGCGCGTTCTCGGAATACGATCTCATATCCAACCCATCCAACTCCCGTATCTTGCTTACGAGCGATTCCGGATCACCGTATTTTACAAACCAACCGTTATAGTCGTCCCTCAAGATTCCTATCTCTCTTGTCTCCGATGACCCCACTACCGGTGTGCCCGAAGCCATAGCTTCGATGAAAACCACTCCAAAAGTTTCAGCCCTTGAAGGGGCAACAAGCAATTTTGCATTCTTCAATAGATCAATCTTATCCTGCTCCGACACATATCCAAGGTACTCTATATTTCTGTACCTGTTGGCGTAGTCCTTCACGCTGTCCCTCAGTGGACCAGTGCCAGCAATCTTGAATTCCTTATTGGGAAGCCTAGCTGCTGCTTCAAGCAGTTCCAACACTCCTTTGTCCTGAGTAAGCCGTCCGATAAACAGGTAGTAATCTTCCTTGTTTTCATTATAGACAAATTTACTTAGATCGATGCCTACTGGCACTATCTTCGACTTATTTCCAAAGTCAGAGAGATGGTCCGCAACCAATTTGGAAGGTGAAATAACCATATCCAGTTTCGCATACAGATGCATGTTGTACTGGAATCCAATGTTCAGGATGCTCTTGATGAAGGGAAATCTGACCGTGTTGTCCATGTTGACAAAATCGGTGTGGTAGGTACCGATGGTGGGAATGTTTCTTTTCCTTGCATATCTATAGCCCATTGTGCCCAGGGTGAAGGGGGTGTGAATGTGTATAACCTGTGGGTCAAACCGCTCGAGGTCCCTGTACATCTCATATACCGGGATTCCCACCCTGTATTCCTTGTAAAGGGGGAATCGATAAGAAGGTAGTCCGAAAACACCATCATTGGTAGAAAATACCGTATAGACCCTAACGGAGTGCCCTCTCTTTTCCAGCTCGACCTTGTAATCTACTAGATGATTTGCTACACCGTCAGCTATCGGGTGGTACGTATCGCTGCATAGGGCTATTCGCATTGAGCGTCGTGTGACCGATATTTTTACGATTATAAAGATATATCTTACTCACCAGTGTGGCTTGTTCTATGAAATTCGTCTCCGAAGGTTCTCTGAAACACTGTATGAAACAGTCATTGCAGGTGTTGGTGTAGTCGTCCCACTTCCTATTTGAGTTCAGCTTCTTTGCCGTCTTGTAGAAGCACGGATATACGTCTCCGTGGTAGTCTGCATAGAAGACCTCTTCCCCCGCCCGGCATCTCTGAACATCCCTCTTTTCCAGCCAGTCTACTGCCTCCTTGTAGTAGGTCCTGGTATTCCCGAACTTGAATTCTTTGTATTTCTCAAATGCAAAGTTGAATGCTTCCTTTATCTGATCGTTCTCGACTGGCACTTTTTCGTAGTAATACGAGCTGTTGTCCGGGAAGCACATTGATACAGGAAGACCCAGTTCATTGTTCACAAAATTGGCGTATTCTCCAATCTTATCGTAATTGAAATCCGTGACAAGGATGTTTGAAGTAAGAACCTTCACTTTTGGCTTAAGGTACCTCATGCTTTCGACTACAATATCGAATATCTTTCTTCCCCTGTATTCATTATGGAGTTCTGGAATGTGACTATCAAGGCTGATAGTAGCAGCGTCCAAATATGGGTAAATTTTGCTTAGGACAAACTTGTTTGTTCCATTCGTTGCGATATGGGTCATGAACTTATGTTCCTTTAGCGTCTTGAGAATCCTCGGTAGGTCAGGATGAAGTGTTGGTTCTCCTCCGGTGACTGATACGATTTTGACCTTGTTGTACTTCATTTCGTCTATGAAATCTTCGATCTTATCCTTGGGAAAGAGAACATTGCCTTCGAAGGCGTTGCAGCCCTTACAAAGAAGATTGCATTTGAAATCGATGTTCCATATGACTGTCTTCATTGGTCGTTGAAATGATGTTTGGATATAAATAAATTTAAGTTCTGAGAGCTACTAATTCTTCGTTCTCTTGAGAATGTACTCGGTGAAATAACTGATCACGATATCCGCCCCTGCCCTGAATATTGAACTCAGAGACTCGTCGACAACGGAATCGAGGTCTATGATACCTTTTTCTGCTGCAGACTTGATCAATGAATACTCTGCGCTGACGTTGTATGCAGCAATCGGTAGAAGGAACCTGTTCCTGGCTTCCTTTATGATGTCGAGATAAAAGAGTGCGGGTTTCACCATTACGACGTCCGCTCCCTCCTCCACGTCTAATTCAATCTCACGGATCGCCTCCCTTGTGTTTGAGTATGGCATCTGATATGTTCTCCTGTCGCCGAAAGATGGCGTGGAAAACACCGCCTCCCTGAAAGGGGCGTACATGGAACTCGAGAACTTTGCGCTGTATGCCAGAATGAGTGTTTCCTCAAAACCTGTCGAATCGAGTTCCTTCCTGATCCTCCCAACCTGGCCGTCCATCATTCCGGAGGGCGCGACCCCGTCCACTCCAGCTTCTGCGTAGCTCTTTGCAATCTTCGCGTAAGTTTCAAGGGTAGAGTCGTTGTCCACGTTCCTCCCGTTTAATATACCGCAGTGACCGTGATCCGTATATTCACAGAGGCAAAGATCAGTGAAAACGGCAAGATCTGTCTCTCTCTTGATCTCCCTTACTGCCCTCTGGACTATCCCGTTCTTTTCGTAAGAGGTAGATCCGGTTGCGTCCTTGTGGTTCGGAACGCCAAACAGCAGAACAGACTTGACTCCGATGTCCTCGTATTCCTTCACCTTGTCCACGAGGCCTCCCAGCGGAAGCCTGAATACGTCGGGCATGTTCTTTATTTCTTCCGGTCTTGAAATGTTCTCGTCGACGAAAAGGGGCATTATTAGTTTGTTTGCCCTTATCTCAGTGTCTGAAAAAACCTCTCTGATCCTAGGCGATTTTCTTAACCTTCTTAGCCTCATATCTGGAAAAGTTTTCGTTCAATATCATCTCCATATTCGTTACTGTTTCCGATGATCTGATGTCCTTCGCATTCTTTATACCATTGATTACAAATCCGAGCAGTTTGTTCCTTGTCGATTCCAGTCCCTTTCTTATCTGTGCAGAATTCCCACCGTCAACGGTCTTCTTATCGAAATACTTCATCTCCTCCTCAATGACCTCGTTCGAATAATCGAATATCTTCTTCAGGAATTCCTCTCTCTCCACATTCATCAACTTGCGAGAGAATTTCTCGAATTCGTTGTTCACTGTTTTTAGGCTCTTGGTTGCATAATCGTTCTTGACGTCATCCTTCCTAGTTATCTTCCTGGATAGTGTTTCCATGTTCACTAGGCTGACACCCTTGGGGACTTCACTGCGTACGTTTGCAGGAACTCCCAGGTCCAGGATCGTCTTGATCTTTGAGTTCAGCAGGTCTCCTTTCCCAAGGAGAGGTTCTGAAGCTTTTGTGGCCGTTATGACCACATCGTAGGATTTCCACTTGGTCTTTTCGAACTTCTCGACCTCTGCACCGAAGGCCTTCGATATCTCCTTCGCCCTCTCGAGTGACCTGTTGCTTACTGAGAAATGAATTCCTCTTCTCGAAAGGAAACTGGCTATCTGTGTGCCCAGGTCCCCCGCACCTATAACGAGAACCGTCTGACCCGGAATGATATTTATCTGGTCTAGCGCTTCCCCGGCAACGCTCTTTGCCCGCTGTCCGTTGCCGTTTTCTCTTCTCGCCTTCCTTCCCACCTCAAGAGACTTTTTCAGTACTTCGTTGAGATTTGTTCCGGAAAGCCCCCTCCTCCTTGAAACATTCCAGGCCTCCCTGACCTGCGCAAGAATCTCACTCTCACCTATCACCATGGAGTCTAGTCCGGCCGTGACCAGGAACAGGTGTTTTATTGCATCCAGTCCGTGAACCACGCTATGCTTCATCGACCTGTCCCTGATGAAATCCTCCAGGAACTCCACCGTCTCTCTGTCCCCAGGATAGAAATAAATCTCAAACCTGTTACACGTCCACAAAACAAGGGCCTCTTCTATTCTTTCGTTCTTCCTGATATAATCGTAAACTTCCTCTAGCTGAAAGTCCTTGATTGTCGAAAAATAAAGAGAGCCCAGGTCTCCGTAGGTCACCCTTATAAGGAATATACCCCCTTTCTCCAATTTATCGCACCTAAATCTGAAACGCAGACAACATATTTACCTTTTTGTGGCTAGTTTAGAGAGTATATCCTTTATGTCCGGAATTTCAAATGTTTCCGTTGGAATGTAACCCATTCTTTTCATGGTCTCTTCCGTTGGTTTCCCTATAGCGTATAGCTCCTTGGAATTTATTAAGCTCTCTGCATTTTTGATCAGAATTTCGAAAGACCTGGAAGAGCCTACCAGAATCTCCTTCACGTCTCTCAGAGGCCCATAGTTCACACTTTCGTTTTCTTCGATTCTGTAAGCAATTGTCTGTTTCACCCTGACCCCAGATTCCTGAAGTTTGACAAGCAATTTCTTCGAAACCTGATCGCTACCTATGATATTCACCGACCCTTCGGAACCGACAATGAGGTCTGCAAGACCGCTAGAATCTTGAATTTCTGGGACTTCACAATCTTTAGAATAGAGCTTCTCCAGATAGTCTGAAGTCTGTCTTCCGATGCAGTATATTCTACTGCTCTTTATTGAAACGTTAGACATCTTCAGGGAGGTGATCCCTCTCTTTGAAGTGAACACTATAGGTCCGTCGACGCTCTTGATATCAGATAGATCTCGGTACACAATCCTCAACACCGGGATTTGTATCACTCCTTCCGGTTCTTTGTCAAGGGGTGCGCCCACATAGGCAACCTTACGATCCAATTATATCCCTCAGTCTCTTCACATCTGGTTCTTCTATCTTCCCTTTGAATGAAAAGTCGAACCGCCTCTCCTCATTGGCATAGGCGAACTTCACCACCTTACTAGAGTAAACCGCCCTGATACTGGCTGCAAGATTGCATCCAAGCTGTAATCGGACCATCAAGTCTCTTTCTCTCGATGCTTCCCATAACGATTCCTGGTCCTGAATCTTCTTTAACTTCCTTTCGATCTCGCTACCCCGAAGGGTGACGACTGCAATGAACCCCTGATTAGGGTCGGGAGGACATATCTCCTCAGCTAGTGCTTCCCCCGGAGGGATAAGGTTCAAACGATCCAGCGCTGCTTTCGCGACGACTATTGCCCCGATATCCCCTCTCTCCCACTTTCTGACCCTCGTATCAATATTTCCCCTTATGTTCTCAAATTTCAGACCCCTGTTGTGTAAACTCAGGAATACCTTCCTCCTGATTGAGCTCGAACCCACGGACCCGGAGAAGCTGGATATATTCACATGTGAGACGAAATAATCCCGGGGGTCTGCCCTCTTCGAAAAATAGCTTATGACAAGTTCTTGATCGATTTCGTTTGGGATGTCTTTGGCGGAATGAACTGCCGCTTCAACTTCCCCGCTGAGAATCTTATCGTTCAGTCTCTTGACAAATACTCCCTGCTCTTTCATCTTGTATAGCGGAGTCTCAGTATCGTGTTCTCCGTGGGATTCTATTACCACGGCAGTGCTCTTGATTTTCTGAAATTCCAGATCTCCTGAAATTATTTCATACTGCTTCAGGGCAAGCCTGGATCCCCTCGTAGCTATTCTCAGTGTGCCTTCCATATCCTTTTCGCTTCCTCTGAGAGGAATTGGAATGACTCCTTCACTTCAGACTCTTCATGTGCAAAGCTGATGAATATTGTTTCATCAAAAGATGGCGCGAGAAATATCCCCTTCTCAATCGCCCTTTCAAATAATCGGAAATACAGATCCTTCCTGGTCTTGAGGGCATCAGAGGCACTCTGAACTCTTTCATCTGTGAAGAATAACGAAAGCATTCCCACCTGTGAATTCACTGTCAAACCGGAACCGGACAGGCTTTCCACAGCAATATCTGTGAGTTTTTTTAGACTGGAATAATCTTTTTTAGAAAGTATCTCCAGAGTCTTCAATCCTGCAGCTACGGAAAGGGGGTTTCCTGAAAATGTGCCTGCCTGGGGGAATGGCCCTTCCGGCCTTACATCCCTCATAATTCTCTCACTCCCTCCGTACGCAGCCAGTGTGAGACCGCCTCCGATTATCTTTGCAAATGTGGCCAGATCTGGCACCACCTTCTCTCTGACATAAAAGGGATGAAACCCGGTTCTGAAACCCGTGATTACCTCATCCAAGATCAACAGTGTCCCGGTATTTTCGGTAATTTCTCTCACTTCCTCCAGATAACCTTCGACTGGATTTATGACTCCAGTGTTTCCCATCACAGGTTCCATGATAAGGCAAGCGAATTCCTTGCTCGATAGTTTTTCCTTCACAGAATCTGGGGAATTGAACTCAACTGATTCAACGTAGTCTGAGTCGAAGTTGAATGGATGCGTTCCGTGATACCCACCCTTGATCTTGAGCACTTTCTTTCTATTAGTGTGGTGTTTTGCAAGCCTTATGGCGTGCATAGTTGCCTCTGTACCCGTATTGACTATCCTGATAGTGTTCAGGGATGCGGATTTGGTCAACAGTTCTCCGAACTTCACTTCTAGTTCGGTGGGCGCCCCAAACAGCGTGCCATCCCGAGCAACTTCATTGATTCTATCCACTACTTCCTTTTGTGAGTGACCTAATATGAGTGGCCCATACGCGAGTAGGAAGTCGACGTATTCTTTGTCGTCGACATCCCATATCCTAGAGCCCTTCCCCTTCTTAATGAACCGGGGGTACGGAGGGTAGTACCTGACAGGGCTGTTTACACCCTTTGGAAACAGTCTCGATGATCTCTCAAATAGTCTTTCACTGTTGTTCAGAAAAATACTCCTGCCAGTATCTCCGCGACCAGCACTACTACCACCATCATTCCCACCGTTATGAATGACAGTAGGTGTGATATTTTCCTCAACCGTTTGAGCTCATCAAACTTGCCTTCCTCTGCAAGTTTCGGAAATTTCTTGCCATGCCACAGATTGTTTCCATACAGAATCCCGTACATCAGTGCCACGGCAACTATCTTGACAGTCAGAACCTGCCCCCATTGAGTAGCGATCGTTCCAGAGAAGTCAGTGAAATACGACGGGCGGTAGAGGTAGACAAGGAGTAAACCTGTTACCGTGAGAAGAATAATAGATACGTTAGTCCATAACGCGTATCTCTTGCCCATCAACGACATGAATCTGGTTCTCTGTTTTTCATCTGGCATTGCAATGCTACTGGCAGGCCACACAATGACCCAAACAAATATAGATGAGCCAACTAGAAAAACTGCACAGATTACGTGAATGAATAGGACCGTAATCATCAATAGGTCATACATAGTAAAGGCAGATTACGTTACGCTATTCAAAGCTTTCATGGAGTCGGGAATGTAGACGCACCTTGGATCCTCCTGGAACATGTCTCCAAAATAGCTGTATGCCCTGGACCTTGACCCACCACATATGTCCGAATATTCACACATACCACATCTCCCCTTGAAGTTCCGGGAATCCCTCAACCTGACGAGGACCTCATTGTTCCTGTAGATTTCCACTATACTTCTTTCTTTGACATTTCCCAGTTTAATTGGAAGAAATCCGGATGGATTGACATCTCCATTGTGAGCTACGAATATTATGCCCTTACCATCTCGTGTCTGGCTAGTGTGTCCCTTGGGCCGGTCACCAGGTTTTCCAAGAAGATTTATTGTTTCTTTTACAAGTCTCCCGTAGAGTTCTCCTCCCCGGTATTCGCTCTTCTCTCTCTCGATCAGGATTCTCCTAAAGAATGGGGCTTCCACTGTCCTGATCGATATTCCGTATCTTGATGCAAACTCAAGATAATTGAAGACATCTTCATATGATTCGGAATCCAGATCCTCCCTGTCGATTCCCCTTCCAGTTTTGATCAACGAAAAGACTTCCCAGGTCTTGACTCTGGTTTCTAGAAGTATCTTCAGAAGTTGAGGGAGTTCGTTTACATTCCTCCTGAATACTGTGGTGTTTATCTGGAGGGTAAATCCCTCGGCGATGATCTTCCTTGCCAGATCTAGCGTCTTGTCAAAAGTTCCAATGTACCCTCTCAGCCAATCGTGTGAATCAGATGACGCTCCGTCAAGGCTCAGCGACATAGACTTCACCCCGTGCCTTTTCATCATTGCAAACGCTTCGCTATTCAGCAGCGGTGTGGCACTGGGGGACATCGAGGCAGGAATTCCGAGTTCCTTCGCTTTCTCTAGAATTGTTTCGACCCCCCTTTTCTTCATAATGTCTCCTCCTGTCAGTATCAGCACCGGGTAGGGTGGTCCGAACTCTTTGATCTGCTCGACAAAGGACAGGGAATGCTCCAGGTCCATCTCATCAGGCAGTGCCTCAAGTAGTGCGGATGCCCTACAGTGCTTGCAGGCAAGATCACAGGCTTTAGTCGTCTCCCAGAATATAAGTATTGGCTTGGAATTGTAGTCGATTGGACGGGGGTTCACTGCGAGTGGATTAATGAATTCTATTTAAGTAAAACGTAACTCCGTCATTAAACAGATCACGTGAGCTGTAACCTTGCCTTCATTCTTTGGATCGGAGACAGCTGAAATCCTTGAGTATAGATTCTCTGCGACCCTTCCCATCTCCTTTGCGATCACAATCTCCACATCCCTGAGGCCAGATTTCAAAATGATTTATACTCCTACTGATTGAAGAGACGTGAATGGAAACAAGAAAGTACTCCAGATAGCGAAGGGGGAGCTTCAGGACAATGCAGTTTGGTTCATGAGACAGGCAGGAAGGTATCTCCCTGAATATGAATCAATGAAGGCAGGCAGACCTTTTATCCAGTTCTTGAGAGATCCCCAAACGATATTCGACGTTTCAACCCTCCCATTGAAATACCTGGATGTGGACGCGATAGTAGTATTCACTGACATTCTGTTGCCACTTACCAAGATCGGGTACGACTTGTCTTACGAGAGCGGAATATCCGTCCAGGAGTCAAGCAAGGAGGATTTCGATCTCTACTCTCCGCTCAAGGTGGGTCTGAAGAGGATAGCTGAACTCCATTCCGATAAGACGATCATCGGGGTGGTTGGGGGACCATTCACCACCCTGTCATATATCCATGATGGAGGGAAGGGAGGATATCGCAGGACCAAGGAGATACTTGCGTCTGGCGATAGTGAAATACTGTCAACGCTGACAGAACGGATAGTCGAGTTTGCATCTGTCCAAGTCGATTCCGGTGCCGATGTCATACAGATCTTCGATAGCTGGTTGGGTGGAGTCTCGGAGAGTTATTACGACAACCATCTTGGCAAGAACGAGGCATATTTTGTGAACAGGATTAAGGAACTGGGAAAACCAGTGATCTTCTTCAGTGACCATATAATCTGAGAAAGGATTAAGCTGCTGGACTTAAAAGCGGATGTATACTCCATCGACTGGAGAATGGACCTGGACAGATTCAGAAACATATGTTCAGACTGTGTAGTCCAGGGGAATCTGGACCCGTATCTGTTGGGTGCCGATGACAGATACATAAGCAAAGAAACAATCCGAATTATGCAGCAGGGCAAGAGATTCAGAGGACACATTTTTAATCTTGGGCACGGAGTCCCACCCTGGACTGATTGGAGAAAGCTTGATGTCATTGCCAGGGAGGTGCATAGCTATCCAAGATAAGGCTGTTGTACTGATGTACTATGGCTTCCCGGATAGAAGGGAAGAGATGCATGATTATCTTAAGGATATCCTCCACGGTAAAGACCCGCCAGAAGGACTCATCCGGGAAAATCTGCAGAAACTGGACATAGTAGGCGGTTCAACGCCATCAACGAAGATAGTGAAGAGTATAAAGGAAAAGGTGAGCAAGAGACTGGAAGACGAAGGTTATTCCGTATATCTCCTCTCCAAACACTACACCCCTTCCCTCAACGATGCTGCAAAAATAGTTCAAGGAGATGAAGTGTATGAAGTCCCCCTATTTCCGGTCTATTCAAAATTCATATTTGATGGTTATTTTGGACCTCTAGAAGAACAACTGAAGGGCAAGAAATTGATCCGAGTATCAGATATAGGATTCAACAGGGGGATGATA
This sequence comes from Thermoplasmata archaeon, assembly GCA_021827945.1. Classification (GTDB taxonomy): domain Archaea; phylum Thermoplasmatota; class Thermoplasmata; order Thermoplasmatales. Next base: position 43,561 of record JAKATW010000138.1, read on the forward strand.
GACTTTTATAAGGGAAAAATTAAGAGTGACAGAAATTCCCTTCTCACTTTTTCTGCTCACAGCATACCACTGGTGGGACCTGACTCCTATTCCGAGTCCGTACTGAGGTTGTCGAGAGAGATAGCCGATACAAGGCAATTCATCAACATATACCATAGCCAGGGACCTTTTCGTCCCAAGTGGCTGACACCCTACCCGGAGTATTCTGTTTCCTTTGCCAAAGAGAACGGTTTCAAGAGAATACAGATAGTACCAATCGGCTTCATCTATGAACACCTAGAAGTACTCTACGATCTTGATTACAGGCTGAAGAATGAAGCAGCAAAAGAAGGAATAGGATTTGATAGGGTCCCGCTCCCAAATGATGGTAACGTGGTAATCGATGCGATCGTCGATTCCATATACAGATCAAAATCCTGAGTGGATTGGGGAATAATTCGGTATGGGGTCCTGTCCTGGGCAAATGATATAGTACAAGCATTCATACAGAGCTATGATCGACCAGGAGTTCAAGCCTTTCACGCTTACTGGTTATGAAACGAAAATGGAACGGGAGAAGCAGTTCAACCTGAAGAGGACCGTGATTGACATAAAGATAAACTTTGAAGAAAGGGCGATAGAGGGAAAGGTCGAACTGGATCTGAAAATGAACAGTCTTCCCCAGGACCATCTTGATATAGATGCAACAGACATGGAGATCTACAATGTATCGGTCCGTGGAACTCCCTCAAATTTTGATACCTTCCAGGATAACATAGTAGTTTACGGAGACTTCAAGGCATTCTCTGATTACATCATCACAATCACCTACAAGTCTTATCCAAAGAGAGGAGGTTATTTTGTTGAGGACGAAGGAGGAATGCAGTTCTGGACGCATGGAGAAAGCACTGACAATCACGCATGGTTCCCGTGCTTTGATTATCCGAACACAAGGAGCTCCTACGAGATGAGAGTGACAGTACCGAATGACTATGTAGTGATAAGCAATGGCCGACTCTCGGACAGAATTGAAGGTGACTTTTCCACATTCGTTTTCAAGGAAGAATTCAGGTTCCCTGCCTATCTTGTCAGCGTAATCGCTGGAAAATTTAAATCGTTCAAGCAGGAATGGGATGGGATACCGATCACATCTTATTTCCTTCCAAAGTTCGAGGAGAGGGCAGAGAGGTCTTTCAGGAACTCACCGGAAATTATGGAGTTCATAAGCCAGAAAACCGGTGTCAGATACCCATATTCCAAATACGATCAGACCTGCGTTTCTTTATTCGTGATGGGAGGAATGGAGAACATCAATGCGACGACACTTACGGATCGCACTCTGCATGACGAGATTGCTCATATGGACTATCAGTCAGAGCCATTGGTGTGTCATGAGATGGCACACCAGTGGTTTGGTGATTATGTGACGTGCAGAGACTGGTCTCAAGCGTGGTTGAACGAGGGATTTGCCACTTACATTGCTTTGATTTACATGGAGAAGCTCAAGGGAAGGGACGAGTTTTTGGTAGACGTGGAGAACTCAAGGGAGATCTACCTGAAGGAATTTTCTGAAAACTACGGAAGACCTATAGTGGAGCGCAGGTACAAGGAGCCGGAAGAACTGTTTGACAGACACCTTTATCAGAAGGCATCCCTATTCCTAAGATATCTGAATTACTACCTTGGGGACAAGGTATTCTGGAACGGAATAAAGGAGTACCTGGAGGCCAACAAGATGAATGGTGTTTCCACGGAGGATTTCAGGAAAGCTCTCTCCAACGTTTCGGGATTCTCACTTGAAGCGTTATACCATCAATTCCTGGATGAGCCAGGACACCCGGAATTCAGGGTAGAAGAGGTCGCATCAAGGGGTAAGGTAGAGATAAGGATCACCCAAACAGGACGGAATTTCCAGGTAAGAATACCGGCAAGGGTATATTACGCAGACAGGAAGGACAATATTGAGGTGACCCTTGAAGGGAAAATCACTCAGCTGGAATTCGAAAAGAAAGGTTTCAGAGGCTTCTCTCTGGATCCAGAGAGCAAAGTTCTCTGCACCATTTCGACTGTCAGATCAAAGGAAAATTCGAGATTTCTTTTACGTAACGGGGAGAGTATCGTCGAAAGGGGTAGGGCAGCAACTGAACTTGGAAAGTTCGGTGTCTCAGAGATTTATTTCCTGTTGGAATCATTTGAACTGGAGAGATTCTGGTACGTGAAGGGCAAGATCGCAGAAGCTGTCTCGAAGATAGGAGGAAAAAAGAGTTCGAGTGCGATCCAGGAAATGCTTGGAGACTCTGATTACAGGACAAGAAGAGAAGTGGTCAAACACGCTTCGAATCTTAACGACAAAGACCTGCTCGTCAAACTGAAGGAGATGTTTGAAAAGGAGCAGGGATATCGGTTGAGAGCCAACATCATTTCGAGCGCACAACGAATTGGCAAAGAGGAGTCTAAAGAGCTGTTACTGAAGGGACTTGAAACTGATTCTTACGATAACATCGTCAGAATCGCTTCACTGACCGCACTTGGAGAACAAGCAGATCTATCGACACTCGATGCCGTAAAGAAATTCTTCAAGAAGGAGTACGACCCTCAAACGCGATCCGCAGCAATTGCTTCAATCGCAAAGTTCTACTGGACAGACCGTTCTGTTGCGAACATTTTGATAGGGGGACTGGAAGATGAATCCTTCATGGTGAGAAAGAGCACAGCGAACGGAATCAGAGACATTGGGGATTTTGAACTGACATCCAGAATTTCACCTTATCTGGAAAGGGAAGAGCAGGCACCGGTAAAGAGGTCGATGAGAGAAGCACTTGAATCAAAGGGAATTTCCATCCCGCAGGATTTCAAGTCGATAAAGGATGAGCTAGATAGGTTGAAGGACAGAGTGACTACCCTCGAGGCAAAGAAGATTGTAAAAAAATGAGGATCCCCTGAGCCGCGAGCGGCCTCTTTCCACCTTCCATCAGGATCGATGAAATATTCTGCTTGAGTAGTGAATTCTATAGGGAATACATATCATCAATACTCAATCATACTCTATTTGGGACCCGGTAAGGTAACGGAATTGGACCCGCCAAATCTCCTTGGATTTGATTGGGATGAGACGTGGCACGTGACTTTCAGGTTGAAAAGCCTCGGCGATGCAAAGACTGACTTCACTCTAATCCACTCAGGGTGGCCAGAAGGGAAGAAGAACAGATTTGGCATTGCCTATTCAGTAGTCAGGGAAATAATGAATGAAGGATGGGAAAAAACCGTCCTTGTAAGGCTCACCAAATACATAGATGGGTGAGATGACAAGTAGCCCTTCGACTCCCGTGTATTCTTTGGAATCGCAGACCTGACGAGGAGGTCTAGTCTGACCATTCTTGTCGAAAAGGAGCTCCCTATAGTAGCAATAAGCAGGCACTTCTCTCTAAGCAGAACTGCGATCAATAAACACCTCAAGATATTGTATGATTCCAATCTTGTCATGAAGAGGAAAGATAGGAGGGAAACTCTGTACAGACTGAATCCAGGCAAACTCGTCGACCTAAAGGATTGGCTGGGTTACTTCGATGAGTATTGGGATCTCAGACTGACGAAACTGAAGCGACTCACGGAATCTGAGGATCTCCACCAGGAGTGAATACTCATTAAGGAAAGGATGGAGAAATAAAAAAAATAAAAGGGAGAAGAAATATTTAGAATCAGGTGACTGGCAGGTTCTTGGGTGTCTTTTGTCTGAGGACTGGAACGATAACCGCAGCGAAAGATAGGAAGAGGATCCAGAGTCCGATCGCTTCTACATACCAGGAAAGGTCCATCACATAAATTTGCAACCCGATAAATCCGATTATTATTCCTGATATTCCAATGTATGCAGGCAACCTCAAACTCTTTTCTGCCTCTTTTCCGTAGTAATAGAGAACCGCGAAGAACGTTGCTGCTATTATCAGCATCAGGAATATGTACAGAAGGTGTCCGTCAGAAAACGCCTGGTCGTACAGTGCCCCTGCCCCTTGTGTTGGATCGCCGAAACCATAGTAGACTTCGTTGAACTCAATCAGATACCCAATTCCAAGCATTGCAGCCATCGCTCCAACCCAGGTTCCCATCGCAGCTATTTGAGTGTATTTTCCTCCCTTCGAAGAATCGAGAGTTTTGACAAGTCCGATTACGGCAATCATCGCACCTATTCCAACCAGTCCGGTCTGAGTATCATCAAGCGCGAGTCCATTTATACCACCAGAATTTGTGAAAACAGCAGGAATTACCCAGGTCCCAAAAGTGGAAATCCAGTACATGGACAGCATGGAGATCACACCGATCGTGGCTACAACCATACCGATGTTTACTATCTGTCTGTACCCATTGGATAGCTTTTGGTATCCGAATATTACTGCGGTAAGACCGACAATTCCTCCCATTATAGCAGGCGGAATTGCGTGCGAGTGCATGGTCCATGCGTTCCCTAGAAATGTGGATGTTCCGCCGATCGAGTTTACGTAATTCTGGAAGAATGGAATCAGCGAATATCCGTTGTTCATGTTCCCCCACTCAAGCACCATTCCCATAATCCCTGCAATTGAAGCAGCTACAGCAGCAATCAAAACGACCACGTAAGCGCCCCAGATGCTCTTTGCTTCCTTTCTATTCTTGAAGGGATAGATCAGGAGCCCGATTACTAGCAATAATGCTGCAAGAACAACTATGACATCCCTTATCCCCTGCGCCACTTCATCTGCAAGTACAATACTTGAAGCAGTTGGATAGAATAGAACTAAACCGATCACAGAGAATAGGAGTACTGGATATGTAGCAAGGTTAACAAGTTTCTGAATTACGTTTGGAAGCTTAAAGACCCTAGCAGTTACGATGATTACTAACAGCGCAAGTGGAATCATGATAGTGTGGTAGAAATTAACCACATCTAGCGTGAAATCTCCTAACCTGAACCATGTGATCCCCGGAAAAAGCGGGCTTATCAGAAGCATTAGAACCACATAGATCATAATAGCTACCGCATTTTTTTTGGTGTCGAACAGTATAGATTTTAGTCGACTTTCGCTCATTTAAGTCACTCTCAATTATCTCTTCGCATAATAAAAGTTTTAGCCTCAC
>JAKATW010000017.1 GCA_021827945.1 Thermoplasmata archaeon
GACAGACGGGAACGACGAAGAAGGGCTTGTCCAGAGCCGAGAAGTTCTTGAGTTTCAATGTCTTATAGACAGACGGGAACGACGTGGCAAATATCTTCTGTACCCAAAGGAAGTGTGGTTTCAATGTCTTATAGACAGACTGGAACGACCAGGTAGTTTTGACACTCTTATGTCCAACGCACAGTTTCAATGTCTTATAGACAGACGGGAACGACTTACCATTCACACCACCGTGACAACATACATCGTGTTTCAATGTCTTATAGACAGACGGGAACGACACTCCCTGACGTATGATTGACCGTTTTTGTTCTTGTTTCAATGTCTTATAGACAGACGGGAACGACGCATTGATCATCGCAGGAGTGATAGATTATTCCGAGTTTCAATGTCTTATAGACAGACGGGAACGACCCGTTTGGACTGTTCGTTGTCATGAATGTGTAATGTTTCAATGTCTTATAGACAGACGGGAACGACGTGAATATGGCGGATATCCCTGACCGCCCCGTAGTGTTTCAATGTCTTATAGACAGACGGGAACGACGGACCTGGGTTACGTTAACATAAGCCTGCAGAAAGTTTCAATGTCTTATAGACAGACGGGAACGACCCAGTCGAGGGTGTTGCTGACCAGTCAGGCGTTGGGTTTCAATGTCTTATAGACAGACGGGAACGACCATCTTCCTGCGCTATCTCTGTCCCTGTCTTCAGGTTTCAATGTCTTATAGACAGACGGGAACGACAGGATCCCGAACAGGTTGTGATAAGGGATAACTGGTTTCAATGTCTTATAGACAGACGGGAACGACTCTCCTTCTCCAGCCTCCATTTCAGGGCGTCGATATCGTTTCAATGTCTTATAGACAGACGGGAACGACAAGAATCGGTCATCAAGTATTTAATACTTTATGTATTTTCAGGAAACTAAGATTTTGGTTCTCCATTATCATATAAATTTTTTGGTTCAAAGAAATATCGATTCCTTATCTTTTTGTGACCCTATCTGTCTTACCTCTGGTGGTCTATCAAAAATCCAAAAAGATATTCGCGCCTTCTTGACACTCTTCTTGAGATTAATGAACAGGTCTTCTGTTGCCGTCCTTGTCAGTTCGCCGGCATAAGTGCTGTACTGTATCCAGTGCAGTTGACCCTTAACTACGGAACGAATGTTCTTCCGTTCTTCAATGTCTGCATCGTACGTGATGACAACATACATGGTATCACCGGGAACTTGGGTAATTCATCTGTGACTAGAGCCCTGTGAAGTTTACGCGGTATCGCTTCAACCCAGAGAAGAACTTTGTCAACCTTCCCCTCCGCTTCGAGCCTTACTGTTTGCTGGAGAACGTCCTCTATAAAGCGTATCACTGTCTTTCTTCCCGCCTCGTTGAGGTAAACTCCTTCACCCACCTCCGTGAATAAACTACTTTCCGAACCTGTTGAGGCAATACTTAGAAGAACTCCTTCAGAAAGAACGGGCTTAACGATTTCAGCCAGATCTAAGGCTAGGGGATTACTCGCCCTCTTATCTCCGTGTAAGTATCCTATTCGAGGATCAAGTCCACCCCTGTGTATGTAACCGGACATCTTTGCATAGATTATTCCATTTGCAAAACTCAGCAGGGCATCTGCAGGTCTCCTTGGCGGATGTCGCTGCCTTGAAATTATGCTCCAGAACGGAGGAAGTACAGTATCCAGGAGGGCATAGTATTCCTTGCGTATTCTAGCTTCAGAAAGCAACAGATCTTCAACTGAGTCCCCTTCAGCCTTTGCATCTAAGCTCAACCCAAATGGAGAGAGCAGCTTATTCATTGCAAGTTCAGAGTGTAACATTATCGTTTTGGCTATATTGATTCGTCTATCACTGTTTATATGGCTCAAGACCTGAGATACGAGGATTGATGCAGTTGGCTCTACAGGGGGCGGAAAGAATGTACCCCTATAGGCACCATAATAGCTGTATACGTGTATCGGGAAGTTATGCCTGGTAGCTATCTCAAGAACGCCGCTTGTAAGACTGTATCCACTGAGTAGATGCAACCCTGCTACCTCCTCCACAGGCAATCTCCTCTGTTCACTGCCGGATGTCACCTTGATGATGCTTTCGTCCGCATCCAACTGTGAGTTCTGGAACACGTAATAATCTTTCATCGCCAGCACCAGTCCTGGTTGGAACAACCACTGCATATGGGAATGCGCCTTGGCTCGGGCATATTGGAATTTAACAAATCCTTCAACCTTTGGTGATCCTTTATTACCATATCGTCGTTGGGCATTATTCTTTCGACAGGACCTTTTGCTAGATGGAGCTCGCCAATTGCATTAATGTTATACAATTTATGTGCAGCCCACAAATAATGCCTTAGTTGAGCCCTCTTAGGGTCGTTGTGAAACTTGCTCCTCGAACCCTCGTGTATGACAGGGTTTGTCTGGGTTCCGGTAACCCAGTCGCATTTGCCGTATGGGGTAAGATCAAGAGACCTCTTGTTGGAGAAGCGACTTTCATCCAGGTCCTTTCCGCTCCTTATGTATTCCTGTGCAGGGTCCACAACCAAGTGACCATGAAGATAAAGCCACGCAAGAACAGGACAGGAATACAGGTAAAATACGGCCTTACCTGTATAAATAGATTCAGTTGAGCCCGTGACGTAATCATCGTCTCTTACTTGACTCGACATAATATTTCCTCAGTCTTGGGGCTTTAAGGTCGTCGATAACCCCCGTTGGCAATGATACAAACTCCCTCTTATCCCGTAATCCTTCAATTACCCAGGCATCTGCTTCCAAATCAATCTCCAATCCTTTACAAAGTTTTTTCATTCCTTCTGAAAGACCGGAAAGGTCATCTGGAGTAGGAGGGCGCAGGTCGTATCTGTTGACCATCGTCACTTTGTTGTATATGAAAGGAGGCCCCGAATTATCTATGAAGAGGCCCATTGAGCCGGGTGGCCTGAAGCTGTATTTGAGGGATTCATATCGCTCCAGTAACCCTCTGTCAGAGAGGTATTTCCTTTTATCCTGTTGGTAATAAAAGCTGACATAGGATTCCCTGCGCAGAGTCTGCGTACCGGCAACCCTGTGAATGAGATCATTGAAGGCGTTCTTTGAGATTATTTTGTCACTGTATTGTTTGATTATATCGACTTTTTCACCAGTTACCACAGGCATGTATATGTGAGCTGTTGCTCCAGCGCCCTCTTCTCCCCTTCCTCCCCTCCCTACCCTCTGCGTGATGCTGTCTGGTGAGCCCCATCTTAAGTCAGGCCACCATTCAGTTACCACCTCATTGGCTGGAGTGTCAAGACCAATCTCTATTGCAGACGTTCCCATGACAAGATGAACGGACTTCCCCAAACTGCTGGGGTCGAAATTATCCTTTCTTGTCCCATCCCACTGTACGAAATCTATGCCTTGCTTACGGAGTTCAGCGCATCTAGTCCTGTTCTCCACGACGCTATCATGTATGTATATGCTAAGGCCTCCCGAGGGCGCAATGGGTTTTGGCATATATTCATTGAAATGAAATGTGACCTTTATTTCCCTGGATGCCGTTTTCTTTCCAACAGGTTTGGGGAGTGTTGGCGGGGGGGAAATTTCTGGTATCGTGGGAAAATATTCAATATTCTTAGTAGCTGAAAGAAGAAGAACTCGTTCCGGAGCGAGGCTCTGGTCATCCAGGAGACGCTCGAAATTTATGAGTGTGAACGGATCGTAGGAATGATATTCATCGATTATCAATGTCCGTCCTCTCAGAAGAGAGTGCACCCTTCTCTTAACAGTGGAATGGTAGTAAAAACTAGAACTCCCGTACATCTCATTCGCAGCGTACGCAAGAATATCAGGACTTGCGATGAGAAAACTGTGACCCTGGTTCATCCAGCTGAGCAGGTCTTCGAGGTAGTCCGCCTTCCCCCCTCTGCGTTCCTCAGATGTGAACAGCATCGCGAGTTCTGTACCGGTCAGCTTTACCACACGGAGCTCTCCTCCTCCATTGATGGAAAGCCTCCTGTAAGGTATTCCTGAGTCATCGTCTGGGCTGTTCTTCCATTCATCTGTTCCAATTTCCCTGTACCCAAGATTCCTGGTCAATCCCTCTATGAGACCTCTCTCGAACTGCTGGTTCGTCAGTATGTTCGTTGGAAAGGCAAAAGTAGCCTTTATTCTGTCTTCCTTCCCCCTATGGAATAGCGAAACTGCGAAGAATGATGCGGCCCTGCTTTTGCCTGTGGATGTGGGTGCATGAATTCTTCCCCTTTTATCGTCTGTTATCAGGGCGGCGTACTGGTGAGAATAAATATCTCCGCCTTTCCATATATCTTCATACTCTTGCGGAGGCGGAAAAATATCCAGTATCTCAGGTTCAATAGCTACCGTCAATGTGCGGGGCAACATACTCCTTAGCCTGTTTCTTTATCAGCATTACATGGATAGGGGAAGTTATGTAACCCTGGAAGAGTGGAGAGGGGGGAACAGAATACTGATACACATTTTTCATTTGTATTGATTCCTTGAAATCAAGAGGGTTTATCGGATGCCTCACCTGCCCTGAAAAGTTTTCCCTGTCCTCAACAGTTGCACTGGATAACCTTATCCTCTGAAGGGTCTGCTTGCCACCGTAGGTTATTATCATTTCTTCAGGAAGTTCCCTTTCTGATAGGACACCGAACACAAAAGTTGAGCCAGGTTTGACGAATTCCTTGTAGTGGAGAATCGTGAACATTCTCTGGTATGTTGAAACTGAACCGCTACCCAATTTCTGCGGATGTGTTATCATATTGGGTGCTTCTGGGAAAGGATGGAATGTCTGGAACTGGAAACTCGCCTCCCTAGGAACAGCGGGTGTACAGTATATTCCTGCACCATCGAGATTAGCCAGATGGTCCTTTTCAGGATCACCCCTTATACCGTTCATTGCAAACATCAAGGCCCAGTTGTGAAGCACCCTTCCCATTCTGATTACGTTCCCGTATTCATTCGTACGAAATGAAAGCGGGTTCTCAACGTGCAGGATGGCCTCATACCCGAACATTCAGTTATTCTCCTCTCCCTCTTCCTGATCATCTTTTTCTGTATTGCTAGACTCATCTGGGGTAACCTTCTTCCCCCTGCCTTTACTTCCCTCTGGTTTCAGGTACTTAGCAACTTCCTCGTACCAGTGCCTCACCTCTTCCAGATTATTTACGTCGTCCAGAATTTTCTCATGATTTCCGAGTTTAGGGACTGTAATAATCTCCCCTCCACTCTCCGTTACTTTTACATCCAGTTCGTTTAGAACTTTATTGATGTCATCCGGAGATCCAATTTGTCCTACTAGACCGTAACTGGTTACAAGTGGTCTGGGAACTTTGATTATCCTCCTTATTTCATTCTTCATCCTTCCATAGTGCCTGCTTCTTGCCCCGTAACTTCCCGTGGATAAAATGCTGTCTAGTATGAGGCTCAGCACCTCTGGATGGTCGTCTTTCAAGGACACAACATTGATGAAGGAACCGCCGTAAACGAAGGTCTCTGTTGCAAGTGCAGTCCCTGTTCTCTGTGTGACAGTATCTACTGCATTCATTGTGAGCACTTCAATTTCGGAGTCTCCCAGGCTGTAAGCATCATCGTACAGCACTATCCCCGCCCTGCCATAGTTGCCACCGTCTCCACTCCGAAGTCCTCCGTGTGTGAAGCAAACAGGACACTGCATGCAAGGCCCTTTAATGAGGCCACCCTCCTTAGGGGTAGGGGACAGATGACATTCCGTGTCATTGTATTTTTTCTTAACTTCCGGCTTATTCCTTGTTTCTAAAAGAGTTCTCCTTTCCTTAGCAGCAAGTTTCCTTCCGAGGATCACCGGCCTTTCCTCAAGTCCCTTTGGGGTTGGAGTCATGGCAGTGTTAGGTTCATTCCTGTCTTCTGTTACGAAGATTCCTCTTCCCTGAAGCTTCCTTAGCACTATTATCTGGTACATCAACTCATCACCGCCTCTTCACCCGAGAGATTCTGAGAATAGGCCACTGCAACTATTAGTGCATTCACAAAGTCTCTCCTTGTACTGTGGCTGTCTCGCAGAGACCACAGCCTGTCTGCCACCCATGACAGGGAATCCTGAAGCTTAACCAGGTCGTTATCCGATACAACCCAATCCCTGCCGGATGCTTTGATGTTTTCTGCACGGAGTCTCTTTAAACCTATTCCCGCAATGGTTTCCTTTATCTCTTTTTCATCCTTTCCATACCCATCGGGGTGCTTAGCGGCGGTCAATGTTACTCTTTCCATCTGCCTGATGATACGTTCTGCCGAGCTAAACCTTTTATTCCTGTCCCTCTCCAATAGAGGGATATTCCTTATCTCTTCTATCATTTTTGGATCACTCCTATTGCACCTGATTTTTATGAAATTGCTCAATATTTTCATATTCTGAGTCGTGCCGAGCTTTTTTGCAATTCCTTCATTTCTCAAACGCCCAGCAAATAATGACCCCCACCCCCACTCCTCATTAACGAGCTTTCTCCAGATACTTGCTGCGGGAAAAACGCCCTTACTTGTAACAGTACCGTTCAGGAGCCTCATTGCTCCCCCGAAATCCCTCCAATCGTTGTAATTGATGGTAATGCCAAATCCCGTGAACATATGACTTTCTGGATTTGAAGGTCCCGCGCCCACAGTACCGTTGAGGCCATTCATATAAAGAAAGTCTACAATGGACGGGTATTCCTTGCTAGCAGATATTTTGTATTCCGCTGTATACCCCAAGCATTCCGTAATTGCCTCGTTGGGTGTTTCACCACTAAGAGAAAACACTATCTCGTGAGAGCTTTTCTTGGAGGCCCGCTGCCCGGATACATCCTCACCCTGCCAGAAAACATTTTTCCAATCAACCCTTACGTGATTATAAGCTGGGGTTGCATCAGCGTGGAAAATCCCTCTTTCCTCTTGAGGTATGAAATATTTCTGAGCAAGATAACACAGGTCACATACCCAGACCTTATCCTTCCCGACGTTCGCAGAAGTCCAAGTATTCGTTTTCATAAATGTCTTAGGAGCCTCCCTTGTTGGCTCCCTTGTTTTGCATGAAAAGCAGTATTTTTTCACGTTGCGTTTGTGGGTTCTGTCGTTCCACAAATTATCCTTGTAATATTCGTAGGATTGCCGGGCAATGGATGTTATGTCCATGTCATCGTCACTCCATCGGAAAACGTCCAGTTTGACCGTGTCTCCTATTTGGGGTGGATTTGTGCTGTCCCTTATAATTTCAAGGACTTTTAACGCATAATCTATGGATATGGACTTCCCAAGGGCTTGCGCATGATTCTTCGCGATTTCTCCTTTCTTACTTAGGGTGGCATTCTTTACGTCGCTCATTCTAATATTCGAATCCAACAGCGTCTCTGCTTTTTTATTGAGCATCTTTGTTGCGTCATAAAGCAGCAAGAGGGGGCCGGCCCACATTTTATATTCTATATCCAGTTTCTTTTCCTCGTTGTTTCTTGGCAACCTTTTCTGGAGACCTGAGTATTCTTCCTGTATTCTTTTATGGATACCGGAAATGTCCTGATGTAATACGGTAAGAAACCTTTCCATATCTCCATCCTTAATCCTGTTTCCAGGCTTCGGAGAACATATCTTATTTATCACTGAGTTGGAGTCTCCGGATGTTTCCACTCCGATCAGCCTGGTCACTTTGTCCATCACTTCTTTTTTGAATGTTTTCACATCTTTTCCAGCCCGGAGAAGATACAGGGATTGAAGCCTGTTGACAAGGAGTATTCTAACTCCGGAATCTTCGGCATAATCATCAGCCAGTGCGAGAGCTTTGTAGCTTATAGGATGGTCCTCCGCCGTGAGTATCAGAGGAATATAATCTGGCTGGAGAAGGTGGGCAACAATATCGATGGTACCATTGTCCATAACAGTTGCACTCACAAGATTATCTGCCGTCCTCAAAAGGTTGCCGATCCTCTCTTTGTCAGCATTTGAAAGGGTATGACTCGTATGATGTTCCGTAATAAATTCTATGACAACTTCTACCTCATCCTCTGTAAGCTTCATCTGAATTTTTCTATTCGATTCTGTCCCGGAAGCCACTTCTGCAAAGGTATCACCATACTTTTCTAAAATAACGGTAAGTCTAGTAGTTTCGTCATCGCTGAGAGAATGGGGGCCATGACCCTTATCCTGCCAACTATCTGATTCCTTTCCGGAATCGTGGAGAAGAGAAGACCACAACAATATCTTAAGTTCTCGTTCGTTGAGCGGTAATGAAACAAGGGTTGAGAGTTCCTTTGCGCAGAGATAAACGTTGAGGGAGTGCCAATACAGAGTTTGAGGCGGGGAAGTCTTTCCCCATTTAGTGTTGAACCCGAGCTCTCTGAGAACCTCTTCTGGCCTAAATTCATTCATTGCATTCAGCCTCCGTAGGCACGATCATTCCAAATCCCAGCGCGGGAGAGAGACCTACTCCGTAATCGACAAGAAGTTTCAATTCGTCCACAGAACCACTCATCAAAAATCTTCCTTTCTCAGCCAGTACAGTTCTGGTCCCTATCTTCCGTTTTCTGACTGCCTGAGATTCAAAATGATGAATCTGGATACTTCCCTCTTTCTTAAGATATTTATTGACCTCGGCGTTTATCGCAGACTGGAGTATTGAGACGTAATTTGGGTGATCATGCACAATACTGAGCCCGGTGTTTCTGTCTCTGAGTAGTATAGGGCTCAATGTCAGATACTCTCCGGGTCTTAGTGAAAAGGAATGCTTTTTGATACCATGAACCTCGAAAACAGTACTACCAATCTGTATTTTAGTGCCTAATTTCATCGATTCCTCCAGAAGCTCAAGAACTTTTCCATTTCCGCTTCCCACCCTGAACCACGATTCTCCTCTCTTACCAGAAACCCGATATATCTCGGAAATTACGTAGGAAGTACGGTATGGCGCATCGTGGAGTATTTTTGCTGCGTCCTCTGACATATCCTTCAGAAGCTTATAAATTGCACTTCCAAGCAAATAGTTGTGATCGTACGGGAGTGTGTTTTTACTCTCATTTGATAAATAGACTGTGAAATGGGTCATTGACCGAACGCTCCCTCCTTGGTGAAACTTTTACAGTTCCCTTCAGATGTCAGTCTACTCACAAGTTATTAAGGTCAGTAACTATATATTATTTTCTCACTATACTAAGCGCCAAAAGATGGTTAGGTCCCTATCGTATCAACATTTTCCAGTCATTTCCTTCTTGAAGAGTATGCAATACCCATCATCTCCTCTGTGTATGGGTTCTGATTCAGTGTTCCTGAGAGAATCATTATTGTACCAATGTCCACGAGCTTCTCTATCCTCGATCTACTGATGATCGATTTCTTCATCCTTCTCCTGTATCTAGCAACTGCAGAAGCT
>JAKATW010000036.1 GCA_021827945.1 Thermoplasmata archaeon
TCCTATTGCTCACAACGAGCCAGACAACGACAGCCGCAATAACAATGGATAATATCAGACCGACGTAAGTGGAAGTAGAGTACACCAACAGTGTCGTAACAGTGAGGTTGTTCGAAAAGGTCATATCCATCACTTCCAGATATATTCTATCGAAATATATTCTTGATGCAAAGATTGAAAGAAGATAAAACGCTGGAATCTATAATTCTGTCATGTTCTGTGAGCTTGAAATTTCCTAGCTCAAATTAAGAGAGCATGTCGCAGAACAACAAATTGCCGGGGACACGATCTCTCCATGAATAACCAATGAATGGCATTCTAGAACGAATGTCCCGGGCTGTTCTTGGAAAACGGTCTAGCTTTGGCGAGGTTAGAGTCATCGATCCTAAAACTCTTAAAAATAGTACCAGACACGAACTATTCTGTATCTTACATTTCTACAGCTTCTTGAGTTCCTGAATCACCTTCGAGATTGAATCCTGGGCATCCCCGTACAGCATCTTCGTCTTATCCATATAGAACAGATCATTCTCGATCCCTGCAAACCCCTTCCCTGCTCCCCTCTTCAGCACCACTACGTTCTTCGATCTATCGACGTCAAGGATCGGCATGCCGAATAGTGCGGTGCCCTGTATCCTAGCTGCTGGATTCACAACATCGTTTGCCCCAATTACGAGTGAAACATCTACGTCCTGGAACGCTCTATTTGCCTCGTCCCGGTCTTCCAGAAGGTCGTAGGGGACCCCTGCTTCTGCAAGGAGAACATTCATGTGCCCTGGCATTCGACCTGCCACAGGATGTATTGCGAAAAATACCTTTATTCCTTTTGAAATGAGCATGTCAGAAAGATCTCTGACTTTGAACTGAGCCTGGGCTGAGGCCATTCCGAATCCGGGAACTATGGCGACCGTGGAGGAGTACGCCAGCATCACCGCAACGTCCTCGCTGCTGATAGGTTTCAGGTTACCTGATATGGCTCTGTTCTCATCCTGAGTCTTTCCGAACCCTCCAGCAAGGATTGCTCCTACAGATCTGTTCATTGCAGTTGCCATGGCAAGAGTCAGGATCGTTCCTGCGGCCCCTACCAGGATTCCAGCGACGACCATAGCATAGTTTGATATCGCGAAACCCTCGAGGCCCACAGCTATTCCAGTCATTGCGTTATAGAGGGATATCAGGACAGGCATATCTGCTCCCCCGATCGGTAGAGCCATCAAGAATCCGTAACCTACGGTCAAGACAAAGAAAGGAACCAGGGCGGACCTATAGGGAAGTAATATATTGCTGTGAGTCAGAAAAGCTATTCCGAACAGTACTCCTACTGCTACAACTATCAGATTGATCACCTGCTGGAAGACAAACGTGATAGGCTTCTGCCTGATCCATCCCTGGAGTTTCAGGAAAGCCATAACACTACCAGCAATCGAAACGTTACCTATTATTGCACCGAGGAGTGCTATAGTGATGTTAAATGAAGAGTTGCCAAGTCTTATCAACTCTATAGCAGCAATTGTGGAGGCTGCTCCTGCACCCATTCCATTGTAGATAGCTACCATCTGTGGCATGTTCACTATGGCAACTTTTCTAGCGGCAGCATAACCAATGACTGCACCGATGAGTATGGCAGGGAATATGAGAATCAAGTTTGAAAGACCTGGAACGAAGAACGTAGCCCCGATGGAAAATGCCATTGCTATTCCTGCCCACAATATTCCGCTTCTTGCAGTTGCAGGGTTGGCCATTCTGATAAGGCCGATCACGAAAGCGGCAATCGTCAACACGTAGATGGGCTGGGTTATGTCAATCATTTTTCCACCACCCTCTTCTTGAACATGGCAAGCATTCTCTCAGTTACAACATATCCCCCTACAACGTTCAGCGTTGCCATTACCACACCGACAAACCCTATTGCCCGCTCAACATCATTGGTCGCGTATCCAAGTGCAAGTATTGCTCCTACTAACACGATTCCGTGAACAAAATTTGAACCGGACATTAGCGGAGTATGAAGAATCACCGGTACGTGGCTTATGACCTCGTACCCGACGAAGACAGCTAGTATGATTATGTACAGCCAAGCCCAGTCTGTTATGATCATTTCTTTCCTCCGTCCTTCACGGGGGGAGGAAATGTTACCCTTCCATCTGTACAGACCATGCACGCAGAGAGTAGGGCGTCATTCGCTGGATCAACAAAATTACCATCCTTATCTATCAGTATCGAAAGGAACGAGATGACATTCCTGGAGTACATTTGACTTGCATTGATAGGTAGATCAGATTGAGGATTGGTGGAACCAATGATCTTTACTCCATTGAATTCGATGATCTTGCCTTGTTGGGTAAGCTCGCAATTGCCTCCGGACTCCGCCATTGCATCTACAATGATACTCCCTGGTTTCATCTTAGCCACAGTTTCTGCACTCAATATTATTGGGGCTTTCTTTCCAGGCACCCCTGCAGTAGTTATTATGAGGTCAGAGGATGTTATGGCAGCTTCTAGAACCTCTTTTTCCTTTTTCTTTTCTTCTTCAGTGAGTTCTCTCGCATAACCGCCTGCTCCTTCTGCATTCAGACCAACCTCTACGAACTTAGCTCCCAAGCTCCTGACGTCATCTCCTGCTGCTCTCCTGACATCATAGGCGGAAACTGAGGCACCGAGTCTCTTCGCAGTCGCAATCGCCATCAATCCAGCCACTCCTGCTCCTATTATCAAAACGTTCGCAGGTTTGACAGTCCCTGCGGCGGTAGTGAGCATTGGCATCAGCCTCGGAAGATGGAATGCACCTATCACGGCTGCCCTGTAACCAGCCACCGCAGATTGCGATGACAGCACGTCCATGGACTGTGCACGAGTCGTCCTGGGTAGCAGCTCCAGAGAGTAGACCCTGAGATTTCTGCTGGCAAGTTCTTCTGTAAGCGACGGAAATCTTAGTGGATATATCTGGCCGACTATCGTCGACCCTGACCTGAAACTCTTCAAGTCGCTGGAATCCGGTCTTCCCAGCATAATCAACAGATTTCCCTCTGAAATCACCTCCGAGCGGCTATCTAGAATCTTGCACCCAGCAGACAAATAGTCAGCATCCGAGAAACCCGCCATGATTCCGGCTCCCGATTGAACCAGTAAATTCATATTCTTCGAGGCAAGTTTCTTTAAGTCCTCTGGCACTAGCGCAACTCTTCTCTCGTTCTCCGTTGTTTCTTTCAATATTCCGATACTTACGGGCAAATTCACCGACCTATTCGTTGATAAATGATATTCATAAGTAACTATCGTTTCATTTCGAGGGACATCACTAAGACGAGCATATCAGCCAGCAACTAGGAGACATATGACGAAATTCAGAGAGCTCTCTCATTATACTGTAGATTAGTCTGTAGAATGCAAGAGGTCCTTGAGAGTCTCCTGTATGTTTGGATATTTGAATGTAAATCCCTGCTCTAACAGTCTCTTTGGCAGAACATTCTGGCCGCTGAATATCGAGTATCTGCTTCCTTCTCCGAGGATCAAGTTTGCCACAGATGGCCCCATCCTGATTCTGATCTTCTTCCCCAACTCGCCTGAGATTAGATTCATCAGACCTTCCATCCTGAGCGAATTTGGTGAAACTGCATTGTACGCCCCTTCAAGCCCCTTCCCCGTCATGAATATGATAGATGAGACGGCATCGTCTATGTGAATCCAAGATTTCCAACTTTCCTTACCCTTGAGGTTGAACGATACCCCCGAGCTTGCACCTCTCAGGAGTTGGGGAAATGCGCCTCCATCTCTTCCCAAAATGACACCAAACCTTGGTATCAATAACCTGACACTCCTATCCACCCTCCCAGCCTCCTCTTCCCACCTGATGCAGAGATTTGATAGATAATCGTCTCCAGGTTTCGAGCCTTCGTCAACAGTTCCACCCTCAACATCCCCGTAGTAGCCTATTGCTGATGCGTTGACAAAATATTTCGGCTTGACTGGTGCAGAATTTATTGCATTCACTAGCTGCGCGGTGCTCTCTATCCTTGATTCCTCTATCTCCTTCTTGTAGGAGGTACTCCATTTTTTGTCTATGCCTGCACCAGACAGGTTAACTATAAGGTCGTACCCCTGAATCTCCTTCTCCAGTGTCGATCCATTTTCTTTCGGGTCCCACTTTACCTGCCTGTACGGTACTGCTGGATCTAGATTTCTTGTCAATAGAACCACCTCTCCCCCACTCTCCTTTATCTTCTTTGATAGGTGTCGTCCTATGAATCCAGAACCACCTGCAATTATAGCCTTAACCATTAATGTCGGATCTCCATCGATTCAATATGGCCTGACCCGGAATCCGGAATTAAACCTTACGTAGCTGAAGTGACTGTAAACTTCGTCGGAGATGTCCCGGGTGGAAGAGGCGGATCTACGATTATTCTGAACGGTATACCGTTCTTCTGACAAAAGGAGTCTATCTCATAGACCTGCACATCGATGATCTTATCTACAACTTTTTTTGTCGTCTTGAATGTGTTGTAGTATAGTGATGAAGCATCTTCAGGTGCATTCTTGTCCTCCGAATATTCGACCTTCACCTTGTAGCTGTGGTTGAGGTCACATATTGGGCACTTCAACATAGATACGTTCATCTCCAGTTCTGGCATATTTCATGATTTAGTCATAATATATACGAATTTGTTTCCAAACGCTGATCCATATCCCAAACCAATTGATTGGAACTGCTAAAATTCGACTATTTAATAATAGAATCGTCATTTAGGATTGTTGGGATCGGTATGTCATTGTCAGGGGAGATAAAGAAGCTTGCAGATATCTCGTCGAGAGGCGGAAGAGTCCCTCCCATCTACCTGTACCTCATCTTCATACTTCCGGGGTTCGTTTTCTCCGTAGACAGGATCGGCCATTTCAATTATATTCCCTTCATTTTAGTATCAATCACGATCATTCCGCTGATTGCCGCGACAAACCTCTTTGATGATTATTTCGACTACGTGAAAGGTGTCGACAAGGCTGACTCTCCAAACACGCACTATCGACATCATCCTATATTTCATTACGGAGTTACGGAGCGGTATCTGATTGAGTGGGCGGTGGTGTTTTCTGCAATCTATCTCCTCATGAGTTTCATTTTATCATTGAGATATGGGCTGATCTTGAATCTTATTGCTGCAATTGGATTGTTACTTGGCTACGGATACACCGGGCCCCCCATTGGATATAAATACCTTGGAACTGGGGAGATTGGGATATTTTTCTCGACAATTGCGGCCGGTGAGTACGTTTCCTTTGCAGCCGCAGGACGATTTTACATATCATCATTACCATTCCTTGTACCATTCTCACTGATTATAGCCCTACTGCTGTTTATCGGGAATTATAGGGACCTGGAATCCGACCAAAGGTCAGGGTTCAAGACCCTTGCAGTAAGTCTGGGGAAGAAAAGATCAGAGTTCTTCTCAATCTCGGTTTTTACCTTGTTCTACGGGGCCATTGTTCTACTATCTGTACTGAAAGTATATGGTGTCCTGTCTCTGATCGACCTGGCCACTGCTCCGTTCGCATACTACCTTTCCATAATGTGGTCGAGGAGAGATAGCTCAGGATTCGAGAAATTTGCTGGACCTTACCTGTTCGGAATTCTTATGCTTCTGATAATACTGCTCATCCTGTAGAGCATCTCCCTGAGTCTGAAGTTAAGAAACTGTTAAATCATGAAAGCGTTGTCTTATCTGACACCTATGGATGAGTTCGACAAGCGCATTTTGAAATTACTTCGTGAGGATGCAACTCTATCTCTCAAAGAAATTGGAAAGAGAGTCGGACTTTACTCGCCATCCGCTATAAGTAAGAGGATTGAGGTTCTCAAGATGAACGGTTATATCAAGAAGATAACCGCAACCATCGACTACTCTAAGATGGGATTCTCATTTACTACCCTTACCCTTATCAGGGGTAAGTATGGAGGGAATTACAAGGATCTGATCGCTGAAAAATTAAAGAAGATACCGGGAATAGTTTCTGTTTACTTCCTCCTCGGAGACATAGATTTCTTGATTCAAACAGTCTCCAAGAGCAAGGATGATTATTCTAAAATACTGGACAGGATCTCGTCTATAGCCGAAATAGAGAGATCAGATACGAGGACTATTCTGCAGACGTACAAGGAGATGGACTTTGGAACTGTAGATTTCTGACCTGACCTCACTTCTCTCCATAAACCTGGTAATACCAACTCTTCCTTGCAGCACCGGTAAGGTCAACGTACACATGCTTGAGGGTCGTGAATTCTTCAAGAGAGTATTTTGAAGTCGAGGCCCCAAATCCTGACCTCTTCATCGGGGACCACGGCATCTCGGATGGGATAGGTACGTGATCATTGATCCACACCGTTCCAAATCTGAGGTCCTTGGCCGCCATCATCGCCGTCCTGACATCCCTTGTCCAAACGGAAGACCCTAATCCATATACCACATCGTTAGCCTTCTCGATCGCTTCAGCATAGGTATTGAATTTCAACATTACCGGAACGGGCCCGAAAATTTCTTCCTGCACTATTCTTGCCCTGTTATTCTCCGTCCCAAAAACAACGGGCCTTGTGAAATAGCCCGATCTAAAATCATCGTTGTTGCCTTCATAAAGCACTTCTCCTTCTTTCTTACCTAGCTCAATATATGACCTCACTCTTTTTAGATGATCGGTGGAGATGAGTGGTCCGAGATCGGTCTTTGGATCGGTAGGGCTTCCCACCCTTATCTTCCTGATTTTTTCTATATAAAGCGCCTTGAATTTATCGTAAATTCCTTCCTGAACATATATTCTGGTTGCTGCCGAGCAATCCTGGCCATTGTTGACAAAAGCTCCAACTACCGCACCCTCCGTGGCTGCATCAAGATCCGCGTCCTCGAAAACAATGAATGGTGCCTTTCCACCGAGCTCTAGTGATAGTCTCTTCACAGTTGCGGAGGCTATGCCGGAAATGCGTTTTCCCACTTCATTTGATCCAGTGAACGCTATCATGTCGACCTTGTCATTCCTGGCAAGTTCTTCACCTACAGTCTTCCCGGGACCGGTGACTACGTTGAAGACCCCCTTTGGGATGCCGGCATCTTTGACAGCTTTTGCAAGTTCGAGCGTTGTCATCGGGGTATAGCTGGCGGGTTTGACGACCACAGTGTTGCCCGCTGCGATTGCCGGTATCGCTCTCCAAGCAATCATCATTAGGGGATAGTTCCAAGGAGTGATTGCAGCTACGACTCCCACGGGTTCACGACGTAGGATGCTTGTTCCATCGGTGACATATTCCTTTGCCGCCACGCCATCTATGAGCCTGGCAGCACCGGCAAAGAATCTCAGGTTGTCAATTGTGTAAGCTACATCGTAATCGACGACCTGTTTCACCGGTTTCCCTGTGTTTGCGAGTTCTGTTTCTCCGAACTTGATTATGTCTTCCTCGACGTATCTGCTCAGTCGTAGAATGAATTCCGCTCTAGAAGCAGGTGACAGTTTTGGCCATTCGCCCTTGTCAAAAGCCTCCCTTGCAGCATCGATTGCTGCTCTGGTATCACCCACACCCCCCTTTTGAATTGTCGCTATCTCCATTTCGTTTGCTGGATTTACTACGGATTCCTGCTCCTCTTTATCTGATTTTACCCATTCATTATTAATGAACAAGCCATAGTTTTTCATCATATTCGTAAATCTTATGCCCCCCATCAAGATAAAATTTGGCTATAACCCTCGCTGTAAGGAAAAAATCCACGCTTTCGTGATTCACTGCTCTAACGCTTCTTTCCCAGCTTCCCCTTTGCTATTTCCCATATAGTCGTAAAGCCAGCACTTAACCGATCCCTTACCATAATCGAACGTGGGAGGCGTGCTCTCACAAGCAGAAAACCGCTTAGAACAGGAATTCTTGTAAATGCATCCCTCCTTACTCGGTTCTCCAGATTCGTGGGCAATCGTGAACTGGTTTGTTGATGTGAATGATATGTTTGCTCCTATAAGGTCTGCGGCGTAAGGATGTCTTGGGCGTTCGAAGATCTCGTAAGTGCTTCCCTGCTCTATTATCTGGCCGTAGTACAGTACCGCGATCCTATTGCACATATACTTTATCACGTTGAGATCATGCGTTATGAATATGTAGCTTATGGAGAGTTCTTTCCTGAGCCTGATAAGTAGGTTGAGAATCTGAGCCTGAATCGATACGTCAAGAGAACTCGTAGGTTCATCCAGTACCAGTATTTTCTTACCACCGATCAGGGTTCTGGCAAGACTTACCCTCTGTTTTTCCCCTCCACTCAGTTCAGGTGGATAGGAATCCAGTTTACTCTCTGGAAGTTCCACAAGCCCCGCGGCTTCCTTAACTCTCTTTTGACGTTGCGGCTCTGTAAGCTTCTCTTGAACGGGAATCCCCTCAGAGATTATGTCAGAGACCGTGACCCTGGGATTTAGGCTTCCGACGGGGTCTTGAAATACGATACCTATGTTCTTCCTCAACAGCAGTATGTCCTCTCTCTTCCTGAAATCGATTAGCTTGCCGTACAGTTTCACTTTACAGTTCTTGGGCTTGTATATGCCAACAAGCGTCTTTGCAAGAGTCGTCTTTCCCGATCCCGTCTCTCCAACAATTCCAAACGTCTCCCCTTGTTTTATATTGAAAGAGATTGAATTAAGCACCCTCTTCCATCTGTCCTCTTCTCTGGAAGACCCAAACAACTTTGACTTGTTTTTAAACTGGACAGTCAGATCCTCAACTTCCAGAATCGATTCATTCATACAACCAGCAAGCCACCTCCCTGGAATCTCTCTGTACCTTAAGTTCAGGGACTTTTTGCCTGCATACTTCCATGGCATTAGGGCACCGAGAGTTAAAAGCGCATCCCGCTGGTAGATGTCTTAGGTCAGGAGGCGATCCAGAGGAAACCTTAAGCGTTCCTTCATTCGCATACCCCTCTGGTAATGAATTCTTTAGCATCGTGGTGTAAGGGTGCAAAGGCATCTGCAATACATCACTCATATTACCGCTCTCAACTACTTTTCCCGCATACATAACGTAAATTCTATCGCACATGTTTGCAGCTACCGCAAGGTCGTGAGTTATCAAAAGAATACTGGAAAGGACCTCCTGTTTTAGACTCA
>JAKATW010000141.1 GCA_021827945.1 Thermoplasmata archaeon
GATCTCCAGAGTTCCCGGGAAACCAGCCAGAGAGAGAAGCAGGATTGCGAAAGAGATAGCAAACGCTGGATTCCTCTTCCACATTCCTGAGAAGTTCTCGATGTCATAGTTACCCATGCTATCCATTGCAAGGAAGGAGCCAGCCTTCATGAATCCATATGCGAGCGCATACATGAAGAGGCTTATCACTGCAAGGTTGATCGCTCCGGTCCCCGCCACGAGGAAGACCACCGAAAGATATCCTGCCTGTGCGATCGAAGAATAGGCCAGCATCCTCTTTACGTTGTTTTGAGATATGGCCACAACGTTTCCGAAAGTCATTGTGAGGATCGCGATAATTGCGAATATTATCTTGAGGTAGTTGAAGAAGAGGGGTGAGGTGAAGAGTACGTTGAAGAGTACTATGAGCGTCATGATCTTTGAACTAGTGCTCAGGTATGAGGAGACGGGGTTGGAAGTTCCAGTATAGGTATCTATGGCCCACCCATGTAGGGGGAATATTGCAAGCTTGAAGCCGAACCCAAATACCAGGAGCCCCATCGCAAGGAAGTAGATGCTGTGGAAGGTGGGGACAGCCGCCAGTGATAGGCTTCCCGTCGATATGTAGTAGAGCGAGATTCCGAAGATTATGAGCCCCGTTGAGAAGGCTCCTATGACGAAGTACTTGATTGCAGCTTCGAGCTCACTGTCGGATTTTCCATAGGCCGCGAGGATGTAAGTCGGGATTGACACTCCCTCGAATGCGACAAATATGAAGAGAAGGTTGTACGATGTAATGGCAAGAAGCATGAATCCCAGAGATACAAGAAAGATGAAGACCATCAATCCAGGCTTCCTGTTAAGAGGAGTCTTGGCCATCCCTATCAGGGATAGAATTCCGGGTACAAGTATCGCTATAAAGAACAATTTTGAGAATCCAGATATGTAGACGGAACTGCCTGCGATCGACACTCCGTTATAGCTCTGCAGGAGTGTCAGAACGAGGGATGCAGCTGCAAATACAGCTCCCAGAGTCACCATCACGGATCTCTTCTCGGTGACCAGGCTGGCAAACAATACAGCGAACGCTCCGATGAACAGAATAAACACGTTCCAGAGGTAGTCATAGGTCCCAAATGTTATCATCAGTGTATCCCTCCCAGGAATGGCATAAGGTAAATGTTGAATGTGTGGAATAACAGTGCAGGATAGATACCAAGTAGGAATATAATTGCAAGAGGTAGAATAGCGACTAGGAGATCCTCTTTCTTCGCTTTTATGTCCCCAAGGAATTCATTGTAAGGGCCGAATATCGTCCTCTGCAGAGCAAACACGTGGTAAGATGCAGTCAGAACGACTCCTATCAGTACGAATATCAGATAATATTTCAGGACTGCATAGCTTCCAAGGAGTATGGATATCTCCCCTACAAATCCTGAGAAACCTGGTATTGCAACAGAAGCGAGGAACGCAGTCAGGATGAAGAACGAGAGGACGGGTAGCTTTCTTGCAAGTCCACCGAGGGATGGTATCTGCCTGGTCCCTGTTGCCTTCTCCAGTGTATCTACGAGAGCAAAAACCATCGCTATGATTATTCCGTGAGATATGAGCTGGAATACGGCTCCGTAGTAGAGTAACTGGGACGCTAGCGGATTCGATCCATTGAGGTAAAGGAAGCCTCCCACGGCTATCGTTATGAACGACATATGGCCGATGCTCGCGTAACTCATCATTCGTTTGAGGTCCTTCTGATAGAGTGCGACCAGGGCGGAGTAGATCAGTGAGAATACTCCCAGGGCCATCAGTGCAATCGGAACTGCAGTACTTCCCGCAAAAGAAGATGCCATGAATATCGGTGAGAATATGACAAGCAGTCCAAAGGCACCCATCTTTGAGAGGAGTGCCGATATGAACACGGTACCTTCGGAAGGAGCCTCAACGTAAGCATCAGGTAACCAGGAGTGGAGCGGTATAGTTGGAAGTTTTATCAGGAATGCGAAGAGGAAGCCGAATATTATGAACGATTGGTAGGCCATAGGAATGGCGTTGATGCCAGAAATCAGAGTGGCCATGGAGAAATTGGATGCACCTTCAGTGAAGTACATCGTGAATATCGCAAGGAGCATGAAGACCGAACCAACGTGGGTGTAGATGAAGAACTTCATTGCTGCATAGTTCTTGTTACTTCCTCCCCAGATCCCTATCGCGAAAAATGAGGGGATGAGTACCATTTCCCAGAATATGTAGAACAGTATGAAGTCACGCGTAGTGAATATACCTATTAGGGAAAACAACAGGAACTGGAGCAGGACAAAGAAACCTGGTGAGCTTGAGTACCTGAGTGATACAAATACCCCGATGAAGGATATGAGTATCAAGAGTACAGAACTCACGAAGTTAAGCTGGAATGAAAGAGTCAGTATTGACAGAGACCCATAATCGAAGTTGGTCAACGTCATGTTGTTCAGGACGACGAACATGAAGACCAGGGCGGAAAAAAGCACGGTCAGATATCTTGCAATCTTGCCCCTAGCAATTATCGACGCTACAATGACGAGCGTTAGAATCAAGAACAGGTAGCTCAGTTGGAATGTCAATGTATCACCCCCGCCAGTATGAAGATCCTGAGAAGGATCAAGGCCAGAATCAGGCCTATCAATACGATGAGCGCGTACTGCCTTGCTAGACCAGTCTGAATCTTCCTGAGGACCTTTCCAGAGTTCTGGAACAGACTTCCAGAAACGTTTACCAGTCCACCGATCGCTCTTCGCTCAAAACCATCGGATACTGCTGACAGCCCGATGATTCCTCTCTCTGCGATCACGTTCGTGAAGAACACATCGATGAAGAACTTGTTCTTTACAAGCAGATAGAAGTCCTTCGCCCCGTTTGTTACGGTCGAAGGTATAGTCGAACTCCTTCCCCAGGCATAGTATGCCGTCCCCATGCCAGCAAGCATCAGGACGACAGGAATCAGGTCAAGTGTCGTGAGAGGAGCGATTCCGAAGGCGAGTGTGACCGGGTTTCCCTCGACGAAGCTGTAGAACCCTCTCTGGAATATTCCAAAAATTATGCTGAACGCTGCGAGTACCAGAATGGGAATGAGCATTATCCACTTGGACTCATGAGCATGTTCTGCTGCATTGCTCCTGGGTTTCCCCAGAGCGACTTTGAAGAACATCCTGAATGCATACAATGCTGTCAGGAAACCGCCGATCGCGAGAAGAGCCCACGCGAAAATAGATACACCATAGCTTGCAGTTATAATGCTATCCTTGCTGAAGAACCCGGCAAGACCCGGGAATCCGGAGAGAGCGAGTGCGCCGAAAAACATGGCAGTTACCGTTATGGGCATCTTCTTCCATAGACCACCCATCTTGTTGATGTCCCTCACATTCATTAC
Source organism: Thermoplasmata archaeon (assembly GCA_021827945.1). Lineage (GTDB taxonomy): Archaea > Thermoplasmatota > Thermoplasmata > Thermoplasmatales. The sequence continues at coordinate 3,383 of JAKATW010000141.1, forward strand.
TGCGTGGAGGATCGATCCGGCCGTAAGGAAAAGGAGGGCCTTGAAAAATGCGTGTGCTTCCAGTTGGTATATAGATAGGCCTATACTGGTTGCCCCCAGACCAAGTCCCAGGGCAGCCACCATGTATCCTACCTGACCTATCGTGGAATATGCCAGTATCCTCTTGATATCATTGACCACCAGTCCTATCAGTCCCGAGAGGATTATTGTCACTATACCAACATAAAGCACTACTGTCAGGGATGTTGGCGTGAAAATGGAGTAGGTCCTTGCTATCAAGTATACACCAGCGGTCACCATCGTAGCAGCATGGATGAGCGCTGAGACTGTAGTGGCTCCCTCCATCGCATCCGGTATCCAGACATGCAGCGGGAACTGTGCACTCTTTCCTATAGCTCCTCCGAACAGGAGGAGGGAAACAATTGTCTTCTGCCAGACGAGATGAATCGAACTCAGACCGGTGACGGACAGAGCTCCACCAGAGGAGTAAAGTATTGCCGCTCCGATCCCCGCTATGAAGAAGACGTCTCCGACTCTGGTTACGATAAACGCCTTCTTTGCTGCCGAGGCAGCGTTCGGTTTATAGTACCAGAATCCTATGAGCAGGTAAGAACACAGACCGACAAGTTCCCAGAAGATGAAGAGCATTATCAGGGAGGATGAGAGAACCAGCCCGAGCATTGATGATGTGAAGAGGACCATTTCACCGAAGAAGACGTGTCTGTTGGGGTCCTCCTTCATGTATCCCACAGAAAAGAGAATTATCAGGAATCCAACAAAGGAGACCATTAGGGCCATTATCATAGACAGGTTATCGGCATAGATTCCCAGAGGGATTATCGCAGGGAGTGAGGGTAGCCAATTAAAGCTGTACTGGATAACAGTGCCGTTGACTGTATAGGTGAAGAAGAGAAAGAGCGTGATGAGGAATGAGATGAATATCAGTGCTGAACCGAGATACATGGAGTAGTTTTTCTTGATATATCCAATTCCTATGACGAACGGAAACCCGATCAGAGGAAGTCCAAATATTAGGAAGGTCAGAATAATAGATAGATCCATTTTACCACCTCAACAATTTTAGGACATCAAGTCCTGCAGATCCCTTCTTCCGGAACACCGAGACAAATAGGGCCATGGCGACGACAGTCTCGGCAGCCGCAATGACCAGCACGAATAGGGTCATATCTGCTCCACCAGGGTTGCCGTAGTAACTAGAAGCGCCGATGAAATTGATTAGTCCAGCGTTTATCATGATCTCAACGGATATCAGTGCCTTTACGATAGTCCTTGAACTCAGGAATGAGTATATCCCGATTGCGAGTATTGCCATAGATAGGAATTCAACCGCCCCCACATTCATAGGAGCTGAAATGATGCTTGAGAGATTCATTTGTTCTCACCCCTCTCACCCAGATACATTGCGCCAAGCATGGCAGCGACGAGAAGGAAAGTGACGATTTCGAATGGAAGGAGGTAGGTGGTGAACAATGACTGGGTTATTCCTGTCGCTCCGGTATTGATGGGTATTATCCCTTGCGGGTACGCTCCAAGCTGTATGAAGGTGATCATAATTATGAAGAGGAGGACAGAGAGCACGATCGCAAACTTATTCCGCATCCTGATACCTCCTAGAAAGCATGACGGACGTCAGGATCAGCGTGATTATTGCACCTGCATATACCAGAATCTGAATAGCGGAAATGAAGAAATTCTCAAGGTAGAAGAAAATGCTAGCTACATCCACTACCAGGAACGTCAGCCACAGCGTAGAGTGCAGTAGATTCTTGCTTGAGGCGGCCAACAGAGCAGCGACGATTGCCGCTATAGAAAGGATGTAAAAGATTATCATTCTCTCCCCTCCCCCCAGAGTTCCACTTCTTTCTTTCCCAGTTGTTCGGGGGTGTATCTGGTGTTCTTTCTGATGAAATGTACTTCTTCCACTTCTGGTTCCAGCGTTATGGCCCCTGTGGGGCAGATCTCCTCGCAGAGGTTGCAGTGTATGCAGGTCGAGACATCGACGCTAGGATATATCTCCCTCTTGTTAGGATACTTCTTTTCGTATTCCTGCTTCTTTTCGTGGTGGAAGTCGACCATCCTTATGGTGCCATTCGGGCAGATCTGTTCGCACAGTGTACAGCCAATGCAGGTATCAACGTTCAGAAAGACCCTTCCAGTTGTTCTCGATGGGTATTCAAGCTTATCCTCCGGTACCTGTCTCGTCACCTTCGGTTTGAAGCTCTCCATGAAGACAGTCCAGACTCCCTTGGCAATTCCAGCAATCCCCTGTATGGGCCCCGGAATCTTTTCATCGTCTGTCATCTAGAACAACCCCCCGAAAAAGAGAGCGATGCATGCGCTTATCAGCAAGTTTATGACGCTCAGCGGTAGAAGGTACTTCCATCCCATCTGCAGCAGGTGGTCAATTCTGACTCTTCCGAGCGAAATCCAGATCAGAAGGAAAATGAAAATGAATACAGCCCCCTTGACTATGAGCCATATCGTGCCTGGGAAGATCGGTCCTTCCCATCCCCCGAGGTAGACAACGGCAACAACGAAGGCGGACAGGGCCATAAATCCAAAATTTCCCATGTAGAATATTCCATATCGCATTCCGCTGTACTCGGTTGAGAAACCGCTAACCAACTCGCTACCGCTCTCCGGTAGGTCGAAAGGAGGTATTGATTGCCTTCCAATCATCGCCAGGAAGAATACTATGAATCCCAGAATCTCCGGGACTATGAAAGGAATGAATCTCTGAGCGGTCACAATGTCATTTGCGCTGTAGCTGCCTGCGAGTATGATCACAGAGATGAGTGATATCAGCATTGGGACTTCGAAGCCCATGTCCTGAGCAGCAGACCTCAATGCCCCAAAGAGTGAAAACTTGTTGTGAGATGCAAGACCTCCTATAATCTCTCCAACGGGGGCAATGGTCATGAATGCAATGAGGAAGAGGATGGTGTAGTTGAAATTGACCACCATTAGATTGAGAATGGAAACATTACCGAAGGGGATCAGTATGAAGCCGAGAATGACTGGAGTGAATACAAGATAGGGAGCGACCCTATAGGCAGTTCTGTCTGCGGCCGTGGGAATGATGTCCTGCTTCTGAATGAGTTTGAACACATCCGCAATAAGCTGCAAAGTTCCCCACAACCCGACCCTGTTCGGTCCTATCCTATTCTGGGCATCCGCCATGTACTTCCTGAAGACATAGATAATAATTATGACGGCTACCATGGAAAGTGCGAAAACGAGCACCACCTCCACGACAGCGACTATGAAGTACGCGATCCATAGGCCGATGGGATATCCCGCGAATGTGAAGGGAACGAAATTGATGTGGAGGAATTTCACAATCCCGTAGAGGATGCTCATTAGAAAGAAGAACAGGTTCATCTATCCACCTCACCAAAAACAGGGTCCATAGAGCTGACTGAGGCAGTCAGATCCGCTATCTTGTATCCCTTCAGCATGGTGGGTATCGAGGACAGGTTCGCGAAACTGGGACTCCTTATCCTGACTCTGTAGGGAATAGATGAGCCGTCACCTATCAGGTGGATTGCGAACTCCCCCTTGGGGGATTCCGTCGGTACGTACGACTCCCCTGTCGTCTTCAACCTCACGAGCATCGGCTTGGAGTATTTCTTGTTGTAGAATTCCCCTTGGGGTAATTTTTCGAGGACCTGCTTCACTATGCTTGCACTCTGCCTCATCTCTTCAATTCTGACGAGGAATCTTGCATAGACGTCCCCCTCCGTTCTGGAAGGAATGTCGAAGTTCACCTTATCGTAGAAGAGGTACGGTGAATTCTTCCTCACGTCTCGCTTGATACCCGAGGCTCTCTGCATTGGTCCTGTGACACCATAGGAGAGTACATCATCTGCCGTCAGTTTTCCAACCCCCCTGGTCCTGCTGACGTAGATATAGCTCTTACCAAGTAACGACTGAATCTCCTCGAGCTTTGTCACGAAATCATCCGTCCATTCCTTGATCATTTCGATCGCCTTGGGTGTAACGTCGGAATATACTCCCCCTATGGCGAAATAATTGTACAGTAACCTGCTTCCTGTTATTTCATCAAAAATTCTCAGTATTCTTTCCCTCTCCCTGAAGCAGTAGAAAAAGGGGGTGAGCATTCCCATGTCCAGTCCGTGTGTTCCGAGCCAGATAAGATGAGATGCTTCCCTGTTCAACTCTACCATTAACATTCGGATCCACTGTGCCCTCTCCGGGACCTGGGCGTCCATCAGGTTCTCGACAGCCAGTACGTACCCGAGCTCCATGTTGAGAGCTGCCACGTAGTCCAGCCTATCGATGTATATCATTCCCTTCGGATACGCTCCCATCTCAGCTAGCTTCTCTGCATTCCTGTGGAGATAGCCAATTACAGGTTGTGCATCGACTATGATCTCGCCATCAAGTTTGACCTTGATTCTCAGCACACCGTGGGTTGATGGGTGTTGGGGCCCGAAATTGACCTCTATTACCTTGTCCTCCATCTCAGTATCCCTCCGTCTTATCGTAAGAAACTCTGTCCTCTCCATCATCGGAAAGATTTACGAACTGTTTCTTGTCCATTGGATAGTCCTTTCTCAGAGGGTGACCGATCCATCCCTCAGCGAGGAGGATCCTCTTCAGATTAGGATGGTTCTTGAACTTGACTCCTACCAGATCCCACGTTTCCCTTTCGTGCCAGTCGGCTCCCTTCCAGAGTGACGTCACGGAATCGACTTCCTCGTTTGTCTTTGTCTTTACTATGAGACGTGCATTGTTCCCGGATGAAAGGAGGTGATATAGCACCTCGAGGTGATCCTTGTAGTCCACCCCTGTGATCATCAGCAGGGTATCGAACCCCTCCCCTTTCTTCTCTGTCAGGAAAGGGAGAATGTTTTCTTTTGAGACGTAAACGACCTTTATCCCATTCTTGGTTGTCGTCTCAGCTTCTATGGGGATCAATGTTTCACCTTACCTTCGACTATCCTGTCCTGGAGCATCTTGAGCGCTTGAATCAGTGCTTCTGGCCTAGGTGGGCATCCGTAGACGTAAACATCAACTGGTACGACCTGGTCCACGCCGTCAACCACTGAATAGCCTCTAACGTAAGGGCCACCGGCAGACGCACAGGCTCCCATCGAAATGACGAATTTCGGGAATGCCATTTGATCATAGAGTCTTCTGATTCTCGGGGCCATCTTCTTTGTAACAGTCCCAGACACTATCATCAGATCGGAATGTCTGGGGGAGTCCCTGAATATATCCGAGCCAAATCTCGCCCAGTCATAATCTGAACCCATTGCGCTCATCATCTCGATAGCACAGCATGCGAGTCCGAATGTGAATGGCCAGAGAGATTTCCCGGTTCCCCACCTGAGTGCCTCATCCAGTGAGGTGACGAGAATATTATCCGACACTTGACCACCTCATGTATCCTTTCTTAGATGCATAGAACAGTCCGCCAAGCATGATTGCTATGAACAGAATGACATCCAGGAATATTCCAGTCCCAAGAATCTTGACAGAACCAGCCCATGGGAGTAGGAGAATGAAATCGACGTCGAAGATCACGAATGCCATTATGAAGAAGAAGTACTGCAAAGGCAAAGGAGACTGAAAATCGCCAACTGTGACCTCTCCGCATTCGTAGCTGTCGTGCGTGTATCTTCCGTACGACTTTGGGGAAAAGTGATGTGCCGTTCCGAGCAGTATTGCTATAATTATAGGTACTATAACGACTGCCAGAGCAAGGGCAGCCAATTCAGGGGTCATGCTCATCCTTCCTTTAGTGATTTATCAAATTTATAATTTGTTTTGTCTGTACTTGAAGTTTGGAACATCACGATACACCCAAAGCAGATTTTCTTTCGGGGCCCCTTGTTGCGCCCTTCTGTTGGTACTTCACGAAAATGTTCGTCGTCATCACCTTCCGTAGCAGCTGGATTGCGAGGGCAGGATCTACTCCCTTGGGACAGACCTCCGAACATGCACCAGAGAAGTGACACCTCCAGACGCCATGCTTTGAGTCGACCACGTTGAGCCTCTCCTCGAAGCCCAAATCCCTGTTATCAACTATGTATCTGAAACTCTGAGCAAGGGCCTGAGGGCCAAGGTACAGCTCGTCAGATGCGCTAGTAGGACAGGCTGATAGGCAAAGTCCGCAGAGTATGCAGTCTGTGAACATTGCGTATTTCTCACGCTGATCGGGTGTCTGAAGGAACTCGCTCTTGGGCTCCTCCTCTTCCCTCACAATGAAGGGTTTCACGCTCTGATGATTGTTGAATAATTTGGAGAGTTCTGGTACGAGGTCCTTTACGATCCCGTAATTGCCCATCGGATCGACCTTTATGAGATCCTTGCCCAGTTCGAGTATTTGGGTCTGGCAAGCAAGTTTTTCCTTTCCGTTTATTATCATACCGCACGATCCGCATATCCCCATCCTGCAGGAATATCTGGCCGAAAGAGAGTGGTCTAAGTGCTCCTTGATGTAGAGGATTCCGTCGAGTATTGTCATCCCCTTCTGAACCGGGACCTTGTATTCCTCATACTTCGGAATTTCTTTCTTTTCCGGGTCGTATCTTCTGACCCTGAATGTCACGGTTTTGACGACCTCTCCAAATCCTTTGAGTACTAGAGTTTCCATATCACAGACCTCCGGCGAGTGAGACTACAACTGTCCTCGAGCCCCAAATGAAGACCACGAGTGCCACCACGAGGAGCGCATAAGTGATTATCTTCTCTGCCCTTCCTCCAGGAATGAGCTCAGAGAGTATCACCCTGAATCCGTTGAACACGTGATAGACCAGGAATGTCAAGAGCAACTCGAAGACCGATCCCCATATCAGGGAAGAGTAGACTGCCTTTACCCAAGTATAGTACAACGTTCCGCCTACAAGGACGTGTGTGGCATTAGCACCGTTATAGATGTAGAGTATCTTTTCAGGGCTTGGAGAAAGGACACTGATAAGGAGGAAGTGGAATGATCCAAAGACAAGGACCAGTATTCCCGTCAGGTACTGCAGGAACATGATCTGCGACTCTCTCAAACGATCACCCCCGTAAAGATGAAAATTACACCAATTGCGCTTATCAGTATCATGAAAATCCCGAGTACGATCTTGAGGAGGTTGTTCAGTCCCCTCAACGACTTAGCCTTGTAAGGAAATTCTGGCCTGTAGGGCTTTGGAAGCATAAGGCCGTTCTCCACTATGGTGAGTCTTATTCCATTGAGGGCGTGGTAAACAGCCACAATCAGGATCAGCGAAAGTATGAACGGACCATAGTGCGCTCCAAACGGGTAATCAAGGTCGACCATTATCTTGTCCCAGGTAACCTGACCGTTTAGAATGTTAGAGGTCTCCCACACGTGGGCTATAAGGTAGAGGCCCAGAGCAATCCCAGTCAATCTGTGGAGTGCGAACATCCATCTGTCCGTGCCGTACTTGAATGGGTTGAACCATGAAATCCATCCCTTTTTGTTTTCAATTGTCATCATATCACCTCAGTATACCCTCGGTTCTGGTTTCCATTTGGTGAGCGTGACCGGACGGTAAGTAATCTGCAGTGCACCATCTACCCTCTGTGCAATCGTGTGTTTCAGGTAATTATCATCATCCCTCTTCGGGAAGTCAGTCCTGAAGTGGGACCCCCTACTTTCCTTTCTCTGAAGCGCACTGTAGACGACGACCTCGGCGAGTTCTACGAGGTTCTTCATTTCGAGGGATGTGATTAGGTTTTGATTGTAGACGTTTCCTTTCTCCGATATGGAGATCTTCTTGCTCTTTTCAATGAGGCCTCTTATTTTACTCAGCCCTTCAGTGAGATCCTTTTCGTTTCGGAATACGTAAGCGTCCTTGTCCATAGTAGTCCAGAGCTCTCTCTTTATTTCGTATGGATCGTTGTCTCCCTTATCTCTGTAGGCATCTGCTACAAAGTTTTCCGCAAACGATCTCTCCCCCTCTGAAAGGTCTATTGAACCGCTGCCTGAGAGAAGCCACTTTGCAGAGTCATCGCCAGCCATCTTTCCGAAAACGACGCACTCGCTTGTGGAGTTAGCCCCGAGTCTGTTAGATCCATGAACTGAATAGCAAGCTGTCTCCCCGGCTGCCCATAGCCCAGTAACTCCAGTGAAACCGGTTCGGCTCACATCGATTCCACCCATCGTGTAGTGTGCTGAAGGCCTAACTGGAAGAGGAGAATCGACTGGGTCTATCCCGACATAGTGATTCCCAATATCCCTTACCTGCGAGAGTTTCTCCTTTATCTTTTCTGTACCTATCGGAGAGAAATCAAGGAGAAGGTAGTCGAGCCCATTCGGACCCTTGAATCCCTTTCCCTCAAGGATCTCTGTCATCATGCTCCTGGAAACTATGTCCCTCGGTGCGAGATCCTTCTTTGTGGGGGCATATCTTTCCATGAATCTTTCTCCCTTTGCATTCCTGAGTATTCCTCCATCCCCCCTCACGCCCTCTGTGATAAGTATTCCAGAGGGTACAAGTCCGGTTGGATGGAACTGGACAAATTCGATGTCCTTGAGCTTTATTCCTCTTCGGAGAGCAATTGCCAGACCGTCACCGGTAACAAGGTGTGAATATGTAGTGTAACCGTAGAGCCTCCCAAGACCCCCAGTCGCAATTATACCAGCCCTTGCCTTGAATATCCTGACCTGTCCGGTTGGAATGTCAAAGGCCATGACTCCCTTGAACCTGTTGTTCTCGATTATGACATCGTAGACGAACTGTTCATGAAACTTGTCAATATTTCCGTACTTTAGCAAGGTGTCATACAGAGCGTGCACTTCGTAGAATCCCGTTTTGTCTGAGGCGAAGGTAGCCCTCGGAAATGAGTGTCCTCCGAAGGGCCTCTGTGCGACCCTTCCGTCTTCCCTTCTCGCCCACGGAACCCCCCAGTGCTCAAGCTCAAGGATGTCGACAGGGCACTGTCTCACGAAGAATTCCACAATATCCTGGTCGCCCAAGTAGTCTGATCCCTTGATCGTGTCATAGGCGTGAAGATCAAAAGAATCACCCTCGTCCGTGTAGAGGACTGCAGCAGATCCACCCTCTGCAGAAATTGAATGGGGTCGCATCAGCTGATTCTTTGCAATGATTGCAATCCGCAACTTGTCCTTTCCAACTCTAGCAGCTTCGATTGCAGCTCTAAGACCTGCAAGACCGGAACCGACTATAACTAAATCGTAATCAAAGATTTCGACCAAATAGATCTCCAGTGAGAAAGTGCATGACAATATAAAAATTCTCAGTTTTGCTATCTAAATTAAATTTAGTCCACTTAAACTGTATTTTAATGGAATAAAGAGTCAAATTCTCATCGACTGAAATTTGACATCTAGGTTGCAAGGATTGAGAATGCGAACACCAGGAACCCGATTATAACCATTGTTTCTGCACTGGTCTTCCCAAGATCGATGAGCTTGTAGAGTACTCCAGCTGTCTCCATCAGGAGTATTCCGAGGAAGAAGAGAGGGTACCTGAACCTGGAAGGAAGTATTTTTGACATGGATCACAACCCCATGTGAATTAGCAAAATGTTGGGCACAATTCCTGCAATCATTCCCCTTATGAACAGGTCAACAAAGACGAACATTATCAGGCTTGTCCATGCGATCGCCTCGTGATGGCCGTTCAGTCTGGACTGGAACCTGTAGATTGAATTCTTCTTGTCCCGGTTGACGGGGCAGTTCACACAATCCTTGTACCCACCGATAAGGTGCCTTACGGAATGGCAGGAGAAAGTATAGAATGTGACAGCCAGTGCGTTTATGGTCAGAATGACAGTACCCAAACTCACGGTAATTGCTCCAGTGTAGACGATGGAATGGTATATGTCGTAGTAGAAGAAGGGGAGTATGCCCCATGCAGTATACATGAAATATCTATGGATATTTTCGACCCTGAAGAAACCTGTCTCTCCGCTATAACCCCTACTCTTCGTATCCAGGCGGACATCCGTTGCACAGCTGTTGGGGTGCTTGAAGAGGTGTCTGTGGTAGTCCTTCCTGTATGCATAGCAGGTCAACCTGAAGAGAACAACGAGGGGGAGTATGAGCACGGTGGGGGTGTAGAATGGATCCGTCAGCCCATCGTAGACGGGTACCTTGTAAAGGATGATGAGGATCGAGCCCAGTATAGATATGAAAACGAACGACCAGAACCTCCAGTTCGGTTCAAGGAATTCCGGCGGTATCAGGTGTTTCAGTGGAGTTTCGTTTGCAGCTCTCATCTCTTTCCACCGCCTTTTCTCCTGGACCTCACAAAAATAGCTATCGGATCATACTCGGCATTGACTGCCCTCTCCTTCTCTGGAATTATGGCATTATCTGTAATGTGTATCTCCTCAGGACAGACCTCGGTGCAGCACTTGGTTATGTTGCAATAGCCGAGACCCGCGTCCTTGTTCATGAATTCCGATCTATCCAGAGCGTCCAGCGGGTGCATATCCAAGGAGGCTGCCTTCACCACGTGCCTTGGACCAAAGTAACCGGAATTGTGCTCCCTGATAACGTGACATACGTCCTGGCAGAGGAAACACTCTATGCACTTCTTGAATTCCTTAGATCTCTCTATATCTACCTGTGAAATCTTCCATGGTTTTTCCAGCCCCTCCCTGGGAGTAAATTTTGGGATCTTCTTTAGGAGGTCCCAGTTCTGTGAAACGTCTGTAACGAGGTCCTTTATCAGGGGGTAGGCAGCGATAGGAGACACTTTTATCTTACCGTCCTTGAAAGAATCAACGCGAGTCTTGCACATCAGTGAGGGCCTGTGGTTTATCTCTGCCGAGCAAGAACCACACTTTCCAGCCATGCAGTTCCACCTCAGAGATAGACTCGGGTCGATGTGTCTCTCTATATACTTCATGGCATCCAGGACGACCATTCCCTCTTCCTTCGGGACTTCATAGTCCACGAACCTTCCCTCCTTCTCAGATGAGGGATCGTATCTGTATACACTGACCTTGATGCTTTCCATCAGTATTCCTCCTCCCTTATGAGTTTCCTCAGATTGTCTGGGATTTTTGGAACTTCCCTCCATTCAAGTCTCATTCCTCTCTCTCCCTTCGTGTAGATGATGTTCTTCCTCATTGCTGGGTCCTTCTTCGGATAGTCACTTCTCGCGTGGGCTCCCCTGCTCTCCTTCCTCTCTATTGCTCCCCTTACGATTGCTTCTGCTGCGGTAAGCATTGAGGGGAGCTCAAGAACCTGAAGTAACCCCTTGTTGTACTTCAGGCCACCATGAACTGCAGCTTTCTTTGACAGGTCCTTCAGCTCCTGAATCGTTTCTAGCGCTTTCCTGAGGTTCTCCTCATTTCGTATGATACCCACGTTTTCGCTCATGTTTTCCTCAAGTCTCGAAGCCAGGTCGTAAGGGTTCAGTCCGTCCCTTCCGACCAACGAGTTCACCCTTTCTATCTCTGCCGAAATGGCAGCATCGTCTATTTTTCCCTGTGATATCTTTTTCGAGTACGATGAGGCCCCCTCTCCGCTTCTCTTTCCGAACACCAGAATGTCGGCCAGGGAATTTCCTCCAAGTCTGTTCGCTCCGTGGAGACCGCTGGCCACCTCGCCCGATGCAAACAACCCTGGAATATTTGTAGCAGTACTCTCCGGGTCTACCCTGATTCCACCCATCTGGTAGTGCACGGTGGGAGCCACCTCCATCTTTTCCTTTGTGATGTCAACGCCGGCGAAATCCATGTACTGCTTGTACATGCTCGGCAATTTTCTCTTGATGAAATCCGCACCCCTGTGGGTTATGTCTAGGTACACCCCCCCGTGTGCTGTACCTCTTCCGGCCATTATCTCCGCGTAGTTAGCCCTGGCAACTATATCTCTTGCGTCAAGCTCCATCTTCTTGGGAGAGTATCGCGCCATGTATCTCTCTCCCTGCGCATTCAATAATATCCCTCCCTCTCCCCTGACGCCCTCTGTTACCAGCAGTCCCTTGACGCCAGGAGGAAAAACCATTCCAGTTGGATGGAACTGTATCATTTCCATATCCATCAGTTCAGCCCCTGCCTCAAAAGCTAGTCCCAGTCCATCGCCGGTAGATTCCCAGGAATTGGAAGTGACCTTGTATATCCTACCACAACCTCCTGTAGAAACGATGACTGCCTTTGAACTGAAAACGTGAATATCTCCGGTATTCAACTTTATTCCAATTGCCCCGACTACCCTTTCCCCATCCTTGAGGAGTTTGGTGACATAGAATTCATCGAAGAACTTTATGTCCCTGTGAAGAATCTGATCCTCAAGGGTCCTTATTATTTCCAGGCCGGTCCTGTCGCCGACATGACAGAGTCTCCTGTACGTATGAGCTCCAAACGCTCTCTGCATAATGGTACCTTCTGGAGTCCTGTCGAATAGCGCACCATATTCTTCAAGTTCCCTGACCCTTTCGGGCGCCTCCTTAGACAGTATCTCTGCCATCCTGAAGTTTGAGATGTAGACTCCCTCCTCCATGGTGTCAGCGAAATGGACCTCCCAGCTGTCCTTGGGGTCGACGTTTGCTAGTGCGGCAGCGATTCCCCCTTCAGCCATAACGGTGTGCGCTTTGCCCAAGAGAGACTTGGATAGAACGGTGACGCTCGAACCAGAATCGAACGCGGCTATGGCAGCTCTCATCCCAGCTCCTCCAGCCCCTATGATCAGAACATCGGTCTCGTGTTTAATGTATTGTGAACTCATAACACTCATCAAATTTTACTTACTTTTGCTCAGTGTTTAAGGAGATATAAATTTTTAGAGGCATTAAGATTATTTCAACGTTCCTTATATCTTTAAAGCGGTACCCTCACCCCACTAAATCGCGGAGAAATCTATCCTGTTGTTCTTCTTGTCCTTACTCAGTAGAACTATTCTTGAATCCTCTCTTTCTCCTCCAAAATCGTAGTTGATATACCCGTTCAACCTGAACGAGAAATCCCTGATCTCTCCGTGGGAGGGCATGTTGTTTATTGTCAGCCTGTTTCTGGAACCTCCGACGTGAACGTACCCCTTGTTCTCTATGAAATCTGGGTCCGCCTTCTTGTCTAGCTTGTAGTACTCTTCCACGTAGCCAAGATTGAAGTCCTTGACCAGAGTGTGCCTTATTACAGTCCTGGTATCAAGTGAGGGTAGGAGTTCAAGGGTCCGGTTCAACCGTTCCCACGAGTCTCTGTATATGGGATTGAGTATTTCGTTGAACAGCTTCCTGTTTGGCGCAGCGACCGTCACATAGAGCTGAGTTGGAAGTACTTTCAGTTTCTCTAGAGCTTCCGGTTGAGTCCCATTGGTCACGACGAACGTAGAAATGTGTCTGTTCTTCGCTTCCCTCAGGAGGTCGTCGAGCTTGCCGTAGAGGGTTGGCTCTCCTGTCAGAGATATGGCCATGTGTTTAGGTTGCTGGGCGTCCAACCACTTTTTCATGTTCGTTCTGGAATCCCCCTTGAATCCAGTAAGTAGCTGTCTCTGAGCCTGGATCGATCCCTCTAGAATTTCTTCTGCATCGTCTTCCTGTGGGATCTTGGCTCCCTCCCATCCCTGAGATCTCCAACAAAAAGTACAGTTCTCAGAGCACCAATCTACTGAAGGGGTCATCTGGACGCACCTGTGGCTCTCAATTCCGTAAAAAGTGTTTTTGTAGCACGGTCTGTTGTAATAGAGATCCTGCCTGACCCAGTGGCAAAGCTTTACGCCGGAATGGTTTCCGACTATCTTGTACCCCTGCTTCTCTAGTGCTTTCTTCTTGACTTCATCCATTCAGGTTGACACCCACTCCAGAGACTATGAATCCTGTATGATACAGAAATGACGTCTCCGGTCTCATCCCCATCGCGCTCAGCTTGATAGGAACATCGATGAGTTGATGAACACTTACTAAAAAATCCTTCTTTATCAGGAATCGCGAAAACCTCTCCGCCTGGGAGTAGGTTGGAAGGATGGATGCTATCTTCTTCGTTCCAGTCAGCCTGCAGTCCAGGAAGTTCCACGGTTCGGGGTTGTCTATGAATATGGTATCGAATTCGTCGACTTGTGCCTCCTTCCCATCCCTGTTCCTCGCTTCAATAAGGCCTGACACTTCGAATCTCCTGATGTTCTTCTGAAAGAGTTGAAAGTTCTCTCCATCAAGCTCGTAGCTCACTATCTTTGTCTTGTATATCAGTGCAGCAAGAATTGAAAATCCTCCGACTCCTCCGCCTATCTCGAGCATTCTGGGACAGAACGGCAAATCGAGTTCGAATCCTATCTGATTGACGTCCTTAGGCAGGACAATCTGTGGTCCACGCTCGATTGAAGCTGACACGTCACTCAGCGTCGAATTCCTGGTCTTGAATCTTCTCGATCCGATCTCCAGTTCCGCAGGAGATACTGAGAACTTGCCGGTATCTATGTTGCCCAAATCCCTTATGTATAGCAGCCCAGCCGTGTTGGAGAAGGAGTAGAGTTCTCTGTCGTTGTAAAGGGTAACAAGCACAATTTGAGCAGAACAAAGAATTTAAAATAGTTATTCTTCCACTCTTGTGTCTGAAAGGGAAGAGGTTATCGGGTACCTAAAGAATAATCGTTATGAAAAGAAAATCTGCATCAATTGCGGAAAGACATTCTGGACACTGGATGCGGAGAGGAAGACGTGCGGTGAGGTGCCTTGCGATCCTTACTCTTTCATCGGCAATCCTCCTACATCCAGGAAGTATTCACTGGAGGAGATGAGGGAGGAGTTCCTCTCGTTCTTTGAAAAACTGGGGCACAAGAGAGTCAAGCGCTATCCAATAGTTGCAAGGTGGAGGGAAGACGTCTACCTTGTCAATGCGAGCATATATGACTTTCAACCCCACGTCACATCTGGCAAGGTACCACCACCCGGAAACCCGCTTGTGGTTTCACAACCATGTATCAGGACTGTCGACCTTGACAATGTTGGGAAGACCGGAAGACATCTTTCTGTATTCGAGATGGGTGGTGCGAAATCGTTCAATTTTCCTGGAAAGGAAATCTATTGGAAGGATAAGGCAATAGAGCTGGCCGTAAAGTTCCTCCAGCATCTTGGCGTGAAGAAAGAGGAGGTAGTCTTCAAGGAAAAACCATGGGCCGGGGGTGGCAATGCGGGCTCATCCGTTGAGGTGATGGTCAGGGGACTCGAGGTTGCAACACTTGTATTCATGGACATGGTTGAGACTCCCGACGGGGATGTAGAGATAGACGGTATTAGATATAGGAAAATGGACAACAGGATAGTGGATACCGGATACGGCATTGAGAGATTCACCTGGTTGTCGCAGGGTACCGATACGGTCTACGAGGCGCTATACCCTCAAATGGTATCCGACCTGATGAACGAGATTGACCTTGGGAGGCCAGACTTCCTGAGAGAATTCATAAATGCATATGCGAGCGAGGACGGATCTGAGGTCAAGTTCCTTGCTTCGCTGGGCGCGGATGAAAGAACTAGTCTTGACAGGTTATCGAATATATACATCCTTGCTGACCATAGCAGGGCAATAACAATACTCTTGTACGATGGTCTTGTGCCATCGAACTCAAAGGCGGGCTACGTCCTCAGGATGCTGATAAGAAGGGCGTTGCTTGCAAGGAAGCGATTGGGGATGGGGTCCGATCTGTGGGACCTGGTAGATCAGCAGAAGGAGAGATTCAGCGATATTCTAGACGTGAGGCTGGAGAGCTCTGCAAGGGAGATCGTGAAGCTCGAGATTGAGAGATTTGATGATCTGCTGGCGAAAGGAGACAGTACGATCAAAAAGTATGCGAAGGGAGGAGCCATCAAGGCAGAAGATGTTCTACTTCTCTTTGAATCGAATGGACTCCCTATCGAATACGTCAGGGAGAGATGCGAGGCACTGGGCATAAAATTCCCGGAGAAGCTCGAGAAGTCGAAAGGATTCTCCAACACCAGGAGAGAGCCAAAGGAAAAGGAACACTTCCTCAAGGGAAAATATCCGGAGACTGTAAGGTCTTACTACGAGAACGAAAGGATTTTGGAATTCAACAGTAAAGTCGTGGGGGTCGAGGGGAAATCGGTCGTCCTTGAAAACACGTATTTCTATCCCGAGGGTGGCGGACAGCCTTCGGACCGTGGAGTCATCTTGTCCTCTGGAAAGAAGGCCACAGTTGAGGATGTGAGGATTGTTGATGGAACCATAGTTCACTTAGTAGATGATGCGGAAGGAATCGCAGTTGGAGATACGGTGCACGGGTTTGTTTCTACGGACAGGAGGAGAAGGCTGATGCAGAATCACACGGCGACCCATATAATTTTATCCTCGATAAGGGACATACTTGGGCCACACATCTGGCAGGCTGGAGCCCAGAAGGACGAAAGGGTCAGCAGGTTGGACGTGACTCACTACAGGGACATCAGTCCCGAGGAGATATCGAAGATTGAAGAGAGGGCAAATGAGATAGTGAGAATGAACCTTCCCCTTCACAAGGAGTTCGTAAACAGGAACGATGCAGAGGCCAACTTTGGCTTCACACTATTTCAGGGAGGGATACCGGACGGGAACAAACTCAGGCTCGTCGAAATTCCTGGGGTGGACGCAGAGGGGTGCGGTGGAACGCATCTTGACTATACCGGGGAAGTTGGATACATCAAGGTAGTCAAGGTTGAGAGGATCCAGGACGGAATAATCAGATTCAACTTCGCAGCAGGCAAGTCGGCAGTAGAATACTCGAACTCACAGAGCAACCAACTTCTCGAGATACGAGAGAAAATGGGGGACGACCCAGCAAAGGCATTCGAAGCGGTCAATCACAACCTGGAGGAAACGAAGAAGGCGATAGAGTCGGGTTTCGAATATTCGAATGTAAAGTTCGGAAATAGAGAACTAAAGATCATGGAAGTGAACGAATCTATTGCAGAATCTATATCGAGGAGTCTCTCTGGTTCGTCAGGAGTGGTTGTCTCCAAGGAGAGGATAAGGGTAGCTTCCTCGTCACCCGACATATCAGCACTGGAGATCATGCACATCCTTGAGAAGAAGGGGTTTGTCAGAGGAGGGGGAAATAGTACTTATGCACAAGGAAAAGTTTTAAAGGAAAATATCGGTCTTAAGGATATCGAAGAGGCGATTTTCAATCACAGCTGATGAGCTTGTAACGATCCGCTCTGCGGTAAGGAAGTATTTTGCCGTTACAGGCGAAGTCAAAGTCCAGGATGGAGTATACGAATTCCGCACACTGGTAGATCCAAATCTTGAGGGAGACTTCAAGGAGCTTGTGGTAGACCTGAAGGCTATAGGCTACATCCCTGTGATAGGAAAAGGAAAGGAACCAGGCTCTGACTACGTAATCTCGGTAATAAAGAGGAGGGCTTCCCATCCCTTCGGAATATGGATAAATATCGTACTTCTGGTGGCCACAATCGCTTCAACAACCTACGTGGGAGAAATACTATATGCGGGTTATTTCGGCACTAAATTCTCATGGTTCCTCTATTTTGACGGGTTCCTATATTTCTCGCTTCCACTCCTCATTATACTTGCATCGCATGAATTTGGCCATTATTTTGTAGCCAGAAGGAACAGGGTCGCCGCATCTCTTCCTTTCTTTATCCCCGTTCCAATACCGCCTCTTGGCACAATGGGTGCATTCATTTCTCTCAGGGACCCACTTCCTGACAGGAAGACGCTCATCAAGATAGGCGCCGCAGGTCCGCTTGTTGGGTTCGTTATGAGCATTGTGATCGGTGTGATAGGGGCTTACCTCGGGACAATTCAGAAACCTGTAGTGGTCACAAGCTCTCAGGTGACCACCCTGATTTCACTACCCCTGATATACAACATATTTCCAATGATCCAGATCCACAACGTTCATCCAGTTGCATTTGCGGCATGGGTCGGATTCCTGGTGACTGCGATCAACCTGTTCCCAATTGGTCAGCTCGATGGAGGGCACGTCGCCAGGGGACTACTTGGCAAGAATGCAAAGTACTTCAGTTATGCATTCATTATAATCCTCGTAATTCTCGGGATATACTATGTTTCTTGGATATTGTTCGCCATAATCATAGTAATCCTCGGACTCACGCACCCTCCCCCGCTGAACGATATCTCAAAGCCCGGAAAGAAGGAGATAATGGTAGGCATTGTTGCGATTGCACTGGTAGCGATATGTTTTTCCCCAGTTCCTTTTGCCGAGCACGTTTCTCCAAACCTCGCAACCTCCGAACTGACCGGAGGCAACTACTTTTCCATCTACGGTAATCCCGTATTCAACAACGACAGCATGGTCCTTACGGTCAATAACCTGAACAATTACACAATACCTTTGGGCGTGACCATCAAGACACCGTCAGGTCTGTCGGCGACTCCATCGTTCAACGAGACGATGTCGCCTCTTGAAAAGGAGAGTTACAATGTCACGGTCTGGCCATCGAATAATTCCTCCCTTGGATTCTACAGCTTCTCTATCATTGTTTCTGCCTCAACCTTGAAGAAGACTTTTGACAAGAATGTGACAGTGGTTTCGCTCGATCCCAATATAACGGTGAACAATCGGAATCCCTACTACACGGACAAGACATCAATGAATCTAACGATAAGTAACAATGGGGCTCTCGCACTCCTAGACGTTCACAAATTCAATAGTTCCTCTGATTTCTATATCAACGCAACCGCCGGGATAGGTACTTCTGGAAATGGGACATATCTTGAGATATCTCCCAACAGGGAAATCACCATTTCCGTGGTCTTTTTCAACCTGACACAGGCGGCAGGTGTGGTTCTAGTAAACCAGAACAACCCCTGGCAGGCCGTGATCATATTCTACATCCCGTCCAATTCCCCTCAGTATAAACTGCTGTACTAGCCTGGATTCATCACCAGACATATACAGATGGCTACCTACCATTTTAATAGGAAGTGATATTTCACCAATATGGTCGATTATGACGTGATAGTTGCAGGCGCGGGAGTGTCAGGTGCCACAGCTGCAGCTATGGCAGGAAAGTTGGGAAAGAGGGTCCTGCTTATTGACAGAAACACTGCTCAAGAACCTGGGAAGAAGACTGTATGGGGCTGGGTCTGTGGCGATGCAGTCGCGAAATCTCACATTATTTATGTTCAAAAAAATCTTGGGAACACATTCAGCGACCAGGTTCTGGGACTGAAAGTTGATGGTGTTATTGCGCTCTCTCCAGACCTGGGCTACAAGCTACCATTTGACGGTGAGGGTTATAGCCTAGAAAGACCGCTCTTTGGCAAGGCACTATTCGATGAGGCGATCAAGAACGGTGCGGAATTCAAGGGAAAGTTCAGCATAGAAGGACCGATCATCGAAAACAACGTGGTCAAGGGAGTCTTCGGAAAGAACGAGAAGGGAGAGGAAGAAAAGATCAGGGGGAAAATCACAATCGATGCTCTCGGAATAGCGTCTTTGCTCAGAAGGAAACTTCCAGAGAACCAGTACATCGACAAGGAGATAGATTACGAAGACCTTGAGCTGACTGGAAGGTTCATCTACAAGACAGAAGAGCCCTTTGATGATCACAAGTACTACGATAAGAGAAACGCACTTATACACCTGAATCAGCAGATGGCTCCCGGAGGATATGGCTGGGTGTTCCCCAAAACGGATGGAAGAGTGAACGTTGGTCTGGGAGTACAGCACAGGAGCCTGGAGATCAGGAATAAGAAATTCGGCGCAACGGACAATCTGAAGTCACTCATAGAGAAGTACATCAAATGGAATCCAATCTTCAAGAAGTACCATCTGGACAATTCTAGTAAGAATGGAGAAGGATACTGGAGTGTCAGCGTCCGGAGACAGATGGAGGGAATGGTCTACCCTGGATACATCGGGGCAGGCGACTCGATGGCATCGGCGAACCCACTGAGTGCTGGTGGAATTGGGCCCGCTCTTATTGGCGGTATACTGGCAGGTAAGGCTGCATCCACTGCGGTAGAATCATCTGACGTCAGCCTAGAAGGGCTATGGGATTACAACGTGGATTATGTCAAGCAATATGGCAAGAGCATGGCCGGAATGGAAGTCTTCAGGATATTCCTGCAGTCGATGAACAATCAGGACATAGATTACGGGATGAAGAGTTTCATTACGTACGAAGAGGCAGTGGAGATTACCTATGGCAGAATCCCGGAGCTATCACTGACGTCTAAGGTTGCTAAGCTTGTCAGGGGGGTGGGAGCGCTAAGGACTTTCAAGGATCTGGTCTGGACGACACAGAAGATGAAGGAGCTCAACGGGATATACGCAAATTACCCCAATTCTCCAAAGGAATTTCCTCAGTTCAAGAAGACGGTCGTATCAATGATTGATGGAGCGAAGGCCAGGATGCCTTCGGGTCCGGTCTGATGAGGGTAGCGAAGTAGATTGCCATCAGACAGAGTGTTTTAGGACTTTTCCCTCATTTACCTTGGACCTGCAGTATTCATACAGCGCATCATAAAGCGGGAACTGAAGTCTCATGTTGTCGAAATCGTCATGCGATATGAGTTGGAATCCTGTTGCTGCGGCTTCAAGCCCTGCAGATTCCGGAGGGGTATCTGGTATCGATGCGTCCGCGCCCCTCACTATCCTTGCCAGTTCCAGTAGCGCACTATCATTCAAGTGGTATTTCTTAATCACAGAATCAAAGGACACGAATTCAGAATTACCCTCCCTGTAGTGAAAGAGTTCCGCTCCAGGGACATCGAATGGGATCGCCCCAGTCTCCTCGGCTTCTTTCAAGACCCTGTCCTTAGGGACGAAAATGAACTCCGCCTGGGGGTCCACAAATCTCTTGATCAGCCATGGGCACGCGATCCTATCCACTCTTGCCTTTTCTCTCGTGATCCATTTCATCGAAAACTAATGAAAAAATCTTATTTAAGGAGTCCCTAGTTTTGGTGCAAGAAACTCTTATCTCGTTTGCAATTTAACATCATTCATCCCGTTCTGAGAGTGCTGCACCTATCTGAATTGATAGCTTCTTTGACTATGAAACAGCTATAAAGTCCACATACATCTCCCGCCAATGAATTCCAGTTTACCTGCTGCCCGCAGGGTAAATGAAAATCTGGTTCTCTCAGTCATAGTCATAGGGACAATGATGGCTTCAATAGACTCTACTATAGTGCTATTGGCCTTCCCTGCAATCACATCTGCTCTCCACTCAACAATATCAACGGTGATCTGGGTCATCCTCATTTATATGATAGTGACTGCAGTTTTCTCCACACAGTTCGGAAAGATAGGGGACTTATATGGGAGAGCCCGGATGTTCAATCTTGGTTTTGCAATCTTCACTGTTTCTTCTTTCCTTTGCGGGATCGCTCCTACGGACGTCACGCTGATAGCTTTCAGAGCCGTACAGGCCATAGGAGGTGCCCTCATCTCATCGAATAGCGGAGCGATTATCGCCGACACCTTTCCAAGGAACGATATCGGAAGAGCATATGGGTTCACCTCCATGAGCTGGAACATCGGAGCGTTGCTCGGAATACTGCTCGGTGGATTCATAACCACTTTCATAGGGTATCGATATATATTCTTCATCAACGTTCCTATAGGGATAATAGCGACCATACTGGGTCTGAGGTACATAATCGACCAGAAGAAATTGAAGGACGTTCTCGACATTCCCGGGATGGCCCTTCTGGGAATTGCCATAGCACTCATATCTTATTCTGGGATAGACTATGCATCGGCCGGTTTCACGACATTTAACTTGATCCTACTTTCTGCGGGCATACTGGCGTCTATAATTTTCATCCTGGTAGAAAGAAAGGTCAGGGCTCCGACAATAAATTTCCTAATGTTCAAGAACAAGATATTCAAGAATTCGCTACTGGCTTCACTCTTCCAGGGGTTGGGCTACATGGGAGTAACCTTCATGATCATAATGTACTTGCAGGGCGTCAGGGGTTTCTCACCTTATTACGCATCTCTCATACTTCTTCCCGCATACCTGGTCAGTGGGATCCTTGCACCATTCATGGGAAGACTCTCGGACAGGAAAGGGTCTATGGTCATAGCCACTTCCGGAATACTGATAATGATTGTGGGAGTTCTCATCTATATATTACTGCTGGGCACTAACTCGTCGGTCTACGTCGTCCTGATGGGCGCAGTAATAATGGGCCTGGGAGGAGCATTCTTCTGGCCATCGAACCTGAGTGCAATCATGGCAAACGTGTCCCCGGAACTGAGGGGCGCGGCATCTGGGACAGCAAGGCTGATTGGAAGCGTCGGAATCATTGGGAGTTTCATTATCGCATTCGTTGCGGCTTCATCAGCAGTACCTAGATATTTGGCATTCGCAATATTTGCGGGGACCTCAAATGTTATAGGTGGAATCGAAAAGGAGTTCGTCAGTGGCATTCATTATTCGCTCATAGTACTGGTCGTCATGCTTGCGATATCAGGCATTTTCTCTATAACGAGGGGTGTTGAAAACAGGCACGAACACGGGTATGAGAAGAAAGGCGAATCGGCAGGTCCATCAAAGTGAATTCTTTTCTACTCCACTTCTCAGAGTCTACCAAATCTACAGCAATTCTTTGGGAATTATGATATAAGCTAGTGAACCACTACGAACAGCAGGTAGGATAGGAGAGTTCCGGCTATCACTCCGGTGTTGAGGAATGGAAGCCCCGGTGCAGGCTTCTTGACTTTACCGAGGACGAGGTACAACATTCCCACTACACCCCCAACGAGGGGGAGTATCAGGAAGGGGTAGAAGTGGCCGATCTTTAGTCCGTAGATGGCAGATGCAACTACCATTATTCCCGGGAATGCAATATCACCGAAGCCGAGCGCCATTGCGGTGTGCCCCGGTATTCCGTCTTCCGTTATCTCTATCTTCCCTACTTGTTTTGAGAAATCAGTCGGGAAGACGAAGAGCATAGGAAGATCCCTATCAATTGCTATTTTGGCCAGCCCGATCATGTGCTTGGTCTTGTAGACTGAAATGTAGTCGTATATGGCGAATGCGGCGAGAAAGACTGCTGCTGCCCATATACCAAGGATAAGGCCCAATACGAAGGCCATCCCAGAGGTGAGAAAGAATCCCGCAATGTTCACCACGTACCACTTGTTGTTGAAGATAAGGGCAAGGATCATGATCGCGGGTGCAGCAAATATGATGACATAGTATTCCGCAGCATTTCGGGCTATCACAAATCCCAGATAGCTCCATGTGTAGAAAACCATCAACCCTATGACTGCCACAAAGAGCCACTTGAGAAAGTTCATTCTGTATTTCCTTGCAAGTACTATGAGCAGAACAGAGAATACTATTGCAGCTACGAGGTAGTAAACCACATAGCCGAACCCTGAAGTAGGACTGCTGGCCGATATAGATGGCTCAACCTGTAGCGCAATATCTGCAAGATATACTGCGAAAATCGAAGACAGTATAAAAAGTGCAAGACTAGTCAGCTGTGCTGCGGGGAACTCCTTAACTTCTGCCTTTTCACTCATACCTCTCCTCAGATTTATTGAGGACTGTTATCGAGTTCACGATAAATGCTTTCCTCTCAACATTCATGGAAGTCTGATGAAGTGACACAGAACTGCCATATGACAAAAGATTATTTCCGTCACAGTCACTAGAACCAGCAATGGCATTTATCCTATATAATCGATCGTGTGATTATTATTCATTGTGAAATCCAGTTGGATGTGAGCTAGGTAGAGAATGACCAGAATCAAATCCTAACTTCAAAGAGCTCTACTAAATCCCCTTAATTCCATAGAGATTTCAGTTGATCGAATCATCGAGTTCCAGATGCATTATACTAGGTACTGATAAATTAATAATAAATTAAAAAAGAAAAAAAATTTAAGAATAGGACAGGTAGTCGTACATCAGTACTCCGTCTCCGCCCACCATCACTCCATCCTGGTATGCTGTGACAGATGAAGGTGTCACGTGGGAATTTACCACCCAGAAGCCACCCACCTGGTATAGGTACACATAGAATGTCATGTTCACAAGCATTTCATTTTGCATATGGAAATATTTCAATGCGACGGTGGGGTCACCTGTAGTAGCTCCGGCCAAATATTCACCGGCCATTGCAGTGAGGTTGTTGTACTGTTCCTTCATGCCAGCGAGACTGCTCACTGGATTCGACGTGTTGTTGAACCACGATGGGTAGAAACCGCTTGCACCTGGGAAGAAGCTGACGCTGCTTGGATATGCCATTGGTCCCATGTAATCAGTTGGGTAGGGATAGTCCGGGCCCCAGTTCATCAGATATATTGGTGCAGGATTCTGACCGGCAACCATCCAGCCCAGAAGGGTGGGGATAGACGTGGGAACAACCGGAGTCTGAATGCCAGGAATTATTTGAGCAAGATATTGTCCCCAGGTAGTAGCTCCTTCCACATCAACTGGATCGGCTGTCCAGACAAAAACAGGAATATTGAGAACCGCTCCTTTGTAAAGTATGTTGCCGTTAGCTGCTACCGACAGGCCCTCCATGGAAAAGTATTGAGAATTCTCAAAAGATGTCCAATTCTTTTCTGCGCCAGTCATGTCGAATTGTGGCAAAGAGACTCCTGCCGATATAAGCGATTGGTTGCTCTGGTAGCCTAGCATACCGTTTGGTAACATGCCGGCATATCCCGTTCCAAATGTCGTGTTATAGACTTCGTTTCCGATCTGCTGTGCCAGGTAGTAAGAGTAATCATAGGCGTCTGCGAATGCCCTCCTTACCTGTATACTGTCGAAGAACGTCTGGGGAACATTAGCAGTCGGATAAGCTGCTGATAGCAGAGTCTCGTTTATCTGTACGTTGAAGTCGTAGTAATATATCGATATGGTTGGGAACGAATATACGTCTACAGTTCCAGATTTGCTGAGTCCCTGAATCTGGTACCATGCGCTAGATGGGAAGTCTTTGGCTACTTGGGCGTACCCGGACTTGAGCATCAGGTATTGGGTAGACTCCTGACCTATGTACTCTATGATGACCATCGGAATTTTTGCCTTCACAGCGAATCCGTTTCCTGGAGGATTATAGTTGGGGTTTGCAACCAGAACTGTTTCGGAAGCTGGTACTGTATAGTCGATCATGTAAGGTCCTGAAGCCATCTCGTTGTTCACCAGGTACGAAATGTAGTCGCCCGCACTGGCGTGTGCCTGATAGGCCTCAAAGTCCGAAGCGTTCCATCCAATCCCCCCTCCATGTGTCTGCACCCAGGATGCCTCGGTAATGAAAGCTCCACTTGTATCCCCCAGCGTCTCAAAAACAAGGGATGGTGCCATTGGTAGCTGGTAGTGTATCGTGATGTTGTTAGTCGCGTTGTTCCAAGTGATGTTTTGGGTTATGTTCCAGAAGGTGTTGGAAGAGTAGTAATTACCTGGTAACATGTACTGGGCGTTTATCCAGCCCGGTGTTCCCGGAGCTCCATTATCATAGAGAAGAAGCCTGGTGAGCGAGAATGCCACATCCCATGCTGTTACCTTGTTCCCGTCTGCGAAAGTCGCGTTTGATCTGATATGAATTGTATAGTTCTCATATGGCTTTATTGTCACGTTATAGCTTCCACCATTATATCCTGCTAACGTAGAGTTTACCTTTACGGTATAATTGGCCCAATTTGTATTGATCCCACCATTGGTAGTGGTAGGCATATATGCAGCTAAATAAGGGAAGAACTCAGAAGAACTGCTGCCATTGTATCCGAACAGAGTAGCCATTGTATTGAACGAAATCTCGAGGCTGACTCCATCGTAAGTTACTGCAGGATCAAGGGTCTTGTATCCGCCCGTTTCGGCCTCTGCATTGACAAATGTCCCTACCCCACCAGTTGGTGCAGAAAATACCGACGCAGAACTGAACACCGGTATGTCCTGATAGTATTCTGTATTGAAGATTCCACTGGCAGCGTTAACAGATCCTGAGGTTGAGTTCACTGCAGCGGTAAAAGTGGTCAGTTCAACCTGATAGTAGCCGGCTGATAGGGTCAGGTTATATAGTGCGTTTCCGGTGGAAAGTTCGTAGATTCCTGCTGATTCATTGAAATAATATGGAAGTGCAATCGTAGTCAGCACCGAATCATTATGTGATACCGTCAAGGTCTGAGAAACGACCTGGTAGGTTGGATTTGCTGGTGGAGTGAAGTAAGCAAGAAGCAGTGATAGGGTAGTTCCAGGGGCATAAATCCAACTGTTGTTCACTATGGGTGAAGCGGAAGAGGACTCTAATGCTATATCTCCATAGGAATTAGTAGCCGGAAGGGCAGAAGACGACACACTCACTCCGATAGGCAATAACTCTTTGTTGCTGGAATATGCATTACCTGTAAAATTCACCGTATAGTACAGGTAATAATTTCCCGGTGAATCGTAGATATGAGATACATTCAGGTAATCCGAACCAGAATAGGGAATCACCTGTGGTGATCCGTCTCCCCAGAACAGATTTGCGCTTGAGAACTTACCGTTAGTCTTTATTGAGAGGTTGTATGGTTTGTTGTACTGTGCAACTGCGCCCGAATTTGACGA
The DNA here is from genome assembly GCA_021827945.1 of Thermoplasmata archaeon. Lineage (GTDB taxonomy): Archaea > Thermoplasmatota > Thermoplasmata > Thermoplasmatales. The sequence goes on from JAKATW010000141.1 coordinate 29,851, forward strand.
AGTTATGCTTGCCGACGTCCCCACTGGCACCGTTGGAGTAGGATGATAGAAGGCTAGAACTCCGAAGGCTGCGATAATTACTACCAGAACGACAATTATCGCATACCACTTGGTGTTGCGAGATCCTTGTTTTTTAGGTAGCGTAGGTGTTGGAGGGGATGCGGGTTGTTGATTATCTTTTTGATTATCTGTCATTTAAAATTTCCTCCTATTCCAACTTCTTTAGACGAAGTACCTAGATAAGCCTTTTTATAAATGCAGCACTATTTTAGCAATTTATTTAACCTAATTAATCAAAATTAATTTTTTTAGGATATAGAGGATCACTTCACACATTTACGTGCGAATTTAATTCATCACCATCATCCAATCTAATTTACCGGAATTTTAGTTTGACCATAAACGTCACGAGTCATTTCATAGATATAACGTAAGGAGAAGGGAAAAAGGACTTTCATTCCTGATATGTCAAAAGTAAAGTCTGTATTCGATTTCTATCGCACTTTCTATTTTATTCCATAAGAATTAATATCTTTTTTATATCGCAGGAAATGGGCGCAAAGGTAGAATGGGTTGGGAATTACACTTTTCTGGTCTCAGGAGACTCAAGGCATTATACTATCCTAGATCACGCTGATAGTGTGGAATCCCAGAAGGGCAGTTCTCCGACCGAGCTTCTATTGGGGGCTATGTGTGGATGCAGTGCGATGGACGTTGTGTCTATCCTGAAAAAGAAAAGAGAAAATGTAGTGGGTCTCGAAGTGAGAGCGGATGCGAAGAGGGCACCTGAGTTTCCTAAGGTTTTTACAGAAGTCACGATGGAATATATAGTCCAAGGAGACGTGAGGAAGAAGAGTTTGGACAGTGCAATTTCACTGAGCCACAAGAAGTACTGTCACATATCAATCATGCTGGAGCGTTCCGGAGTTAAGTTCACTATCTCAAGTAAAATCATCAAGGTCCCGTCTTCGACAAGTTGAGTAATGATGTGTCCGGGAAAGAGCTGGTGAGTAGCTATTAAGCGACTTCCCAGCGTGTGCTTTCATGGAAAAGAATGAAGGGCGTGGTCTGTGACGAATATACTCAAGTGAAAGCCCTGTTTCTCAAGTCTTTAACCGCAAGATGTTGTATTTTTGTGAGGATTTTAAGTACACAACCAATCGATGATAACATATTTATAGAAGTGCAAAATTAGGGAAAGTGCCAAATGTCTCCTATTACCGGTCTCTTAAGCAATCCCTATCAGAATGTTCCGATAGGGTGAAGGTGCTTGAAGAAGACATAGTCGAAAAGGAGAAGACCATAAGAGAAATGAAAGAACAGAATCTTAGATTCTCTGCAGATCTTGAGAACTTCCAGAAAAGAGTCGCAGAGGAATCTCTGAAGCTCTCAAACTATGCCTCTGAGAGGATCATAAAAGAGTTGTTGCCAGTACTAGACAGTCTGGACAACGTGAAGGACGAGGGGACCCTCGCTTTAAGGAAGCAGATAGAGACTGTACTCTCGAAAGAAGGATTAGTGATAATAAACGACGACATGAAATTTGATCCAAACAGGCATGAGGCGATAGGACTGGAGGACGGTGGAGAGGTCAATACCATCAAAAAGGTGGTAAGGAAAGGATATGCAATCGGAGACAGAGTAATCAGGCCAGAGTTAGTAATTCTCAATAGAGGTGAATAAAATGGAAAAAATATTAGGTATAGATCTAGGGACAAGCAATTCGCAAGCAGCCGTTATGATAGCGGGCAAACCTGTCGTTCTACCGAGTTCAGAGGGGACGACAATTGGAGGAAAGGCATTCCCGAGCTACGTTGCATTTACCAAGAGCGGAGAACTTTTGGTTGGAGAGCCTGCAAGAAGACAAGCACTGACGAACGCTGAGGGGACCATATACGCTTTCAAGAGGAGAATGGGCGAAGACTACAAGTTCAAGGTCAGAGGTAAGGAATACTCTCCTCAGCAGGTATCAGCCTTCCTACTCCAGAAGATAAAGGACGATTCTGAAAAGTACCTGGGCGAGAAGATATCCAAGGCAGTCATAACTGTCCCAGCATATTTCAACGATAACCAGAGGCAAGCGACAAAGGATGCTGGTGCCATAGCCGGACTGGAAGTGGTCAGGATCATCAACGAACCCACGGCAGCCGCACTTGCATATGGCCTAGACAAGACTGAGGGAGAACACAGAATAATGGTTTTCGATCTCGGGGGTGGAACACTGGATGTCACCATAATGGAATTCAGCTCAGGCGTGTACGAGGTACTTTCAACGTCTGGAGACACTAAACTAGGTGGAACTGACATGGACGAGGCAGTGATCAACTACCTCGCATCAAAGTTCCAGCAAGAAAACGGGATAGATCTTAGGAAAGACAAGAATTCATACATCAGGCTCAAGGATGCGGCTGAAAAGGCAAAGATCGAGCTCTCAACATCGCTTTCTACAGAGATTAACCTTCCATACATTACAAGCGGCGCAGATGGCCCCAAGCACCTGCTGATCTCTATGACCAGGGCAGACCTTGAGAATCTTGTCAGGCCAACTATCGACAGGGCAAAAAAACCAATTGAAGAAGCACTGAAGGGAGCAAAACTCACCTCTTCGGACATAAGCAAAGTGATACTGGTTGGAGGGCCAACCAGGATGCCTATCGTCAAGAAATTTGTAGAGGACATAATGGGCAAGAAAGTGGAGAGTGGTGTCGATCCGATGGAATGCGTGGCAATCGGGGCATCGATCCAGGGAGCTGTCTTAGCAGGAGAGGTGAAAGGAATAGTGTTGCTGGATGTCACTCCTCTCACTCTGAGCATTGAAACTCTAGGGGGGGTAGCCACTCCCTTGATTGCGGCGAACACAACGATCCCTACAAAGAAGTCACAAGTGTTCTCGACAGCTGCGGACAATCAGACTGCAGTAGAAATTGTCATAGTTCAGGGAGAAAGGCCGATGGCGAGGGATAACACCTCTCTCGGAAGGTTCATGCTGGACGGGATTCCTCCCGCACCTAGAGGAATGCCACAGATTGAGGTGACGTTCGATATAGACTCGAACGGAATTCTTAATGTCGCCGCAAAAGACATGGCTACGAACAAGCAGCGTGGCATAACCATAACATCAAGCACAAAACTCAGCAAGGAAGAAATAAACAGGATGAAAGAGGAAGCAAAGAAGTTTGAAGAGGAAGACAAGAAGAAGAAGGAAGAGATCGAGACGTTAAACAATGCCGAAACAATGGTATACACTACTGAAAAAACACTCAGTGATTATGGGGAGAAGATACCCCAGGATATCAAGGACAACATCAACGGCAAGCTGAAGGACCTTAAGGATGAGATACAGAAGAAGGATATCTATTCCATAAAGGAGAAGATGGAAATACTGACGAAAGAGATACAGAAGATCGGAGAGTACATGTACAAGAACGTCAAATCCGATGAAAAACAGTCCACGCCGGAAGCCGAAACTTCTTCAAGCGCAAATCCTGGAGAGACTGAAATTCACGAAGATAAAGAAAATAAGGAACAATGAGCTCTTGATGTGAATGGGTAAGGATTATTACGCTGTACTGGGAGTAGATAGAAAGGCGTCCAAGGACGATATTAAGAAGGCATACAGGGACCTAGCAAAGAAGTACCATCCAGATCTGAACCCCCAGAACAAGAAAGAGGCAGAGGAAAAATTCAAAGAGATCAGCGAAGCATATGAAATCCTCATGGATGATCAGAAGAGGGCACGTTTCGATCAGTACGGGGAGGAAGGAGTAAAGTTCCAGGGAGGATTTGACTGGAATCAGTTCCACCACTACCAGGATATCCAGGATATATTCGGAGACCTGTTCTCCCAGTTCGGTTTTGGGGGTGGAGGATTTGGGAACCCGTTCGGTGGGTTCTCGGGTCAGCAGAGGGAACTGAGGGGACAAGACGTTTACGTAGAGATTCCCATAGACATAAGGCGGATAGCGAGGGGCGAAAAGATCGAGGTGTACTACTTCAGGGAAATGAAGTGTGAAGAGTGCAATGGGACTGGCTCGTCAACAAAGAAGCTCCTGACATGCCCCACGTGCAGGGGACGCGGATACGTGGAGAGATCCTCCAATCAGGGGTTCATTGTCTTCAGGACCACTGAAGTCTGCAGGACATGCAATGGAAGGGGAAAGGTTCCAGAAAAGGTATGCCACGTCTGTTCAGGATCCGGATATACCAGAAAAAAGGACAAGATAGACATTTCACCGCCTCCTGGCATCCATGAAGAAGAGGTTTACATACTGAGGGATAAGGGGAACTACAGACCCGGTGGCTCCGGAGACTTGAGAATAAAGTTTGACATCGATTACATGGAATTCAGAAGAGATAATGACGACCTGGAGAAGGACATTCAGGTAGACTTTATAGACGCCATTATGGGTGGAAAAGTAAAGGTCCAACTGTTGAGGGGAGAGAGGGAGGTGGACATACCAGCAGGGACTCAACCAGAGGAGAGAATAGTCCTGAAGGGAGAAGGTATCCAGAGGAAGAGCGGCAGGGCTAACGCTGACATAGTACTGAAGGCAAAGATAGCTCTTCCGAAGAAGATATCAAAGAAGCAGCGGGAGCTGCTCGAACAGTTCAAGAATGAGAAAGGTTTCTTTTCGCAGTTTCACTTGTGAATGGAGAAGTACATTCTCTTGTTATTCTTTCCCTTATTTTCGATCTTGTAAATCTCTATTTCGCCAACCTCAGAAGTGTTCTTGACATGAGTTCCGCCATCTGGCTGGATATCGATATCACCTATCCTGACAACGCGGAGAGTATCGGTTGAAGGAAGGAGTCGTAGATCGACCTTCAGTGCACCTTCCATTCTCAAGATTTCATCTCTCTTCATCGAGAGAACTGTCACTTCTTGATTTTTTCTAAGCTCTTCGTTGACCCTCGTCTGCAGTGACTTGGAAATTTCACTGTTCCAGTCTTTGAAATTGAAGTCTATCCGTGAGTAGTCTTGGTTTATCTGGTTACCAGTTATCATTGCTCCAAACTCCTTCATTGCTATAGATGATACAACATGAATTGCGGTATGTTGTCTCATGAGCAGGTAGCGTCTTTCCCAGTCGATTTTCAGCTTGACCTTCTCTCCCACTGTCGGCTGGAAATCTGTCCTATGCACAATCTCGTCCAGCTTGGTCACTTCCGTCACCTCATATTTTCTAGTCCCTTCCATTGTTCCAAGGTCGGATGGCTGTCCTCCGGATGCGGCATAGAATATGGTTCTGTCCAGTATCACTCCATCTCGAATCTCAAACACCTCCGCATCCAGTTCTCTAAGATATGAATCCTCGAGATATAGTTGAATTGTTTTCATCGTCCCACTTCTGTTGAAGACATAGGTCACTTATCTATGTAAAACCAGTTATTTTCCTCGCTCGCAAAGTCTTCCCTCTCCTTCTTCGTGGTCTTTCTCAGTGCGAACTCACAGAAATTGTCACCATCGGGTATTGCCTTGAGGTGTTGCAGCTTATAATTGGGATTGTAGGACATATATTTTGCAATATCGACGTAGCAGTACATCCTTCCAAGGTGATCCAGGCCTAGCTCCTTCCAAGTTTTCGCTAGCACGCACCCATAAGCGGCCTCTCTCTTTTCACCGTCTTTCTCAAATTCCTCAACCTTATCATGCATACCGAATTCAGGCAATCCATAATATCTGCCCTTGTCAAAGTTCTCTGGTCTATTGGTGAGTCCCATCTTCTCGACCTCTTCCCTTGTCTTCTCTCCGATTTTCCTGCCATATTCCTTGATTGCCTTGGAAATCACCTCTTCGCCCTTCTTCTCTCCAAGCTCCCTCACCAGAGTCTCTGCATACGCAAGGTGAAGCAACGCGATCCTTCTGCTAGTTATCGCAATGTCCTCCTTTGCCCTCTCAATATCGACACTTCTATTTTTGTTCACATCAAACACATCCTTATTCTGACTCTCCCTTTCTGAGATAGACTAGATCCTTTACTACTTTTAAATTCTTTACTGGTTCAACAACTAGATCAGTATCAACTTTCGTTTGACAGGCTAGTGATACCTTTCCGTTAACCGACACTGTACAATTGCTGCATATACCAATCTTGCAAGCGGTATGGCTATAATAAGAAATGGTACTGTCAAGGTTCTCATAGATATAATCAAGAGCATCCAATACTGACATTCCTTCCTGTAGTGGTATTTGATAACTCTGGTAATTTGTCTTAGATCCGTGGGAATTTTCATTTCTGGCAATTTTAATCGTAACCAATTTCTTTTCCATTTTATTCACCTATCAGTGTGCCCCTGGGGTGTCAGAGTGAGATTTCATCATCATCTTCATCATATCAAAATAGGGGAGTTTCCCTTCAGGTGGTCTTATACTGTCAAAATCCACAGACCTTGTTTCTGTCTTGAAACTATTCTTGTCCCTTTTGAATATGATCTCCTTTAACCAATTGTCATTGTCAGTGATTGGAATATCGGATCTATAATGAACTCCTCTGCTTTCTGTCCTTATCAAGGCTGCATTAGCAGATAATTCCAAGATGGTCAGTATATTCTCCAGCTCCAGAATTTCAATCAATTCCTTATTGTACTTGAGGGAAGAAACATCCTGTAGACAAGTGTGTCTATACTCTTCCTTCGCATTCTCTATGAATTCTAGGTATTCTTCCAGTCCCTTTTCCGTCCTTATGGGTCCCAAATTACTGTATGTTTCCGTCTGAATTCGCTTCAAAAGACTAGATGGTTTATTCCCCCCCCTCCTAGAGAGAATACCATCGATTTTCTTCTCGAATTCCTGAATCTGATTTTGATCCAACTCCTTGAACTCTTTTCCATTTGCATAAGTAGCTGCACTTCCACCTGCAATTGCGCCTTCAACAAGCATTTCTGTGGTCGCAGCAACCACCCTATTTGCTCCAAAAATGCTCATGGTCGCTTCGCCTGCTGCAAAAAGTCCATTGAGAGTAGATGAGAATTTTTCATCGATAACAATTCCACCTTCAAAATACTCAGCAGATGGCCCAACCTCTACCCCGGAACCATGTACTAATTTATCTTTCAGATTTGAAAAATCTGTGCCCTTGTATCTCCATTTCGGATAGATTTTCTCAACATTGGCGAATGCTTTCTCTTTTGAAACACCTTTCAGCGTGTAGAGGATGCTAGAGTGAGTAGTACCATTCCCATTGAGGATCTCTTGGTAAGTAGCAATAGATACGAAACTCTTGTTCCACTCCGTCGATGTTCCAATCTTTACTACTTCTGGGTCATACGCGTCTAGAAACCTTTCATTTTTAGTATTAACAAGCTCTCCTCCCACCATGGAGTGAAGTATGTATGTGAAAATACTTCCATTCCAGATAGGCGGCCAATGAGTAACGTTACAACAGAAAGTCACAAATTCCATATTTCCAAGAGAGGCTCCAGCTCTATAGGCTATTGCAAGACCATCGCCTGCAAGCTCACGTGAACCTGCATTGTATATGTAAGCTTTGTGCCAGCCCCCTGTTGCTATGACCACCGCCTTGGCCTTGAATATAATGAACTCTCCTGTCAGTACTCTTAGACCTATACCACCAGAAACTGTCCCCCTTGAAGTTAACAGTTCCAAGAACATGACATCGTTGATAAGCTTCACATTCAGCTCCTCGGCTTTCTTCAGCAGAGTGTGGGTGATGTTGAATCCTTCAGTGTCAATTGCGCGTTCCTCATCATAGTCCACTCTCATCCCCCAATCTATCAATTCCTCGACCACCTTTGGTGCATCTTCTACATATCTCTTCACTAATTTCTGATTTCCTAAGAAGTAGCTCTGAGTTATAATATCGTTGAAGAATTTCTCCTTGTTGTCGGTTACTACTCCCTTGAAACCTAGCTCGTTTAGACTCTTTCCGTCAAGAGTTAGGTCTGCTCCTGCCATAGGTGATGCCCCACATTTGGCGGCTTCTCCCTTACTTATGAGGATAACCCTTGACCCATGATCTCCTGCTTCAATGGCTGCTCGTAAACCCGCACCTCCTCCTCCTACGACGAGGACATCAGCTTCAAGTGTGGAAGACATTTTCAAGATTTATCACTTTCCTGCCGACGCCTTCTCAATTTCTAAGGGTTTGTCCGTCAGTATCTTCTTTCTGTTTATATAAGTGAAGATTATTCCAAATACCACCCAGATAGGAATAACATAGTAGACTAGAGAAATCGGCCAAGCCAGACCTAGAACGGAATAATAGCCACCAATCAAGAAGAGTATCGATGATATCGTAGGTACAATAATGTGTGGAAGAATCTTTAATTCAGTCAAACGCCTGTAGAGGAAAGCAAGAGTCTGATTGACTATTAGATGATACAGCCACCAGAGGACGGACAGGAAGGTTCCGAACAAAAGCCACGCGTAAAACGTTCCATCATTCATTCCATAGAAGTGTACAAAGACTATCAAAGATAAAACCGTCAAGACAACGGTAAAGGTGAAAATTGTCAATACTGCGACATACGGACTTTTGTACTTCGGATGTACTCGAGACAGAGACTCCGGTAACACTCTATCTCTCGATAGGGAAAGGAATATTCTTGCAGTTTGTGAGCCATTAAAAACTGGCGCCATTATTTGAGCAATTTCAATGACGATGAACGAGACTAATAGTACACCGCCGCCCAAGTATTTCTCCGTGAAGTAAAATCCTGGTGAAAAATAGGAAAGCGCAGTACTTAGGGAGGAACCAGCAATTGAAACTACAGAGTAAACTTCAAGAATTTCAATTCCAATAATTATTACGGCAGCTGCAACAATAGCATTCTTTATAGTCCTGAACGGAGTTTTTGTTTCCTCTCCGAACATTACTATCCCACCGTAACCAGAATAACTCATGAATCCACCAACTACTACTGCTGTGAAGAAACCAGAGAGACCCCCCCAGGAGTTTCCAATGTTGAAATATGATATATTGTTGTTAGGGCTTATCGCTATCAGGGCTATGCTAATTGCCCCAAAAATCGCAATTTCGAACATTGATATAATAATGGCTAGATTGCCGCCGACCGACACAGACCTGTAACCAACAACCAGATAGAGTACCGGTCCTATTAATGATGCAAGAATGACCACGTAAAGTGGAAGAGAAATGTTGAAGAGTGCCATCAGGGCAGACCAAAGTAACCAACCCCCCAATATGCTAGTAAATGGCATCGCGCTTGACATGTACAAGATCTGTAGGAATCCCACTGTTTTACTAAAGTATTTGTTTGGAACACTCCTTTCAACGAATTTGTAATAACCTCCAGGTGTTGCAACCTTCTTGCTGTAATAATAAACTGAGACTATAGCAGCAAGCAACATTATTCCCCCGATCAAGAAAGCCATTGGAGCAACTGGGCCGGAATAAGCCATTGCAGTTGACCCGGTGATTGCAAAAGCTGAAGCTGGGAACATAACAGCTACTGCCCAAAAAACCAGCTGCCAAAAAGACAGACCACTTCTATTAAGTTCATTGGTCATAGTATATATCAAACTGTCTTTATAATTAGTCTTATTTTCTTACATGTAAGATGGTGCACTTCAATATAATTGAACAAAAATGACGTGAGATACATCAGAATAATCTCAATTAAGTGCTTTCAAACTACCTGACAGCTCTAAGATTTGAAACATATGTCCAATGAAACTGGTAGCGATTAAGTCTTCCAAAATACTCCTAGAACTCAGAAAGTGAACTTTATGTAAATATTTCGAATTTTGTGGTGGTCCGGTTCTACCATTTTATTCCACTCTCCATCTAGAAATGATTTTAATTCGGAAAATGTTTTTAAGATTGGTGAAAATACTGAATGTTATTTATTCAAATAACCTCAATGCAGAAAATTTAACTATAAGTAATAGATCGATTACTGCGATCTAGATGTTTTACCGACTCCATTTATTGATTGAGCATAGCGAAGACTGGTCAATGCTGTGCAAGGAATTTGATGTTTCTGCAAAACCTCTACTCTATTTCCTTGCTAATATTAATGGAAGTTACGTGCGCGCTGAACTTACCAAAATTAGTTGTAATCATGACGAGTGCAAGGATGGATATTATCTGGATCAATTTGTGTACAAAGTCAAGAAGAACAAAGAAGTCTATGGAGTAGTATATTTTAATAGAGAAGACAGACATTTCAATAAGATCAGGTACATCCTCACCCTCGAAGACTACAGTTCATCAATAAGAAAACTTATCAATGATCGCCTTGGATTTTTTATCTCGACTAAAGGACATAAGAACCTCGAGGAATTCACAGTACTATTCCCATTCGGTCGCAGAACGGAATTTGAAGAGCTCAGAGATCAACTCGACGAGATGGGAACGGTACACCTATTTGATGTCACAAAAGTGAGCGATACGGTACTTCCTACTTATCCCCGTCTGACTCAAAGGGAAACTGAAGTGATGCAAACAGCCTGGTCCAGTGGTTATTTCAATTATCCTAAGAATATCAACCTTGAGGAGATGGCAAGAGACATGAGCATTAAAAGATCTACCCTAGATTATCATTTGCGTGAAGGTGTTAAGAAGTCCATACAATTTCTTATTGACACGGGAATGTATGAGTGGCAATAATTCTCAAATGATTTTTGATGAGAACTCAATCGAATGGCTCTCCAGTTCATAAACCAATGAATGGGATTAGAATTGATAACAAGGCTATAATCACAAAAAAGATTCCGATGAATATGTTGGTTGAAACGAAGAGTTTCATGATGCGCTTATCTGGGTCCACCAGAGCCCTAAGATAAGATGTCAATAGAGAGAGTCCCAGAAGCACATAGATCGCGAAGACCCCGATTCCCACGTAGAAGGTAAAATAAGACCTGAATTCGAACCCGGTCAGAATCGTGACAATTACTGCCAGCAATGCAATTGGGAAGAGTATCCGCATAGACTGTTTTGTCGTACGGTTCACGGGGAGCATCGGGACAGACGCTGCTGCATAGTCCTCCCTGTATTTGATAGAGAGGGACCAGATGTGGAGAGGGGTCCATATAAATATTGTCAGGAACATCAAGAATGCGACTACATTGTATGAAGATGTAAATGCATAGAAACCTGCAAGTAGAGGAGCTCCCCCTGAGTACGCTCCCAGTATAATGTTCCAGGAGGTTCTCTTTTTTGAAATTAGGGAATATATTATCACGTAGTCGAAAATGCCGCTTGCCATAAATGCGAAGGACCAGAAGGATCTAAAAATCGCCATGACGAGTGTTGCGGTAATAAGGATAAGGCCACCATAGAGTGCTATACTTGGCTTCATCCTTCCTGATGGGAGTGCTCTGTTCATCGTTCTCTTCATCTTCTTGTCAATGGATAGATCGAAATAGTTAGATATCGACTCGGCCCCCATCAGTCCCAGTGCGATGTACACCGCCACATAGAGAAATCCAATCAGATCAAGACTCCTATGTATGCTGAGGGCGAACACTTCACCAGCAATTCCTGTTATCAGGAGAAACACCCAGACTCGTGGTTTTGTCATGATTATGAAATCGCTGACGAAATTTCCCATTGAGAGGGTAGTATCGAACTCTATAAATTTATGCCGTCACAATACCGGCAAACGGTCATCGTTGAATTTGATATCCAAATGTCGAAAAAGTGATGCACTTTAGAGGAAATATGGTAATCAAAGTGAACTCTGGACCAAATAAACAGAGTCGTATTCATACCGTTGCTTTTGCTCTTACACAGTATTTTTCCCCGTAAGCCAAAGGCTATTTATAATGACGTTAGATGCAGATGGGCTGTCCGTCAATGTGCACCGAGTTCATGAGGAAACGAAGCAGAGAACTATATTTCTCCTCGTGAAATGTCAGTAAACGAATAACGAAAGAAGGAATAGACAACCTTTCGGTATATTCTGGGGTGCGTTAAGCGATTTGGGCTGGTAGATCAGTGGAAGATCGCCTCCTTGGCATGGAGGAGGCCCGGGGTTCAAATCCCCGCCAGTCCATTGACAATGTCGTAGGATTTGGGGGATTTGAACATTTTATCCTCTTTGAATAGTTTCGGGTTTTGGTCGTGCATTCGTCTTATGGCCTCTGCTGAGTCCAGTTTTGTATAGATGGCTGTTGTATCGAGTCTCTCGTGGCCTAGCATTTGACTGATGGTTTGAAGGTCCATGTTTTCCATGACCAGTTTAACGGCATATGTGTGACGGCATCTATGCCACTTGAAGCCTTTAACTCCTGTTCTCTCCCGGATCCTCTTGGAAAGGTTCTCCATGTAAGACGAGGTTATCTTTCCCTTCCTGGTTGTAAATACGTAATTCAAGTTCTGGTGATTCCTTAAGGGTAGCCATTTTCTTATGCTCTCAAATGTGAAGGAATCAAGGTAAACATCCCTATTCTCCTCGCCTTTCCCCCTCTCAACTGTCAAATAGTTCTCATGAATATCCTTGACTTTCAAGTTGGCGATCTCGCTTGCCCTCAATCCTGTGTTGAGTGCAAGGATAATCATCGTATGGTCCCTGTTGTCTTCCAGGGTTTCACCTTTCGATCTTTCAAGTAATAGCTTTACCTCATTGGCATCGTACCTATTTATGGTGAATTTCTTTTTTGTTCCTGGAATATACTCAAAAGTATCCCATCCCCTGAATAGTATCCACCTGTTAAGGTACTTAATATATCCGTTGATCTTCTGCTTAGTGGCCCCCATTCTTCTCGCTTCCTTAAGAAACTCGTGGACACTCTCTCTATTTTCCAAGTCTATGGATTTGGAAAAGAAACGGATCTTCCTAACAGCATCTTCAATGGTTGAAGCAGAGAAGTTACGTCCATACATCCAGTCCTCGAATTCAATCAATTTATTCTCAATATTTTCGTTCATAACTTAAATCCCCCATTCGTATCCAAATCAACCAAAGTCGTAATGCACAATCTGACGGCATGAGATCGATTTGCTGCTTTTCCCCTTTTAACGAGATCATCTAGGAAGGAATTCTGTTCATCCGCTATAGAGATACTAATTTTTATCATACTACTTTCACCTACTTTAGTATACACTACTGGCATAAATAACTTCCTACTTTTCCTTACTTATACTTACTTTTAAGCAGAAAGACGCTTAAACCAATATTTCTTCCTCCTCCGTAATGAAAATTAAAGTGTCTGTTTCGATTGATGAGGAGCTTTTAGAATGGGTTGAAGTGGAGGTAGATAAGAAAAGGTTTGCCTCTGTTTCACACGCTGTGAACTTTGCGTTGAATGGTTTAAAAAAAGAATCCGGTCTGGGTGGCGTCAAGCGGCAGACGAAAGAGAAAGATAAGTAATATGACTTCTCAAAATAAGTGTTTCTTGATCTCTCCTGCTGGAGAAAAGAGTTCAGCAACTAGAAATAGATTAGACGATCTCATGAATTACACCACAAGGCCCGTGATGGAAGGACTCGAAATTAAACTGGAAAGAGCCAGTAAACTGGCGGAGAGGGGGAAGAAGGAAGGTCGGTTAAGTGACTCAAATTAAAATCGGAAATCAAATCAGCGAACTCAGCTGCCTCAATTCTAAAGTAGACAAATATGCTTGTTATGAAGTTACAAACGGCAACATTGACTTTGAGTATATTGACCTTGTCTGTGACTCGCAACATTTTGCAAGATTCAGCGTCGAAAAGACAGGAAGTGACGGAGATATTACCCTAAAAGTAGGGCAGGAACAGAAAGTCCTTTCGATCTTCGTGGACAATTATAGGGCGACCGTATTGTCATTTCGTTCGTTAGATCAAGAACAGTTTTGGCAATTTATCGGATTTGTTTCTATTAAGCATGCATATGGTGCTGCTACAGCGATCAGAGTATTGATTGAAGATTTTTTGAAATTAAATTACTTATCGCCAGGTATTATCAAATATCTAGGAAAGAGAAATTTAAAGAAACTATATATGAAGGTGGAAAAGGACAAGACTGATCTTGCTTCAGAAGCAGTTATGATGATAACTGTTAAGAATCTGTTTTTAACACTGATGGGTATAGATCCAAAAAGTAATGGATTAAGGGGTCACATAAACGATACCTTAAAGAAATTTTACAGGAGTAGAGCAACGAAAAATCGACGGTTTAAGAAAGAACAATGGGAGAAGCTTAAACTTGTCTACGACACGTCTTCGAAAATTATTCATGGTCAGCAATACGATGCATATCAACTTTTTAATGAAGTTAATGGAATTTTTGAGATTTTTAAAGAGTATTCAGAGAAAGAAGGGAAGTGGACCCAATGAGTGATAAAGAATCTGAAGAAGTTCTTCTGGATTCAATCTCGCTACAGGTAGCAGCTCAAGTTATAAAGCACATCTCTGCAGGACTCTATAGGAGCCCGGGCAGCTCCATAAAGGAACTAATTAGCAACTCCTTTGACGCGTGTGCAACAGAAGTGAATGTAGATTTCTATCTCGGAACATTTAAGTCTACTCAGTTTGAATTCGAGAAAATTGTTATTAGAGATAATGGGGCTGGAATGACCCTCGACACTCTCTACGAAGTTTTTACTCACATTGGCAGTAGTGGAAAAGATAAGCCTTCGACATCAGAAAACCCAGATTGCAAATTGAGGCCGATCATTGGTAGAATGGGAATTGGTATGCTTTCTGTTGCATCTGCATGTACTGGATTCGTCGTTAGAACCAAGAAAAGAGGCGAACAAAAAGAGTATACAGCTAAGATATCGTTGTCATTTTTCAAAGATAGAATACAGAGATCAGAATCTATGGACAAATCTAAGTTAGGTAATGTTGAGCTTTATTCCAGAGATGTGAACAATGACGAAAGCTATACAGAAATAGAGATAAGTGAATTCACTCCTCCTTTTCTTGAGAACATAGTGCCCACTCTTAGCACTTCTTACTTATATAACTACATAAGAGGGAAAGAAAGCTACGAAGAATACTTTGAGCTCTTTGTATATAACGTTCAACAGCAAGGAAAGCTCGCAAACGTGGCAGTGATTGATAAGTTGATTGCAGATGTTGGCACCATGGCTCCGGTTGAATATTTACCAGACGGACCAGTAAGAAAAATCATAAAACTAAACGGAAAAGAGTATCAAATACCAGGGACGGACACAAAGGAGTACGATCAATTACGTAATAAACCAAAATCATTCAATTTTAATGTCATTGCTAATATCTACGTCAAAGGTCTTGACGGTAGATCAAGGCTAAGGAATTCTTTCAAAATATACAAACCGTTCATTTATCCCGTATTAGAAGATGTGACAGATTCGGTCGATTTCGAAGACCTTGATCCATATGTTTATTTACTTCCACCAAGAGATGACAAGGTCCTAAACGATGACGGTGTTTATGAAGAAACTTCAGTTAGAGGTTACTACTACCACCAAAATAAGAGAATTCAACCAAGCGAATTTAGCGGGCTTCTGTATCGAGTATTCAACGTAGCGCTAGGCAATGAATTTGGAGACCCGATGAAGTTCTTTGTCGACGCCTATTTGGTATTTCAGCAATCGTTTGTTGAAGTTTACTTGGACAAAGGATTTCAACAAATCGTCAACCTGGATCGAGAAGGCCTGTTTGAAGGCAGTAACATGTACAGATACTTGCGAAACTACCTTGTTAACACAATCAGAGGGGACGCTCCACCAAAACCTGCCCCGTCAAAGCCCGAAACTTCAAAGGAGGAACAGGAAAAGCAATTTCAACAAGACCAAAATCAAACCTTTAAAGATAACAAAAGAGACGCGATAGTTCCAAAAGTGAAAAGAAGAAGGAGCAATACAAGAAAAGCCAAGATAGAAAAGAGAAGTGAGCAGGTTGAACAGCGGCTACTTGATGATTTCGGTGCCCAAATTTTGACCAAGGAAAGAACCGATGAGGTTAAGGAAATGAGGGTAGAAATTGAAGGAGATGAGTTAATCGCTTATATTCCAAAATTCCAAAAGAGGAAAGAGCTTTGGGACCTTTTATGCATAGGCGTCATAGCGAATACGAGAGACGACAATAAAATAAAGGAAAAACTTGTAAAATTTATACTTGACCTATATGAAGAAGTAGAAGTTGGGAAGTGAGGTACTACATTATTCACATTGATAATTTAGAGTAAAGTTTGTGTTTGTCAGCAATATTCCTCATA